>JBBSOR010000027.1:0-36107 GCA_038259535.1 Propionibacteriales bacterium | reverse complement strand
CTCGCCGAGGTGGCGGTCGAGATAGGCCAGGCGGCGCTCGAGGGAGAACGTCTCGACGCCCTCCTGGGTGTGCCGCTCGAGCACGATGCGCGGGTCGGCCCCGGGGTCGGGCGGCTCCCCCGGCACGCCGTCACGCGACAGCGTCCCGCCGTCGTAGAACCGGCGCGGCTGCTGGGCCACCTGACCCCCGACCTGACCCCCGACCTGGCCGTCGCGCTCCCGAGTCCGCATGCCTCCAGTGTGCCGCTCCGGACCGACAGCGGCTACACGTCTGCGGGGTCGGTGACCGGGGCGGCGCAGACGTGGTGGCGGCACACGTACGCCGCGGGCCTGCCGTCGACCGCGTCGCGCCCGACGAGCAGGGCGAGATCGTCGCGGGGACCGTCGGCGACGACCACCACGGCCCCCGGCAGGGCGTACGCCGCCCGCGCCAGCGCGTCGCGCTCCGGACCGGGGGGCCCGACCACGGCGACCTCACGTGGGCCGTCCAGCATCGCCTCGGCCGCGGCCAGCGACCAGCCGGCGAAGCGGGGCGCCTGCTGCGCGAGCACGCCGGCCGTCGCCAGCGCCTCCTCGGCGACGGTGCGGTAGGCCGGCTCGCCGGTGAGCGCGGAGAAGGCGACGAGGGCGTGCACGGCGCTGGACAGCCCGCTGGGTGAGGCGTTGTCGGAGGGGTCGCGCGGGCGCGCCACCAGCCTCTCCGCGTCGGAGGCCGTGTCGAAGAAGCCGCCGTCGTCGGCACGGAACCGGGCGACCGCGTCGTCGAGCAGGGTGCGCGCGTGGTCGATCCAGCTGACGTCGAGCGTGGCGACAGCGAGGTCGACGAACGCCGTCGCGACGCAGCCCAGGTCCTCCAGCACCCCGGCGGGGGTGCCCACGACGCCGTCGCGCGAGACCCGCCGCAGGCGCCCGTCCCGGACGTGCACGCCGACGAGCAGCCGACCCGCCGACGAGGCCGCGTCGAGGTGGGCAGGATCGCCGAGGCGTTGCCAGGTCGCGACCAGGCCACTGATCGCGAGCCCGTTCCAGGCTGCGACCACCTTGTCGTCGCGGGCCGGGCGCACCCGTGGCGCGCGGGCGTCGAACAGCCGCTGCCGGGTGCTCGCCCACCGGTCGAGGTCGTCGGGGGCGTGGCGCAGCTGCAGGGTCGAGCTGCCGTGCTCGAAGGTGCCGGCGTCGGTCACCGTCAGCAGCTCCGCCGCCCACGCGCCGTCGTCCGCCCCGAGCACCTCCACCAGCTGGGCCGGTGTCCAGGCGTAGAACCTGCCTTCGACGCCCTCGCTGTCGGCGTCGAGGGCGCTGGCGAAACCGCCCTCGGCGGTGCCCAGCTCGCGGATCAGGAAGTCGGCCGTCTCGCGGGCCACGCGGTCGCCGAGCGGCGTCCGCAGTCGGGCGTAGAGGGCGAGCAGCTGCCCGTTGTCGTAGAGCATCTTCTCGAAGTGCGGCACCACCCAGCCACGGTCGACGGCGTAGCGGGCGAACCCGCCGCCGATCTGGTCATAGATCCCGCCCCCGGCCATCGCGGCGACGGTCCGCGCGAGCATGTGGGCGGCCTGGCGGGTGGTCTCGTCGTCGCCCCCGCGCACCACCCGGCGGCGCAGCATCTCGAGCACCATCGACGGGGGGAACTTGGGCGCGTTGCCGAAGCCGCCGGCCTCCGGGTCGAAGTCGCCGGTCAGCTGGGCGATCGCCGCGTCGATGACGTCCGACCCGATCGGGGCGGACGGGAGCGACGCCGGCGCCTGCAGGTGCGCGCGTAGCTTGGCGGCCTGCTCGCGCACCCCTTCAGCGCGGTCCCGCCACGCATCGGTCAGTGCCTGCAGCACCTGCCGGAAGGACGCCTGGCCGTGACGCGGCTCGTCGGGGAAGTAGGTGCCGGCGAACCACGGGTTGGCGTCGTGGTCGAGGACGACCGTCATCGGCCAGCCACCGTGGCCGGTCATCGCGGTCGTGGCCTGCATGTAGATCGCGTCGACGTCCGGTCGCTCCTCGCGGTCGACCTTGATGCTCACGAAGTGCTCGTTCAGCTGCGCGGCGGTTCCCTCGTCCTCGAAGGACTCGTGCGCCATCACGTGGCACCAGTGGCAGGCGGCATAGCCGACGCTGAGCAGGACCGGCACGTTGCGCTCACGCGCCTCGGCGAACGGCTCCGGCCCCCACTCCCACCAGTCGACGGGGTTGTCGGCGTGCTGCAGGAGGTAGGGCGAGGTGGCGTTCACCAGCCGGTTGGGCATCGTTGCACGATCCTCCCCACGGTCGCGGACCGCGTTCTCGTCGTCGGTCCTGGAGACCAACTGAAACCATATCGTTGTCCCAGATCAGCCTCTCGACCCCCGGTGCCGGCTCGAGCGGGGTTAGGTTCGACTGATTCAGCAGCGACCCGACGCGGTGCCGATGCACCCACACGCGTCCGTCGCTGACCCGGGTCCTCCCGGGTGACGCCAGCAACCGAAGGATCAGTTGATGCGGAATCGAAGAAGCCAATTGCTCGCCACGACGGCCGTCCTGGCCCTCGCAGCAGGACTCGCCGCCTGCGGAGGCGACGACAGCGGAGGGAGCGCCTCGCCCAGCGGCGACGCGCTCGACGGGGTCTCGCTGACGATCGGGTCGAAGGACTTCACCGAGAACATCCTGCTCGGGGAGATGCTCGCCCAGGCCACCGAGGCCGCGGGTGCGAGCGTCGACAACCAGGTCAACCTCGGGGGGACGTCGGTCAACCGCGACGCCCTGATGAGCGGCGACATCGACGTCTACCCGGAGTACAACGGCACCGGCTGGACCGTTCACCTCGGCAACGAGGACCCGAGCCAGGACCCGCAGGAGCTGTTCGACGTGACGTCGACGGCCGACCTGGAGGACAACGACATCAAGTGGGTCGGCACCTCGCCGTTCAACGACACCTACGGTTTCGCGGCCTTCGGCGACCTCGCCGAGCAGGAGGGCGGGTTCGACTTCGAGTCGATGGCCGCCTATCTCAAGGCCAACCCCGACGCGACGGTGTGCATGGAGACCGAGTTCCCGGACCGTCCCGACGGCCTGGTGCTGTTCGAGGACGCCACCGGCTACGAGCTGCCGGGAAGCCAGACCAAGATCCTGGACACCGGGTTGATCTACACCGAGACCGCCAAGGGTGCCTGCGACTTCGGCGAGGTGTTCACCACCGACGGCCGGATCCAGGCGCTCAACCTCGAGCTGGTCGACGACCAGGGCGTGATGATCCTCTACAACGTCTCCTTCACGTTCCAGAACGCCGTCTACGACGCGCACGCCGAGGTCTACGACGACCTCGTGGACTCCATCCTCGAGGGTCTGGACGAGGAGAAGATGGCCGAGCTCAACGCCACCGTCGACGTCGACGGCCAGCCCGCCGCGCGGGTGGCCGAGGACTACCTCAAGGAGATCGGGCTGCTCTGAGCCCCGACCCCCAGCGACGCCGCCAGGTCCGTGGACCTGGCGGCGTCGTCACGTGCCGAGCGTGGCGGCGCGGGGTAGGCCGCCGGGCAGGCGCCGGGTGGCGCTCAGAGCCCGCGCGGGTGGAGGTAGCGCTCCGCGACCGCGCCGAGCCAGTCGAAGCTGAGCGCCACGATCGCCACCAGCCAGGCGCCGACGATCAGCACCGGGTCCTGGTTGAGCTTCAGGCCGGAGCTGATGGTGATGCCGAGCCCGCCGCCGCCGATCAGGAAGGCGAGGGTGGCCATGCCGATGTTGACGATCATCGCGGTGCGGACTCCGGCGACGATCACGGGCACCGCGAGCGGCATCTCGATCCTGGCCAGGACACCGACACGGGTCATGCCCATCCCGCGGGCGGCCTCGATCACGCTGCGGTCCACCCCGTCGAGCCCGACCATGGTGTTGCGCAGCACCGGGAGCAGCGCGAAGAGGGCCAACGCCCAGATCACCGTCCACTTGCCCTGCCCCATCATGGACAGGAAGATCACGAGCAGGCCGTACGCCGGCACCGCCTGGCCGGAGTTGGCCACCGCGAGCACCGCGGGGCTGATCCGGCGCAGGCCCTGCCGGGTGAGCATGATGCCGAGCGGCACCGCGACCAGGATCACGATCACCGTGGACCAGCCGGCGATCTCGAGGTGCTCGACCAGCTGCGGACGCAACTTGCCGTCCCAGCTGAGTGCGGAGCGCTGCTGTCGGTTGGCGTTGGGCAGGTCGAGACTGCGCACGTAGAGGTAGAGCAGGAGGGCCAGGCCGGCGATCAGCACCGGCGCGAGCCACAGGGTCGAGGTCCGCAACAGCCGGGCCACCTGGCCACCGCTGCGATCGGGCCCGGGCAGGTTCTCGTCCTCCGGGGCGTCCGGGACCGGCCGCATGCGCTCCATGGCCGTGCCGTAGGTGACGTCACTCACGAGTTCATCGCCTCCAGCTCCTCGTAGTGCAGCTGGGCCTCACGCTGGGCCCGCCGGATCGCCGCTGACATCGCCGGCATCTCCACGCAACCCTGGAAACGGCCCTGCCCGTCGACCACGACGCTGCACCCGCTGGCGCTCTGGACCATCAGCTCGAGCGCCTGGAACAACGAGTTGTCAGAGTTCAGCATGTCGCCGAGCTCCTCGCCACGCTCCTCCAACGGCCCCGAGTCCTCGCTCAGGTGGTGCTCGTTGAGCCACCGGAGGGGACGGCCCTGGCCGTCGAGCAGGACCAGCCACTCGGCGCCGGCTTCCTGGAGCCGGTTGATCGCGGCCTGGGGCGCCTCGTCCACGGTCGTCGTGGGGTAGGGGCTGGCCGCCAGTGAGCTGACCTTCAAGAAGTTGAGGCCCTTGATGGTCGACCCGGTGCCGATGAAGTCGTCGACGAAGTCGTCCACCGGGTAGGCCAGGATGCGCTCCGGGGTGTCGATCTGACGGATCTGGCTGCGCTCGCCCAGGATGGCGATCCGATCGCCCATCTTGATCGCCTCGTCGATGTCGTGGGTGACGAAGACGATCGTCTTGTGCAGCTGCGCCTGCAGCCTCAGGAACTCGTTCTGCAGCCGGTCGCGCGTGATCGGGTCGATCGCCCCGAACGGCTCGTCCATCAGCATGATGTCGGGGTCGGCCCCCAGCGCGCGGGCCACGCCGACGCGCTGCGCCTGCCCACCGGAGAGCTCCTTGGGATAGCGGTGGCGGTACTCCTCGGGGGGGAGGCCGACCGTCGCCATGAGCTCCTCGACGCGCTCGCTGGTGCGCTCCTTGCTCCACCCGAGCATCTTGGGCACCGTCGCGATGTTCTCCGCGATGGTGTGATGGGGAAACAGGCCGATCTGCTGGATGACGTAGCCGATCCGTCGCCTCAGCTTGTCGGGATTGGCCTCGGTGACGTCCTCACCGTCGAGCAGGATCCGGCCGCTGGTGGGCTCGATCATCCGGTTGATGAGCCTCAGGGTCGTGCTCTTGCCGCACCCCGAAGGCCCGACGAGCACGAGGATCTCGCCCTCGCGGACGTCGAGCGTGAGGCTCTCGACAGCAGGGACGGGGGTGCCGGGGTAGGTCTTGCCCACCTGGTCCAGGTGGATCTTCGCCTCGGAGCTCATGGGTTCCTCTCGTCGTCCGGGGGTGGTCCGGGGTGGTCCGGGAAGGTCAGATGCGCAGTCCGCGCGAGGTGGTGAGGCGCTGCGCGAGGGCGAGCACCGAGTCGAGCAGCAGGCCCAGCAGCACGATGAAGACCACTCCGGTCCACACGGAGTTCTCGGCATTGGGCAGCCCGAGCCGGGTCAGCCCGGACTGGATGAAGGATCCGAGGCCGTCGCCACCGACCAGCACGGCGATCGCGGCGATGCCGACCGTCATCAGGGTGGAGATCCGCACGCCCGCCATGATCACCGGCCAGGCCAGCGGGAGGCGGACGCGCAACAGCTGCTGGGTCGAGCTCATGCCCATCCCCTTGGCCGATTCCACGATGGCCGGGCTCACCGAGTCGAGCCCGGTGACGGTGTTGCGCAGGATCGGCAGGATCGCGTAGAGGAAGAGCGCCAGCATCGCGGGGGGGTTCCCGATGCCGAGCAGCGGGATGAAGAGTGCGAAGAGGGCCAGCGACGGGATCGTCAAGAAGATGCCGGCGACGGACAGTGCGATGGCCCGCGCCACCGGCCGACGGTGGATCGCGACGCCGAGCAGCACCGAGAACACCGTGGCCAGCACGACCACGATCAGCACGATCCTCACGTGCGCGAGGGTCGCCTCCATGATGAAGTCGAAGTTGTCACGGACGTATGAGAACCAGCTGCTCAGTGCTTCCACGCGTGCCTTTCGTCGGTACTCCTGCGCTCCACCCTAGTCATGTGGTCGCTCCGGGAGCCGATCTCAGCCCTTGGTGGAGCCCAGCGTCAGGCCGGAGACGAACTGCTTCTGCAGCGCGAAGAACACCACGAGCACGGGCAGCGCCACGATGATCGAACCGGCCGCGACCAGGTTGGTGTCGGTGAAGAACTGTCCGCGCAGGTTGTTGAGCGCGGACGTCACCGGCAGCTTGTCACCCTGCTGGATCAGCACGGTGGCCCAGAAGAACTCGTTGTAGACCCAGGTGACCTGGAGCGTCGCCAGCGCGGCCAGCGCCGGGCGTACGAGCGGCATGGTGAGCTGCCAGTACTGGCGCCACACGCTCGCGCCGTCCAGCTCGGCCGACTCATAGATCTCGTGCGGCAACGTCTTCATGTAGTTGCTGAGCACGAAGGTGCAGAAGCCCAGCTGGAAGGCGGTGTTGACGAGGATGAGTGCCCAGAAGCTGTTGAGCATCGACCCCGAGTCGCTCATGAAGTAGGGCAGCGGCACCTCCCGGAACATCCGGAAGACCGGGATCAGCAGCGCCTGGGGCGGCAGCAGGTTGGCGGCCAGGAAGACCCCGAGCAGGGCCAGGTTGAAGCGATAGCTGAAGCGGGCCAGCACGAAGGCGACCATCGAGGAGAGCCACAACGTCAAGAAGACCGCCGGGATGGTGATCAGCAGCGAGTTCTTCAGGTGCAGCCCGAAGTTGCCCTGCGTCCAGGCCTGCTCGTAGTTGGCGGTGGTCCAGCCGCCGAAGGAGAGGTAGCCGTTGGCCTGGGTGTAGTTGTAGTCGCGGAACGAGTTGATCAGCGCCCAGAGCAACGGGAAGAGCCAGGCGAGAGCCAGGAGCGCGACGATCACGGTCGCCACCGTCCCGCGACGCTGGCTCATCACGCCCCCGTCCTTGCGGGTCGGGGGCACGGCCCTGGTCGTCGCTGGCGGCGCTGTGGCCACCGGTGTCTCGTACGTCATCAGGAGCGCTCCTCACGGAAGACGGTGCGGAGGTAGATGGTGATGAAGATCGACGAGATCAACATCATGATGACCGCCAGCGCGGAGCCGAAGCCATAACGCGTCGCCTCGCCGACCACGTTCTGCGCGACCAGGGCACCGATGACCTCGAGGCCGTTGCGACCTTTGTTGATCACCCAGACCAGGTCGAAGGCACGAAGCGACTCGATGACCACGATCACCACCACGACCATGTTGATCGGCCGCATGACCGGGAAGATCACGTGGAAGAAGGTCTTCACCTCCCCTGCGCCGTCGACCGCCGCCGCCTCGCGCAGGCTGGCGTCCACGCCCTTGAGCCCCGCCAAGTAGATGAGCATGACGTAGCCCGTGTGCCGCCACGCCGTGGCGACGAGCACGGCCCACAGGTTGACGCTCGGGTCGCCGTACCAGTCCACCTCGCTGCCGAACACCTGGTTGATCAGGCCCTGGTCACGGGAGTAGAAGAGCTGCCAGATGAAGCCGATCAGCGCCAGCGAGAGCACGACCGGCATGTAGAAGGCCGTCTGGTAGACCCGGCTGCCCTTCATCTCCCGGTCGAGCACCACCGCGAGCAGCATGCCCAGGGTGGTGGGGAAGACGACCAGGAAGCCGAGCCAGATCAGGTTGTGCTGGACCGCCGGCCAGAACGCCGGGTAGATGGTGACGATGTCGCGGTAGTTCTGGACACCGACCCACTCGATGGTGCCGAGGTCGCCGAAGCCGTTCCACCGGCCGAAGGACAGCACCACCGAGAGCAGCGCCGGCACCCACACCAGGAGCACGACAAGCACGAGCGGGATCGCCACCATCGTGATGACGGTGATCCGGTCGCGCGCGGGCAGCTTTTTCTCGCGGCCCTGTGTGGGCGCCACGACCTTCGCGTGCTGGGGTGCCTCGTCGACGGATGTCATGACTCAACCGAGGATCGACTTGGCCTGTTCCGCGATGCTCGTCGTGATCTTGTCGATGTCGTCGGGGTTCTTCAGGAACGCCTGGATGGACGGGACCATCACCGTGTTGGCGAAGTCGGCGTTGGTGTCGCGGTCCATGAACTGGGCGATGTTGGCCGCCGCGCCCACGACCTCGGCCGACTTCTCCTGCAGAGCGGTGTACGCGCTGGTGCTGGCGCCCGAGTTGGCGGCGATGAAGGGGGCATCGGCACCCGCGTTGCCGGCGTCGGCCGCCGCAGCGCTGCCGAGCCACTTGACCATGCCCTTGGCGGCCTCCTGGTTCTTGCCGCCCGACGCGACGCAGAAACCGTCGATCGGGGCGTCCAGGGCGTCGGCACCGATGGTGGAGTCGAGGGCCGGGAAGGTGAAGAAGTCGAGGTCGTCGGCGACGTCGCTGATGGCGTCGACGACGAACGTCCCGAGGAGATACATCCCGGACTCGCCCTTGCCCATCGAGGTCGCGGCCTCCTGCCAGGTGCGGCCCAGCGGGTCGGCCTGGTGGTAGGGGAGCAGGTCCTTCCAGGTCTCGAAGACCAGCCTGACCTCGTCGCCGTCCCACGCCTCGTCGCCGGCCATCAGGCTCATGTGGAAGTCGAAGCCGTTGAGCCGCATGTTGAGGATGTCGAAGGTGCCCATCGCGGGCCACCCGTCCTTGTCGCCGAACGCGAAGGGGGTGATGTTCTTGCCCTGCATGTCATCCATGAGGGCGAACAGGTCGTCGCTGCTCTCCGGTGCGGTCCAGCCGTTCTTCTCGAAGACCGACTTCTTGTAGAAGACCGCCCACGGGTAGTAGCTGACCGGCACGAAGTACTGCTTGCCGTCGGGCGCGGTCGCGGCCTGCTTGAACGAGTCGTTGAGCCCGTCGATGGGCCACTGGTCGCTCAGGTCGGTGATCAGGCCCGCCTCAGCGAACTGCGCCATCCGGAAACCGGCGAACCAGGTGAAGACGTCGTCGGGGTTGCCCTGGAGATAGGTGTTGATGCTCTCCTGGAAGGTGTTGTGGTCGACCGCGTTGAGGTCGACCTTGGTGTCGGTCTCCGCGGTGTAGGCCTCGGCGATGGCCGCGAGACGGTCATAGGCCGGGCCTGAGCCCTTGGCCTCGTTGATGCCGAACTTGACGGTCGCGCTGGAACCGGTGGCGGGCCCGGAGTCACCGCCACAGGCGGCCAGCAGGCTGGCCCCGCCCACGGCGAGACCGCTGAGCCCGATGCCCCGGAGGACCGAGCGACGCGTCGCGTCCATGGTGGCGATGGTGGAGCGGGGGATGGCGCTGGAACTTGAACGCGACACGAGGGCCTCCAGAAGACAAAACCAAACAGGAGAGCCCAGCATGTGACCTCCAACACAGGACAGTCAAGCCCAAACAGCGCACAATTCGCACTAGATCGAACATTTCTCAACTCTTTTCCCCGCGAAGTCGTTGACTTACAAGCGTGCGGGTCGCCAGAGTGACGACATGCCGAGTTCCCTGCCAGCCCTGGCCTTCGGAGGCGACTACAACCCCGAGCAGTGGCCGCGCGACGCCCACGTCGAGGACCGCTCCCTCATGCGGGAGGCGGGGGTCGACCTGGTCACGCTCGGCGTCTTCTCCTGGGCGTGGCTGCAGCCCACCCCCGACACGTGGGACTTCGCCTGGCTCGACGAGCAGATGGACGAGCTGCACGCCGCGGGCGTCCGCGTCGACCTCGCCACCGCCACCGCGTCCCCGCCGCCCTGGCTGACCCACCGGTATCCCGAGATGCTGCCCGTCACCCACGACGGCCGCACCCTCTCGCCGGGCGGCCGACAGGCCTTCTGCCCGAGCTCGCCGATCTTCCGCGAGCACTCGCTGGTCCTCTGCACGGCCCTCGCCGAGCGCTACCGCGACCACCCGGCACTCGCCCTGTGGCACGTCTCCAACGAGCTGGGCTGCCACAACTCCCACTGCTACTGCGACGTCAGCGCCGCCGCCTTCCGCACCTGGCTGCGCCGCCGCTACGACGACGACCTGGCCCGGCTCAACCACGCCTGGGGCACCGCCTTCTGGTCCCAGCGCTACACCGACTTCGAGCAGGTGCTGCCCCCGCGCGCGGCCCCCACCCACGCCAACCCCACCCAGCAGCTGGACTTCCGGCGCTTCTCCTCCGACCAGCTGCTCGACAACTTCGTGGCCGAGCGCGACGTGCTGCACCGCATCTCACCCGGAGTGCCGGTGACGACCAACTTCATGGTGATGCGCCAGACGATCGACATGGACTACTTGCGCTGGGGGCGCGAGCTCGACATCGTCTCCAACGACCACTACCTGATCGCCGCGGAGGACGGGGGCCACCGCGAGCTGGCGTTCAGCGCCGACCTGACCCGCGGCACGGCGGCCGGGCGGCCGTGGCTGCTGATGGAGCACTCCACCAGCGCGGTCAACTGGCAACCCCGCAACCGCGCCAAGGTCCCCGGCGAGATGATCCGCAACAGCCTGGCCCACGTGGCGCGCGGCGCCGACGCGGTCCTGTTCTTCCAGTGGCGCGCCTCGGGCGCCGGGGCGGAGAAGTTCCACTCGGGGCTGCTCCCCCACGCCGGCACCGACACCCGCCAGTGGCGCGAGGTCGTCGAGCTCTCGCAGCTGCTGGACGCGGTCGAGGAGGTCGCCGGCAGCGCGCCGCGCAACGAGGCCGCGATCCTCTTCGACTACGAGGCGTGGTGGGGATGCGAGCTGGACTCCCACCCCAGCATCGACGTCCGCTACCGCGACCGCGCCGAGGACCTGCACCGCGCGCTCACCGCACAGGGCGTCGGCGTGGACGTCGTCCACCCCGGCGCCGACCTGTCGGCCTACCGCCTGGTGCTGGTGCCGACCCTCTACCTCGTCAGCGACGAGACGGTGGCCGCGGTCACCGGCGCGGCGGAGGCGGGGGCGACCGTCGTGGTGACCTATTTCAGCGGGATCGTCGACGTGCACGACCACATCCGTCTCGGCGGCTACCCCGGCGCGTTCCGCGAGCTGCTGGGCGTGCGCACGACCGAGTTCCTCCCCCTGCTCGAGGGCCAGCGCGTGCAGGTCGACGGGCTGGGCGCGTCACGCGTCGCAGCCGACACCTGGGCCGAGGACCTCCAGCTGGCCGGAGCCGATGCGATCGCCACCCACGTCGACGGACCGGCAGCCGGACTTCCGGCCGTCACCCGGCGACAGGTCGGGTCCGGGACCGCGTGGTACGTCGCGACGCGGCTCGACCCCACCGGCACCGACCGACTGGTCGAGCGGCTCGTCGCCGAGGCCGGCGTCGAGCAGCTGCCGGGCGCATCGTCCCTCGTCGAGGTGACCCGTCGGGTGGGCGACGACGCGCGTTGGCTCTTCGTCATCAACCACGGCGACGCGGAAGCCGCGGTCGCCACCCACGGGGTCGACCTGGCCACCGGGCGCGATGTCGCCGGCGACCTGGTGGTGCCCCCGGGCGGGGTCGCTGTGGTTCGCGAGGCGGCCGGCACCGCAACACGGGAGGCCTGATGCTGGCGGCCCAGCGCCGGAGTCGGATCCTCACCGAGCTCGGCCGCGACGGGACGGTGCGCGTGACCGACCTGGTCGACCTGCTGGGCGTCTCCGACATGACCGTGCGGCGCGACCTGGTCGCGCTCCACCGCGACGGGCTGCTGGAGAAGGTCCACGGCGGCGCCCTCGCCGTGGCCGAGCCGTCGTCGTCGGAGCCGGGCTTCGCCGCGAAGTCGGTGCAGCGGCGTCGCGAGAAGGAGGCGATCGCCGCCGCGGCGGCCGCGCTCGTGCACCCGGGGATGGCCATCGCCGTCTCGGCCGGCACCACGACCCACGCGCTGACCGAGCACCTGGCCCACATCCCCGACCTCACCGTCGTGACCAACTCGGTCTGGGTGGCCGACGTCCTGCACCGCACGGGCGAGCCGACGACCTCGGTGCTGCTGACCGGTGGTCTCCGCACGCCCTCGGACGCACTGGTCGGGCCGGTCGCGGTGTCCTCGCTGCGCAGCCTCCACGTCGACGCGTTCTTCATGGGCGTGCACGGCATGGACGTCCGGGCCGGCTTCAGCACTCCCAACCTGCTGGAGTCGGAGACCAACCGCGCCATGATCGAGCGCTCGCGCCGACTCATCGTCTGCGTCGACTCGAGCAAGTGGGGCGTCGTGGGCCTCAGCAGCATGGCGGGCCTCTCGGAGGCCGCCGTGCTGGTGACCGACTCCGGGCTCCCTGCCCAGGCCAGCGGCGCGCTGACCGACCACGTCGGCGAGCTGGTCGTCGTCGATCCCGTGGACGACGACGAGGACGCCCTCGACGGGGCCATGGACCACGAGAAGGACGCATGAACGTCGTGCACCTCAGCCGCGCCGGCGTGAGCCTGGTCGTGGGACGTGACAGCACCGGGATCCCGTCGATCCTCCACTGGGGCGCCGCCCTCGGCGACCTCGACGACGCCGCCCTGGCCGGCCTGCTCGCCGCTCGGCGGCCGGGCGTCTCGCGCTCGTCGTACGACGAGCCGCGCACGACCGGCCTGCTTCCCGACGCGACGCGCGGATTCGCCGGCACACCGGCCCTCGAGGGCCACCGGGTCGGCGGCAGCGCCGTGGCCGCGACACCGAGCCTGGTCGACTGGGAGGTGGGCGTCGACGACGCGGGGCTCACCTGCACCTCGACCGACGCCGAGGCCGGCTGGCAGGTGGCGGTCGAGCTCACCCTCGACGAGGGCGGCCTGCTCCACGCCCGGACGACGGTCACCAACGCGGCGAACGGCGACCTCCACCTCGCCTCGGTCCTCACCGCCCTCCCGGTCGGGGCGCACGCGACCGAGCTGCTCGACCTCACCGGGCGCTGGTGCAAGGAGCGCTCACCCCAGCGGCACCCGTGGGTCCAGGGCACGCACCGCCGCGACGCCCGCCACGGCCGCACCGGCCACGACGCCACCCTCCTCATGGTCTCGGGCACCCCCGGCTTCACCTTCGGCACCGGGGAGGCCTGGGCCGTGCACACGGCCTGGAGCGGCAACCACACGACGTACGCCGAGCGCACGCCCGAGGGCGACTGCCTGCTCGGCGGCGGCGAGCTGCTCGCCCCCGGCGAGGTGATGCTCGCCCCGGGCGAGACCTACCACTCCCCCTGGCTGCTCGGGTCGTGGTCTCCGTCAGGGCTCGACCCGCTGAGCCACCGCTTCCACGCCCACCTGCGCGCGGTGACCCCCCGGGCGCGCACCGAGCGTCCCGTCGTCGCCAACACGTGGGAGGCGGTCTACTTCGACCAGTCGCTCGAGCGGCTCGCCGAGCTCGCCGACGTGGCCGCGTCAGTCGGGGTGGAGCGCTTCGTCCTCGACGACGGGTGGTTCCGCGGCCGGCGCGACGACACCGCCGGGCTCGGGGACTGGACGGTCGACCCGACCGTCTGGCCGGAGGGGCTGGGCCCGCTGGTCGACCACGTCACCGGGCGCGGCCTGGAGTTCGGACTCTGGGTCGAGCCGGAGATGGTCAACCTCGACTCCGACGTCGCGCGTGCACATCCCGAGCGGATCCTGCGCGGGCGCACGAGCATGCCGCCGCAGTGGCGGCAGCAGCAGGTGCTCGACCTGCAGGACGACGGTGCCTACGCCGAGGTGCGCGACGCTCTCCTGGCGTTGCTCGATGACCTGGACGTCACCTATCTCAAGTGGGACCACAACCGCGACCTGACCGACGTCACCCACGGTGGCCGCCCGGCGGTGCACGGCCAGACCCTGGCGGTCTACCGGCTCCTGGACGAGCTCCGCGCGGCCCATCCCCACCTGGAGATCGAGTCGTGCGCCTCCGGCGGTGGCCGCGTCGACGCCGCGGTGCTGACCCGCACCGACCGGATCTGGCCCAGCGACACCATCGACCCCCTCGAGCGCCAGCACCTCCAACGCTGGACGTCGCTGCTGGTGCCCCCGGAGCTGATCGGTTCGCACGTCGGCGGCCCGACCTCGCACACCACGGGCCGCACCCACCCGCTGCGCTACCGCGCGGCGGCCGCGCTCCTCCACTCCTTCGGCATCGAGTGGGACCTGACGGGCCTCGACGCGGCCGGTCTCGCCGAGCTGCGGTCGTGGATCGACCTGCACAAGCAGGCGCGGCCCCTCATCGGCACCGGGACCCTCGTGCACCCCGACCACCCGGACCCGGCCGTGCTGGTCACCGGCGTCGTCGCCGCCGACCGCTCGCAGGCGTGGTACGTCGTGGCCACCGTCGCGGCCACCGCGACCCAGCACCCCGCTCCCCTGCGCCTGACCGGCCTCGACCCTGCGCGCACCTACCGGCTCTCCGAGGAGCTGCCACCCACCGGCGGCGCGGACCTGTCGGGCCGCTGGTCGGCATCCGGTGCAGTGCTCAACGCGCAGGTGCTCGCCGCGGCCGGTGTCCCCCTGCCGGTGATGGCCCCGGAAGAGGCCCGGGTGCTGCGGGCGGTGGCGGTCGATCCGCCTCGATCGTGAGACCATCTGCTGGTGGACGCACGATCGCAATCGACGGCGCTGTGGCCCCGCGCGTTCGTCGTCGGATCGATCGCCACTGCCACTGGGGTGGCCGGTCACGTGAGCGCGGACGGGCTCCTGCCCAGCCCGGTCACGCTGGGGTTCCTCACCCTGGCCATGGTCGTGCTCTCGGTCCCGCTCCTTCTCGGCCCGGCCTCGACGCGGCGACTCGTCGCGATGCTCGTGGGCGGCCAGCTCGTCGTGCACGTCGTCCTCACTCTCGCGACCGGGCACACTGCCGGCCACACGGCTCACGCCCAGTCCACGGCCCTGCCGTCCCTCCAGGGGGCACCCGGCGCCGGGATGCCCACGATCACGACACCCGCCGCCCTGTGGCAGCACCTCGTCGCTGACCTCGGGGTCCACCTGCCCATGGCCGCGGCGCACCTCGCGGCCGCCGCCCTCGTCGGTTGGTGGCTCGCAGGCGGGGAACGGGCCCTGTGGACCTTGATCTCCCTCGGCCGCGGGCGCGTTCCCGCCCTCGTCCACCGATCCATCGCCGTCGCTCCGCGTCCGGCCCACGTCCGGTCGTTCGTCGACTCCTCGGACCACGCGGTCCTCGTCTCCCTCTGGCAGGCCCGCCCGCACACGCGTCGCGGGCCACCCCTGACGGCTGCCTGACCCGCCCGCGCGATCCCTCTGGATCCCCCGGGTGGCTCTCATGCGCTCGCGCCCACCGGCCGGTCGCACCAGTCGTCGTACCCGGCTGCGGTCGTACGCCGACCCGCCACGAACCAGAAGGAACCATCATGCGCACCACCCGATCGATCACCCGCGGGATTCGTCTGGGAGCCGTCATCGGCTCCCTGGGCCTGTCCTTGGCGCTGACCTCGTGCGGCTCCGACACCGCGCCCGACACCGCGTCCGACACCTCGTCCGACACTTCCGACAGCACGTCAAGCGTGACCGACGCGGCCGAGGCCGACGGCCTGACGATCACCGACCCGTGGGTCAAGGCCGTCGACGACGGCATGACCGCGGCCTTCGGCACGATGGTCAACTCCGGTGACACCGATGTCGTCGTCATGTCCGCCACCGCCGACGTCAGCGACATGGTCGAGCTGCACGAGACGGTGCAGAACGACGATGGCTCGATGGCCATGCAACCCAGGGAGGGCGGCTTCGAGGTGCCCGCAGGCGGCGACCACGAGCTGGCCCCCGGTGGCGACCACATCATGATGATGGGGGTCACCAGGCCCCTCGAGCCGGGCGAGACCGTCACCTTGACGCTGACCCTCGCCGACGGCAGCACCACCGACGTGGAGGCCACCGTCAAGGAGTTCACCGGCGCCGACGAGAACTACCAGGACGGCGAGGACTCCGGGATGGACATGGACGAGGACTCCGGGGACAACTGATGACGCCGACCCCACGCCGATGGGGTCGCCGCCACGTGCTCCACTCCGGCGCCGCTGCCCTCGGGGGCATCGGCGCCGGGTGGACCGCCGCGGCGGCTGCCCTCCCCGACACCGACCCGGCGCCGCCGACCGGGGGCACGGCGACCGGCACGTCCGGCGAGGCCGCTCCGCCCCTCGGGGGACGCACCGTGTCCTTCCACGGGCCGCGCCAGTCGGGCGTCGCGACCCCGCCGCAGTCCCACCTGGCCCTCCTCGGGCTCGACCTCGCACCAGGTGTCGGGCGCGAGGGACTGACCCGCCTCATGAGACTCCTCAGCGACGACGCGGCCCGCCTCACCCGGGGCCTGCCCGCCCTGGCCGACACCGAGCCGGAGCTCGCCGGCCGCCCCGCCAGCCTCACTGTCACCTTCGGCTTCGGCCCCCGCGTCATGCGTGAGGTCCTCGCCGGTCGCCCCGGTCAGGTCGAGGACCTCCCCGACTTCGCCACCGACGAGCTCGACGAGGCCTGGGGACAGACCGACGTCGCCGTGCAGATCTGTGCCGACGACCCGCTCACGGTCACCCACGCCCGACGGATGATCCTCAAGGACAGTCGTGCCTACGCGCGCATGCGCTGGGTGCAGGACGGCTACCGCTACGCGCAGGGAACCGTGCCCGACGGCACGACCATGCGCAACGTGATGGGCCAGGTCGACGGCACGTCCAACCCGGTCGAGGCCGATCCGGACTTCGACGCCCTGACCTGGTCGTCCGAGGCCGGCTTCACCGGAGGCACCTTCATGGTGGTGCGGCGGATCCGGTCCGAGATGGAGACCTGGGACAAGGTGGATCGTGCCGGCCGCGAGGCGGCCGTGGGACGACGGCTCGACACCGGGGCGCCGTTGACCGGCACCAGCGAGGACGACGTCCCGGACCTGGAGGCCGTCGACGCCGATGGCCTCCCCGTCATCGACCCGGCCAGCCACGTCGCGCTGGCGCGCAGCACCGACCCCGGCCAGCGGATCGTGCGCCGGGGATACAACTACACGGTGCCCGATGCCTCGCAGCCCACGGGGGAGGACAGCGGCCTGGTGTTCGTGTGCTTCGCCGCCGACGTGGCCGCGCAGTTCGTGCCGGTCCAGCGGCGCCTGGCCCAGTCCGACCGGCTCAACGAGTGGGTGACCACGATCGGCTCCGCGATCTATGCGGTGCCGCCCGGAGCCGCCGAGGGCGAGTTCGTCGGAGAGGGGTTGTTGACGTGAGGGTCGGCGCGAGAAACCTCGTGCGCGGCCTTGCGGCCCTCGCGCTCGTGCTGCTCGGGCTCGGCGTGGGAGGCGGCACGCCGGCGTTCGCCCACGCGAGCCTGGTCGGCTCCACCCCCGAGCAGGGAGCCGTCCTCGATGCGCTGCCCGGTGAGGTCGTCTTCGAGTTCAGCGACGACATGGACGCCACGGCGTACGTCGTGGTGACGGGGCCGGACGGCGCGTCCGCCACCGTGGGCGACCCCGAGGTCCGCGGGACCGAGGTCCGCCAGCGCCTGGCCCCGGGCACGGCGGCCCTCGAGGGCACCTACGTCATGGCGGTCAAGGCCGTGTCCGTCGACGGGCATCCCGTCACCGGGCGCGTGGAGTTCGCCGTGGGTCGGCCCTCGGACGCAGGATCACCGGAGCCCTCGGAGTCGTCGTCCCCAGCCTCCGAGCCGGTGTCGGCGGCCGGCCGGAACGGGTCCTCCGCGGCGCCAGGGGCCGAGATCGGAGGGCGCCCGCTCTGGGTGTGGCTCGTCGGGCCGGGGTGTCTCCTGGCCGCGCTGGGCCTGTGGTGGACCGGGCGCCGGGTCTCGTCGTGAACCTGCGGCGGCGGCAATACCCCCACCGGGCCTAGGGTCGAGGCATGGACGCCGAGGCATGGGACCAGAGGTACGCCGCCAGCGAGCTCGTCTGGTCGCGCGAGCCCAACCAGTTCGTCGCCGCCGAGCTCGCCGACCTGCCACCCGGCACCGCGGTCGACCTCGCCGCAGGTGAGGGTCGCAACGCGATCTGGCTGGCCTCCCGCGGCTGGTCCGCGACGGCGGTCGACTTCTCGCAGGTGGCCCTCGACAAGGGGGCCCGGCTGGCCGAGGCCACCTCGCTCCAGGGGGACGTGACCTGGGTGTGCGCGGACGCGACGACCTGGCAGCCGCCGCAGCCGGTCGACCTCGTCGTGATGGCCTACGTCCAGGTGCCCGCCGACGACCGGCGCCGCGCGGTGCGCGGGGCGGCCCGGATGTTGCGCCCCGGCGGCACGCTGCTGCTGGTCGCACACGACACGACCAACCTCGCCGAGGGCACCGGCGGCCCCCAGGACCCGGCAGTGCTGATGACGGCCGACGACGTGCTGGCCGACCTCGAGGGGATCGAGGTCGACGTGCTCCGCGCCGAACGCGTCGCCCGGGAGGTCAGCAGCTCGGACGAGCACGGCGGGCAGGAACGGCGTACGTCCTGGGACTGCCTGGTGCGAGTGGTCCGCGCCTAGCGCTCGTCGGCGTCGGCGTCCGTCGTCGCCGGGGCGGACGGGTCGACCGGCTCGTCGCCGTAGACGCCGGCGTCCTTGGCCGCCTGGGCCTTGCGCAGCTGCTTGACCAGGCTGAAGCCGATCACGACCACGGCGAGGATCATGAAGATCCACACCGCGAAGCCGAGCGGTCCGGCCACGACGTCGTTGTCCTGGGGCGTCGGGTCATCCACCAGGATGATCAGCAGGTCGAGCATGCACCCATTGTCGCAGGTCAGCGTCAGGGCGCGGGCGTCGGGATGCCGGTGAACAGGTCGTCCTCCGGGCGGGTGCTCTCCACGTGGGAGTGGACGAGCTCGTAGTCCTCGGTCGGCCAGGTCTTCTGCTGGATCTCACGCGGGATCGAGAACCAGAACCCGTCCGGGTCGATCTGCGTCGCGTGGGCGAGCAGCGCCTGGTCGCGGACCCCGAAGAAGTCGCCGCACGGCACCCGCGTGGTGATGCGGTCGTCCCAGTCGGGCTCGCGGTCCCACTTCTCGAGGCGCTCGGCATAGGGCGACTCGAGGTCGTGGGCGAGCATCGCCTCGTGCAGGGCGTTGGTCTTCGCCCAGCTCCAGCCGTGGTGGTAGTAGAGCTTCAACGGCTGCCACGGCTCCCCGGCGTCGGGGAACCGCTCGGGGTCGCCGGCGGCGTGGTAGGCGGCGACCGAGACCTCGTGGCAGCGGACGTGGTCGGGGTGCGGATAGCCCCCGCGCTCGTCGTACGTCGTCAGGACGTGCGGCCGGAAGTCGCGGATCAGCCGCACGAGACGCTCGGTCGCCTCCTCGAGCGGGACGAGGGCGAAGCAGCCCTCGGGAAGCGGCGGCTTGGGGTCCCCCTCGGGCCAGCCGGAGTCGACGAAGCCGAGCCAGTCCTGCCGGATGCCGAGGATGTCGCGGGCCCGGTGCATCTCCTCGCGCCGGATCTCGGAGATGTTCTCCCAGACCTCGGGGCGGTCCATCTTGGCGTTGAGGACCGAGCCTCGCTCCCCGCCCGTGCAGGTGGCGACGTGGACGTCGACCCCCTCGGAGACATACTTCGCGGTCGACGCGGCGCCCTTGCTCGACTCGTCGTCGGGGTGGGCGTGCACGTGCATCAGTCGAAGCCCGGCGCGGGGGCGTTCTGATCGGGCCATGTGCCTGAGTCTAGGAGCAGCCGCTTAGGCTCGGCGACGTGACCACCGACCTCACCCACCGCTACGGCGCGCCCTCGCGGTGGCGACGACCGGTGACCATCGGGCTCGCGGTCACGCTGTCCGTGGTCGGACTCACCTGGCTGGGCTGGGTCGCGTTCTTCCACGGCACACCGGAGGCATCCTCCGCGCTGGTGACCTTCGAGGTCACCAGCGACCACGAGACGAAGGCCCGGCTCGACGTCACGCTCGACGACGGGGTCGAGGCCACCTGCCGGCTGCGAGCCTTCGCCGAGGACCACAGCCCCGTCGGCGAGCTGGCGTTCACACCCGTCGCGGGCGTCAACGAGGTCGTCATCCGCACGGAGCGGCGCGCCACGACCGTCGAGAAGCTCGGGTGCACCGCCCCCGGCCAGCCGCGTCCCCGGTGAGGCGACCGCCGGGCGGACGACCTGCGCTTTTCAGCGGGGCTTGCTAGCCTGTTGTCCTGCCCGTCCGGCAGCGCTGGCCCACGTCTGCTGCCGCGCTGACTACGACTGGACGGAAGAGAAGGATCCACCGACCAGATGCGGTCGCGCTGAGGCACACCCCCAGCGCGCCGGCATCCAGCACCACGCGATCAGGAGTACCGACATGACCGACCAGGGCACCGTCTGGCTGACCCAGGAGGCCTACGACAAGCTGCAGGCCGAGCTCGACGACCTCAAGGGCCCCCGACGCCAGGAGATCATCGAGAAGATCGCCGCGGCTCGTGACGAGGGCGACCTCAAGGAGAACAGCGGCTACCACGCTGCCAAGGACGACCAGGGCAAGCAGGAGGGCCGCATCCGCCAGCTCGAGGACATGCTCCGTCGCGCGGAGGTCGGCGAGACGCCCGCCAACGACGGCGTCGTCGAGCCCGGCATGGTCGTCACGGTCGACTTCGGGGACGGCGACACCGAGAAGTTCCTCATGGGCGCGCGCGAGAACCTCATCGAGGGCGACGACCTCGACGTCTACTCGCCCCAGTCGGCGATGGGCGCCGCGATCAACGGCCGCACCAAGGGCGACACGGTCAGCTACACCACGCCCAACGGCAAGGACCTCACCGTCGTGATCGTCGACGCGGAGCCCTACCGGGCCTGAGCCCCTCGCACACCGCTCGTCGGCGTGCCGATCGGCTACGCCGCTCAGTCGGCGAGGCGGTAGCCGCGCTCGCGCAGCCGGGACTTCAGGTGATCGGCGTGGGCCTCGCCGCGCGTCTCGAGCTGGATCCGCACCTCCACCTCGTTGAGGGTCAGCGAGGGGGAGATCCGCTCGTGGGCGACCTCGAGCACGTTGGCGCCCTCGGCGCCGACCTCGGCCAACAGCGAGGCGAGTCCGCCGGGCAGGTCGGGGATGCAGACGCGGAGGTAGAGGTAGCGACCGGCGGCGGCCAGACCGTGCCGGATCACCTTGCTCAGCAGCAGCGGGTCGATGTTGCCGCCGGAGAGCACGGCGACGGCGGGGGTCTCGAAGCCGCGCGGGTTGTCCAGCAACGCGGCGACCGCGGCGGCGCCCGCCGGCTCGACGACCTGCTTGGCCCGCTCGATGAGCGCCAGCAGCGCACGCGACAACGACTCCTCGGAGACCGTGACGATCTCGTCCACGTGGTCGCGCACGGCGGCGAAGGTGATGTCACCGGGACGGCCGACCGCGATGCCGTCGGCCATCGTGCTCATCGACGCCAGCGGCACCGGCTCCCCCGCCGCGAGCGAGCCGGGGTAGGCCGCGGCGCCCTCCGCCTGCACCCCCACCACGCGTACGTCGGGGCGCAGCGCCTTGATCGCGATCGCCACCCCGGCCAGCAGTCCGCCGCCACCGGTGGGCACCAGCACGGTGCGTACGTCGGGAGCCTGCTCGAGGACCTCCAGGCCCAGCGTCCCCTGACCCGCAACGATGTCGACGTGGTCGAAGGGGTGGATCAGCACGGCCCCCGTCTCCTCGGCGAACGCCCGGGCCGCGACCATCGCGTCCTCGAGGTAGCGGCCGTGGAAGACCACGTCGGCGCCGTAGCCGCGGGTGGCCTTCTCCTTGGGGATCGGCGCCCCCTCGGGCATGAAGACGGTCGAGGCGATCCCCAGCGTCGTCGCCGCGAGGGCCACCCCCTGGGCGTGATTGCCGGCGGAGGCCGCGACCACGCCGTGAGCGCGCTCGTCGGCGGAGAGCCGGGAGATGCGGACATAGGCGCCGCGTGACTTGAAGGAGCCGGTGCGCTGGAGGTTCTCGCACTTCAGCGACACCTGGCCGCCGACCAGCGCGGACAGCCAGCGCGACTCCTCCATCGGCGTCGTGACAGTGACGTCGGCGAGCAGCTCGCGCGCGGTCTCGATGTCGGACAGGGTCACCTGCGCGGTCATGACCCGTCCTCCTCGTCCTCGGGTGCGTCCGGCCCGGCGAGCGGACCGTCGTCCTCGGGCACGGGGACAGGCGACGGGGCGTCGTCTGCCGGGGCCACCCCGTTGGCGTCGTGGGGATCGTCCCGCCCGATGTCGGTGTAGGTGGCGAGGTGCTGGGCGACCGCGTTGCCGGCGGCAGCCAGGGGTACGGCGATCAGCGCGCCAGCGATGCCCGCGACGAGGACGCCGCAGCCGATCGCGACGATCACCCCGAGCGGGTGGAGCGAGACGAAGCGCCCCATGAGGAAGGGCTGCAGGATGTGGCCCTCGATCTGCTGGACCAGGATGACGCCGCCGAGCATGAGCAGGGCCGTCCACGGTCCTTGGTCGACGAGGGCGACCAGGATCGCGACGGTGCCGGCGACGGTGGCGCCGATCATCGGCACGAAGGCGCCGAGGAAGACCAGCACACCGATGGCCACCACGAACGGCACCCCGAGCACGGCGGCGACGACCATGATGCCGACCGCGTCGGCCAGCGCGACCAGGACGGTGGCGCGGACGAACTGGGTCAACGAGACCCAGGCGACGCGTCCGGATGCGTCGACTCGTTCCCGCGCGGCCCGCGGTGCGAGACGCACCAGCCAGGCCCAGATGCGGTCCCCGTCGGCGAGGAAGAAGTAGGTGGAGAAGAGCACGATGAAGAAGCCCGCCAGGACGTGCCCGACCGCGGTGCCGACCTCGGTCACGCGGGTGACGACACCGTTGGCACCGGTGCTGTCGGTGACGGCTCCCTGGAGCTCCTTGATGTAGCCGTCGAGCTGGGAGTCGGACACGTTGAGCGGTCCCGAGCGCAACCACTCGCGGATCTGGTCGAGGCCGGTCACGACGGAGTTGGCCAGGTCGCTGGCTCCCTGCGCCACCTGCTGACCCACGAAGGTCAGCAGCAGCGCGACGGTGCCGATGCCCAGGATCATCACGACCCCGGTGGCCGGTCCGCGGGGAAGGCCGATGCGGCGAAGTGCGTGCACCACGGGGATCGCCAGGGCGGCGACCAGCAACGACACCGCCAGCGGAAGGGTGATGACCGCGAAGAAGCGCAGCGTCCACAGCAGCCCCAGCATCGCGACGATGATCACGACCAGGCGCCACGCCCAGGCGGCGGCGAGATCGAGCCCCCACGGCACCTGGGCCCGGGTGAAGTTGGACGGGCCGGTGCTGAAGGCCGGCTCGGCACGCCGCTCGGCGCGCAGCTCGGCGCGCAGCTGCGCCCACTGCTGCACGACACGGTCGGTCCGGCGACCCGACTCGTCATCGGGGTCCGGTGCCTGGGTCTGGCTCATCTCGCTCACGCTACTCAGTACCCACCCGCAGCCGGGACACCAGCCGGTGCGCCGCGGCGGGGTGTTCCTCGGCCAGCAGCCCGGCGGCGGCCAGGACGTAGTCGCGGTCGACGACCACGACCGGGTCGCGGGGCAGCTGCCAGCCACCCTCGAAGGCGTCGCCGGTCGCGGGCATCAGCACGCGTCGTAGGGCATCGTGCCCGCCGTGGCGCAGCACGCCGCCCGACCCCACGAGCAGGTCGACCTCACGCAGGTCCTTGCCGCTGCGCTCGACGACTCGGCCGTCAGGACCGACCACGACCTTGCTGCGACCGGCGTGGCGCTCGAGGGCGATGCGTACGGCGGCGGCGGCGATCTCGAGGTCGGCCTCGCGCTCGGCGTCGGAGTCGGGGAGGAGGGCGGGGTGGGCGCGTCGCCGCGCGGCGGCGTCGGCGAGATCCTCCCGACCGGCCGCCTCGACCGTCGAGATCGCCGACCAGCGCATGCCGAGATCCCCTTCGACGGTCCGGGTGAGCGGTGTCGTGGCGACCACCTCACGGGCCAAGCCACTGTCTTCGGGGTCGAGCTCGACCACGCTGTGCACGTCGGTGGTGGCGCCGCCCACGTCCACGACGACCACGTCACCGGCACCGGGGTGCTGGTCGTCGAGACCGCGGGCGAGCAGCTCGACGCCCGTCAGCACCACGTCGGGCGTGGCCCCGCGCACCAGCTCGGTGAAGGCTCGGCCGCGGGCGTCGGTGCGGCTGCTGAGGTGCTTGCCGCCGATGACGTGGCTCAGGAAGATCTCGCGGATCGCGCGCCGGGCGCTGTCCGGCGCCAGGACGCCGATCCTGGGGACGACGTTGTCGGCCAGGACGTAGGGGGTCCGCGACTCCTCGAAGCGGGCCGCGACCAGCGACTGCGACTCGATGTTGCCCGCGACCACGACCGGCCCGGGCCAGGGGGTGCCGGCCAGGAAGACGGCGTCGCCCTCGAGGACCTCGGCGTTGCCTCCGTCGGTCCCCCCGACGAGGAGCACGACGTCGGGCTCGGCCGCGCGCAGGTCGGCCAGCTTGGCGGCATCGAGGCCACCGGACAGCACGAGCACGACCTTGCCTCCGCTGGACAGCGCGACGCGGCGGCCGGCCTCGGCGGTGACGAGCTCCTCGTTGCCGACGACCGCGACCCGCAGGCCGCCGCCGGCGCTGGAGCAGGCGAGCACGTCGGCGCCCGAGGCGCGCGGGTCCTGCTCGGCCAGCGCGGCCACGCAGGCGTCGTACCCGTCGAGGACGTCACCCACACCCTCGACGCTCGGCAGCGTCGTGGCGTGGCTCGCCGTGGCGATCAGGGCGCCGGTGTCGAGGTCGACGAGCGCCGCCTTGGTGAACGTGGAGCCGAAGTCGACGCAGACCACCGTGCTCACGCCACCACCGACAGCCCAGCTGCCACGATCACGACCAGGATGGCCAGAGCGAGGACGTGGACGGTGGTCCCGGCGGGCAGGTCACGGCCGTCGCGGATGGCGAGCTCGGCCTGCCGGAACCGCAACCAACCTCCTGCGGCGGCCACCACGGCAGAGCCGAGGAGCAGCACGCCCAGGGTGCGCTGCGGCCAGGACCGCTCGAGGAGGTGGAAGACCGCCAGGGCTGCGGCGACGAGGCCCACCGCGGTGCGCTCGTAGGCCAGGAAGGTGCGCTCGTTGGCCAGCGAGAAACGGATGTCGGGCTCGGGCACGTCTCAGCCCAGGGCTCGGTCGAGATCCGCGACCAGGTCCTCGACGCTCTCGATCCCGACGCTGAGCCGGATCAGGTCCGCGGGCACCTCAAGGTCGGTGCCCGCCACGCTGGCGTGGGTCATCCGGCCCGGGTGCTCGATGAGTGACTCGACGCCGCCGAGCGACTCACCGAGGGTGAAGACGTCCGCGCGCTCACAGACCGCGAGGGCCTGCTCGATGCCACCCGCGACGCGGAAGCTGATCATCCCGCCGAAGCGCCTCATCTGGCGCGCGGCGACGTCGTGGCCGGGGTGCGACGCAAGACCGGGGTAGATCACCTCGGTGACCCGGGGGTCGCCGTCGAGGAAGTCCACGATCTTCTCCGCGTTGTCGCAGTGGCGATCCATCCGCACACCCAACGTCTTGAGGCCGCGGTGCGTCAGGAAGGCGTCGAAGGGACCTGCGACGGCACCCATGGCGTTCTGGTGGAACCCGATCTTGTCGGCCAGGTCCAGGTCACGCACGACCACGGCCCCGCCGACGACGTCGCTGTGCCCGCCGACGTACTTGGTCGTCGAGTGCAGCACCACGTCGGCGCCGAGGGTCAGCGGCTGCTGGAGGTAGGGCGAGGCGAAGGTGTTGTCGACGACCAGCAGCGCGCCGGCGTCGTGGGCGACGGTGGCGAGCGCCTCGATGTCGCCGATGGTGAGCATCGGGTTGGTGGGCGTCTCGACCCAGACCAGCATGGTGCGCCCGGGCTCGATGGCCGCCGCGACCGCGTCGACGTCGGCCACGGGAGCCGGACTGTGGTCGAGGCCCCAGACCCTCGCGACCTTGTCGAAGAGCCGGAAGGTGCCGCCGTAGGCGTCGTCGGGGATGACGACGTGGGCGCCGGGCCGGGTCAGTGCACGGATCACCGCGTCCTCGGCGGCCAGTCCGGACGCGAAGGCGAACCCCTTCTCGCCGTCCTCGACGGCGGCGAGGGCGCCCTCGAGCGCCGTCCGCGTGGGGTTGGCCGAGCGGCTGTACTCGTAGCCGCCACGCAGTCCCCCGACACCGTCCTGCTTGTAGGTGCTGCTGGCGTAGATGGGCGGGTTGACCGCCCCGGTCATCGCGTCGGGCTCGTAGCCGGCGTGGATCGCACGCGTCTCGAACCCGGCCTTGTTGACGTGTTCCTGGGTCACCCGACGAGCGTAGACCCACGGGGAACGACAGCCACACCCCCCGGGTGGCGGTCGTTCCCCGTGACAGATCAGGTGGTCAGTCCCCGGCCACCGAACCGGGCACAGCCCTTGAGGGGGCCACCCGACCCTGCGCGGTGATCGGCGTTCCCGGTCGTACTGCCCAGCTGCCGTAGACGTAGACGTTGCCCGCAGCGGTGGTCGTCACGGTCACGCCGACTCCGAAGGGCGAGGTCTGGCCGTAGTTGCCGGTGGCGCTGATCACGCGCCGCAGGTTCGCCAGGTTGTTCTGCGCCTCGAAGATGCACAGATGACCAGGGTCGGCGTTGGGCGCGGCGGCCGAACCCGAGCAGCCAGCCGGCACAGCGGCACCCTCGTTGATGTAGTGCGGCGTGGGTGCCGACGGCAGCGTCCAGCCGAACGGGATGTTGTCCGCCAACTCCTGATCGGCCGCGCTCGAGTAACCCAGGATGTCGTACGTGCCCCGGATGACGGACGGAGTGGGCGCGTACTTCGCGTCGCCCTGTGCCTTGGTGTAGAAGTTGCCGAGCTTGGAGTCGGTGGCGGAGTTGGCCGCGCTCGTGGCGGCGGACTGCGCGGCTGCCGCAGCGGCGGCGGACTCGGCCCTGCCGGCGAACCTCGACTTGCTCTGCTTCTTCGTGTAGAAGTTCTTGGCCGCGAGCGGCTTGAGGTTCTTCTTCCAGATCTTCTTCCAATTGGTGGCCACCGCGCTGCTGACCTCGGCACCAGCCGGCGTGACGGCCATCAGGCCTCCCCCGACGAGCACCCCCAGGAGGACGGCAACGACGAGCTGGCGTACCGATCGACGTGAAGACATGAGTTCCCTTTCGACGAATGAACAATCCCTGTCCCACGACAGTCCTCCGGCCGGAGCCCGAGCACATCGGTGGTACTACGACGTCTAGACCACTCAGGACGCACCGCTGGAATGCACGGATCGGCCGCCACACCCCCGGGTGGCGGCCGCTCCGATGCGCAGTGTGCTGATGCGGTTTCGCTGCGGGTCAGTTGCCCGGGTCGGTGGACCCGCTCGGGGCGCTCGGCTTGGGCGCGACGCGGGCAACGACCGCGAGTCCGGTCCCTCGTGCAGCCCATGACCCGTAGGCGTAGGCGGGCGCCGCACTTGTGGTCGTGGAGAACAGGTTCGCCCCGAACGGAGAGGTCGCGCCGGAGAGGTTGGACACGTTGCGGATCTCGACCGTACCGATGCCGTTCTTGCCGAACTCGAAGACGCAGAGGTGACCGGGGCTGGCGATCGGCGCCGCCACGGTGCCGGAGCAGCCTGCGGGAGGCACGGCCCCGGACGCGATGTAGTGAGGAACCAGTGCGGCCGGGAAGTTGTAGCCCCAGTTGATGTCCGTGCTGACGTATGCGCCGGAGTATCCACCGTCCATCAGCGACCACGACCCGCGGATCACGCCCGGGAAGGGCGCGTACTTCGCGTCGGAGTCGGCCTTGGTGTAGCCCGAGCCGGCGGCTTCGTACTTCGCGTCCGTCTCCGCCTTGGTGTAGCCCGACCCAGCCGTCTCGTAGGAGCCCTTGGGCTGGAACCTCGACTTGCTCTGCTTCTTCGTGTAGAAGTTCTTGGCCGCGAGCGGCTTGAGGTTCTTCTTCCAGATCTTCTTCCAGTTGGTGGCCACCGCGCTGCTGACCTCGGCTCCTGCGGGGGTGACGGCCATCAGACCTCCCCCGACGAGCACCCCCAGGAGGACGACAACGACGAGCTGTCGAATCGATCGACGTGACGACATGATTTCCCTTTCGACGAGTGAGCATTTCCTGAGTCCCGACACTTCTCCCTCGTCCCGCTGAGCGCATCGGTGGTCCTACGACGTCTAGACCACGTAGGCCTCCCCGTGGACTTGTCCGGCCGGGGAGAATGGGCACATGTTCGGAGTCGGCAAGCCCACCACTCTCCCCACGCCCGACCAGGCCCTGCCCGGCCGCACCGAGTCGATCTGGAGCCTCGGCGACCACGTGGTCCTCGACGCCCCGGTGATCACGCCCGACGCGCCCGCGGGCCACGAGGTCGCGATCCTCGGCCTCGGCTGCTTCTGGGGGGCCGAGGAGATCTACTGGCAGCTGCCGGGCGTCTGGTCGACCTCCGTCGGCTACGCCGGCGGCACCACGCCCAACCCGACCTACGACGAGGTCTGCAGCGGCCGCACCGGCCACACCGAGGCGATCCGCGTGGTCTTCGACCCGCAGGTGGTCTCCTACGCCGACCTGCTCAAGAAGTTCTTCGAGATCCACGACCCGACCCAGGGCATGCGCCAGGGCAACGACGTCGGCACTCAATACCGCTCCGCCATCTACTTCACCACGCCCGAGCAGGAGCAGACCGCACGCGAGCTGACCCAGGTGTACGGCGACGAGCTGGCGCGCCGCCGGCTCGGCGAGATCACCACCGAGATCCGCCCGGCGAGCGAGACGCCGTACTTCTATGCCGAGGACGCACACCAGCAGTACCTCGCCAAGAACCCCTTCGGCTACCGCTGCCACGCCAACACGGGCGTGAAGTTCCCCGAGACTTCCTGACAGAACTTCCGGAGTTCTTTCGCAGCACGGGAGTACTGGAACAGCACGGGCTGCGTGCGTTCGAGGCCACCGGCTCCGACGTACGGGCTCTTGGCGAAGCTCGCGCTACTCAGTTGTCCAGGACGAGCACGCCATACCCGAACCCAGTGACAGCAAGGCCAGCGTCGTCGACCGAGACGCCCGTGCCCCACACGAGCGTGGCCCCGGCTGTCTCGGCTGCGTCGAACCTTGCCGGCTCGCGTCGGGGATTGACCACGACGAGGTGACTCTCCGCACGCACGTAGGCGAAGGGGTAGCTGCGGTGCACGACGCGGGTGGAGGCACGGCCGCCCAGCGCCGGTGTGAGGCGACGCAGAGCGAGCAACGAGCGGACCAGCGACATCGTGGAGTCGGGGTCGTGCTCTTGGGCGGCGACGGTCGGGCGGTCGGCGGCGGGGTCGAGCGGCAGGTAGAGGTCCTGCGGGGGGGCGGTCGAGAAACCGGCGCTGGGGCCGTCGCCCCACTGCATCGGGGTGCGGCAGCCAGCCCGGTTGTAGTCCGGGTGGCAGACGGCTCCCTCCACTCCTGGAAGCCCGGCCACGTAGCGCATTCCGATTTCGTCGCCGTAGTAGAGGCTCGGCACACTGCCCCAGGTCAACAGGAACGTGAGGGCAACGCCGAGCTGTTCGGGAGTCCGCGAGGCGCTCCGCAGCCGGTTGAAGTCATGGTCCGCCGTGGCCAGCAGGACAGGCCTTCTCGCATCGACCTCGCGGGCCTGCTCCCACGCGGCCAGGAATGTCTCAGTGCTGCCTTCGCCGTCGGCGTGGAAAAAGGGTCGGTGCGGCTCGTGCCAGGGAAGTCGTCCGGCGTCGTGGTCGTCGAAAAGGCTGGCGTGCGGCTCGTTGATGACCAGCATGAAGTCCGCATCGAAGACGAGCGGCCGACCGATCCGCGGCTCGAGGCCCTCGGGCACCAGTGCCGCCTCGGGGTGTGCGACGTCGAGCCACTCCCTGATCTCGCGCCACACCTCCGTCGAAGCGTTGATGCCCCGCTCGAGGTCGTGGTCCTTGACCAGGGAGAAGGCCATGTCGACGCGGAAGCCGGCGACACCGCGGTCGAGCCAGTAGCCGATGATGTCCATCAGCGCCTGGCGGTTGCGGCGTGGTCCCGCGGCGTCCGGTGCATCGCGCCAGGGCTCGTCGGCGGGCAGGTCGCTCCAGCCGAAGTTGAGCGCTGGTTGCTCGTCGTAGAAGTTCTTCAAGTACCACCCCGGGCGCGGGCCGGGCGACGGTACCCACGCTGGGATTCCGGGTGTGGAGGCGTCCCAGACGCGCGAGGGCGGGTCGGTGCGCCAGACGTAGCGATCGCCCTCAGGGGCAGGTCCGTCAGCTGCCAGCTCTGCCTGGAACCAGGCGTGCTTGATGCTGGTGTGTCCTGCGACAAGGTCGAGCAGCACGCGGATGCCGCGCTCGCGCGCCCGGTGCACCAGCTCAACCATGTCGTCGTTGGTGCCGTAGCGCGGTGCAATCGCACGGTAGTCCGACACGTCGTAGCCCGCATCAACGAACGGTGACGCGAAGCAGGGGTTGAACCAGATCACATCGACGCCGAGGGACGCCACGTGGTCGAGATGGTTGATCACTCCGCGCAGGTCACCCACGCCGTCACCGTCGGAGTCCGCAAAAGACTGAGGATAGATCTCGTATACGACAGCGTCGGCCAGCCAGTCAGCACCCATGCCACGACCGTACGGACTGGTGCGCGCCCGAGTGCAAGCCATGTTTGACGAAAATGATCGACCGCCCTGGCGAGTCCGGAGATTCCAGTCCTTCTTCGGTGCGCGAGTTCATCCAGGCTGGAGACGACGTGGTGGCCTACGAAACTCTCGCCGAGAACATGTACGAGATCGGCTTGGACGCGCCACGTGAAGACGTTGAAGAACTGGCCGCGAGGCTGATGTCGACATCGTCCTTGCCGTCCTGCTGGATCACGTGCACAACAAGCATGTCCGGACGTGTCCGTCAGGCGGCGAATAGACGCGCCTGCATGCAGAGCGGATGTTGGCTCGCAGTCATGCCCGGCGGCGGCGGGCTCAAAGGTCCCAGCCTGAGGACACCCTGTGGGTACGGGCAGACAGACATTTCCGGCGATCGGCTTGCGGCCCCCCGCTTGATGCGGAGTATCGTGACAGATCGGCTTGCGGGCACTTGTCTCGGCGGCGCGAAGGGTAATCGTCTGGGAAGGCGCTCCTCGGACTGAGGGGGTCTGATGGATCGACCCACCAAAGCCCTGCCACATGCCCAAGCCGTCAGCCGTCGAGGCGGCGGTCCCCCAGGCGACCGTCCTACCTCTGGGGCGCCGAATGCGGCACCATCAACTGTAGGCCCTCCATCCGCGGCAAAAGCGTTCGAGTGGGCGGCGGCGCTTGTACCGCCGGTGACGCTACTGACCGCGCTCACCTTCTGGTTCGGATACCAAGTGGTTCAAACACGAGCCGGCTACTTTGGTCTTGATCCGTCCGTCCTGGGTTACACCACGTCGGATTACGTGTTGCGGTCTGTTAGCGCAGTGGTGGCTCCCATGCTCTATCTGCTCGTCGCTGCCTTCCTGCTTGTGTCAACCCATGCGGGTGTTCGGCGAGTCGTCCGATATCCGGAGTGGGCGCGAAGCGCTCGCTTGGCCTCGTTGGTCGGCATTGTCGTCGGAGCGGTGCTAACCGTTGCCGGGCTGTGGGTGGTGTGGCACAAGGGAGCACTAGACGAGTTCAAGGTCGAACGGCCATGGGTACTGGCCACTGGCGTTATCTTGCTCGGATACGGGCCTTGGCTTCTGATGGAGATCGATCCTGAGCACAGGTCCAACCGCGTCGTTCCCGACGTGTGGCGACGACATTCATCGTTGCTCGTGGTTTTCGTGGTTGTCGTGTGCACGTTCTGGTCATTCTCCGCCTACGCCGCCAAGATCGGCGGAGCCGAGTCGCGCGACCTAGTCGACCGTAAGCTAACCGACCTTCCCCTTGTCATCGTGTACAGCGCAAAAGATCTGGACCTGCGCGCGGACGGGGTGGAGTCGGCGCAGATAGGAAAACCGGACGCTGCTTACCGGTGGCGGTACAGCGGGCTGAGATTGCTTGTGTTCAGCAATGACAAGTACTTCCTGCTCCCGGCGCAATGGGATCACCGGACCGACGTTGCGATAGTGCTGGAGGATGCCGAAACCTTGCGTGTGGAGTACCAGCGGAAGGACGCGAAGCCATGAGATGGCGCCCGCGAGAACCGGCCACGCTGCGGGCACTTGGGACCGCCTCGGTAGCGTGCGTGGTCCTTGCTGTCGGGTGCGGTGACACCGCAGATCCCTTCGACCTACCGGAGGGCACGAGCTCCAGCACCTCGAACTCGATCGACGAAAAGCCTCCCAGCGCGTCGACCAATCCCAATGGGACGGGTTCGACCTCGCCGACCGAACCGACGGGGACGGGGACGGACTCGACGGCCCCGGACGACCTAGGCGCCGACGACAATGTGTCCATTGGCCCCGTCTTCATGCCATCGCCGATCGAATTCGGGCCGGTCACGATCGGCGCTACCAAGACCCTGCGAATCGGGCTGGTCAACAACACCGACTGGCAGCTTGGCAGGCCAGGTTTCGCGTTCACCATCGTTGCGCTTCCTCTGACCGGGGACGGGTTCACGTTAACCGGCAACTCGTGCATCGGCATACGGCTTGAGGTCGGCGACGCTTGCCAGATCGCGATCGCGTTTCACCCCGACGCTCTCGGCGAGTACAGGAGCATCCTGGGCCTGAGTACCTCTCCACCTGTCCCGAGTAATCAAGCCGCGAGCTTCCGTGGCATTGGCGCCCCCCAGATCGCATCTCCATCAGAGTCGCCAGTTGGTCCGTCACCAGGTGATCCGACCGTCAAGGGCAACGGCGGCAGTTCCGAAACGTCCTCACCGTCCTCACCGCCCGCTGTGACTCCCTCAGAGACCCCGGTGGGTCCGTCACCAGGTGATCCGACCGTCAAGGGCAACGGCAGCAGTTCCGGGACGTCCTCACCCTCCTCGGCTACCCCGGCGCCGCCCCCATGACGCGCACTCTTCAATCTAGGGCGGCCGGCTCGCACCCGCTCATCGGCACTTCGGATCAGTCACTTCCCGGACACCTACAGCCGATGCCACGCCGACTGCCAGCCACCCGGAAGGCCCTCGCCAAAGCCACCCCCTTGACACAGAGGAGTGGCAGATCTGGCGAGCGGTGAGCGCCGAATCGCGGCGGCAAGACTCACCTCCAAGGCCGCGGGGAATCCGTCACCCAGGTGCTTCGGCGAGTTTGAGGTCGAGGTAGCGCGCACGGAACCGCGTCGCCCAGTCGAAGAGCGTCGGCTCCTTCTCTGCTGCGGTGATGACGCTCTCCAGCAGCGTGTGGGTCATGGTGTCGTCGGGCTTGACGAGCCACGGCGTAAGCCCTGCGACAGCCTGCTCGGCGTGGTGGTCGTGGGCCGCGGTCAGCACCACGACGGACGCCGCGTACCCCATGATCTTGGCGGTCTCTTGCGCGAGCATGGCGTTGCGCCACAGCTGGTTGGTCCGGGGTTCTTTGGCGACCTCGGCCGCGCCGGCGGAGAACCACGAACCATCCCGGCCCGTGACCGCCCGATAACTTGGCTTGTCGTAACGCTTTTGGGTGAACGGCTCGGTGTACTTCGTCTCGACACCGAGGATGCGTTGCTTGCCGTCCGACCTGACGATGAGCATGGTGTCGAACGCCGTGTTGTCCGCCCGCTCGCCGCCTAGCGCCAGAGCTGCGGCAGCAGGGGCGTGCTCCACGAGCACCTCTTCGATGGATTCGATCGGCCACGGCAGTACGGCGTCCAGGACTCGTGCTCCCGCCCCCCTGTGGTGCGCCAGGTGGCCGAACAGGGAGAAGCACAGCGGCTGCGAGCTCAGCATGTTCCGCCACAGTCGGTTCGGCTCTGCCTTCCGGCCCTCTTCCTCGATCTTGGGGAGCCGCGCCAGTGTGTAATCAACCGACTCCTCGCTCAGCAGCTGATGGCCCGGTTGGGAACCGTCTGGCAGTCGCGACCCGAGGGGTCGCTCCTGTCCGTTCCGGTCGACGTAGGAGCCCGGTGGAAGCTCAAGCTCGACTTCCCGCCAGCGGGACTGTAGACGCCTGTAGGACCGGATCCGATCGTTCTGGTCTCCTGCGTACGCAAGGCGCGGGTCCCACCATGACATGGAGTCGATTGCCATCTCGCGAGCATTGCACGACGACCACGTACCTGACTCCGTTTCAAACCCGGCAGCCGGATGCCGCGCGGCGCAACCGATTGGGCCAAGACGTTGGAGCCAAAGGATTCGCGGCTACTAGACACTCGACTGCAGGATCGGTGTCTGGCCAGACACGGTCCAGGTGTCCGGCGGAAGGCTCTTCTCGCGGCTGCCCACCGAGTATTGGTGTGGCTCTCTTCCGGTCTGCAGTCCGTCGGGCACCGTGACGAGGCGTGGCTCGAAAGGGGACTGCCCAGCTCGTAGTAGCACTGCCCACCTCGCCGTCCTATTGGTACGAGGTGAAGCAGGAGAAAGCTATGACGAAGGTGATCATCGGGGTCGATCCCCACAAACTCTCGGCCACCATCGAGGTTGTCGACCGCCACGAAAAGCTCCTCGGGTCGGGCCGGTTCGCTACCGACCAGGCCGGCTACAGCGCGATGCGGACTTACTTGAAGAACTGGCCCGACCGGCTCTGGGCCATCGAAGGCAGCAACGGTGCCGGCCGATCCTTGGCCCAGCGTCTGCTCGAGGCCGGCGAACACGTCGTCGACGTCCCGGCCAAGCTGGCTGCCCGAGTCCGGCTCTTCGACACCGGCCACAACCGCAAGACCGATGCCCGTGACGCGCACTCGATCGCGATCGGTGCGGTACGAACGACGACCCTGCGGGTGCTGCGCCGCGACGGTGAACTTGAGGCACTGCGGATGCTGTGTGACCGACGCGAGGAGCTCACCCGTCTTCGGGTGCAGACCGTGAACCGGCTCCATCGACTGTTGGCCGAGCTGGTCCCGGGCCACGCCAAGAAGGACCTCACCGCCCTGCAGGCCAAGGCGATCCTGGCCACCGTGCGCCCGCGCGACATCGCCGGGAAGACCCGTCGCAGGATCGCTGCCGAGGAGCTCGCCGACCTGGTTGCTGTCGAGGCGAAGATGAAGAAGGCCACCGCCGAGCTCAAGGTCCTGGTCAAGGCCCGTGGGTCACGGCTGATGGACCTGCACGGTGTCGGACCGGTGGTCGCTGCCCGGACGTTGGCCGACGTCGGTGACGTGACCCGGTTCGCCGACCGGAACAGGTTCGCGTCCTGGACCGGCACCGCACCTCTCGACGCGTCCTCCGGTGAGCAGAACCGGCACCGGCTTTCACGCGCGGGGAACCGGCGGATGAACCACATGATCCACATCGCTGCGATCAGCCAGATCCGGATCGACACACCCGGCCGGGCCTATTACCGGCGCAAGCTCGCCGCAGGGAAGACACCACTCGAAGCGCTGCGTTGCCTCAAGCGCAGGATCTCCGACGCCTTCTACCGACAGCTACTCGCCGACGCCGATCAAGCCGCTCAGTCCAACGCTTCCGAGCCTGTTGGCACGGGTCCGGGAGGGCACTGCGGGGCGTCTCAAGAATCCAGCGCGGTCGACCTGCCCCCGCGAATCGACACTTCGGATCAGCCACTTCCCGGACCCGCGAACCAGACGCTACGCCCGCGACCGCCAGCCCGGAAGAGGTCACTCGAAACTGCCGGTTGACAACAAAGGGGAGCCGGAATGGGCTAGGTCCGGCAGGCGCCGGCTCGTGCAGCAGACCCGAAGGGAGCTTGAGTGACGTGGCGCGTCCATGCGGGCCGCAGGTCGTCTGCGGTCAACCCTTTCGCCTACCTCGAGCGCTCCCCGCATGACAAGGTGTCGCCCACGAGAGTTGCGGAAAAAGGACGCGACTAGCGTGAGCCTGGGTCCGCAACACTCGGTCCGACGCGTGGTCAGAAGGGAGACATGGTTGTGGAAGACGGTCAAGACAAGGAGTCTCCACCAACTTGGCCTCGACGGCTGCGTTGGGGTCTGGCTGGCGCCACCCTGGTAGTGCTCATGGTCGTGACAGCCATGAGTAGCGATGGCAGTCGCTTCCAAGTCTGTACAGAGAGCTGCACACTGACCCGGCCGCTGTCCTTCGGCGATCCGCCCCTTGTCCTAGCGTTGCTGCTGGTTACCTTGCTGCTGTTGCCCGACCTGTCGCGCATCAGCATCGCTGGCCTCGTTGAGGTGGAGCGTGCCGTTGAG
>JBBSOR010000026.1:0-38492 GCA_038259535.1 Propionibacteriales bacterium | reverse complement strand
GCGATCAACGACATCCCGATCAAGGTCGCGATCATCAACAACGAGTCGCTCGGCATGGTCCGCCAGTGGCAGACCCTGTTCTACAACGAGCGCTACTCCAACACCGACCTGCACTCCAAGCGCATCCCCGACTTCGTCAAGCTCGCCGACGCCTACGGCTGCGTCGGCCTCGCGTGTGACTCACCCGGCGAGGTCGACGCCACGATCGAGAAGGCCATGGCGATCAACGACCAGCCGGTCGTGGTGGACTTCCGGGTGCATCGCGACGCGATGGTGTGGCCCATGGTCGCCGCCGGCAGCAGCAACGACGAGATCAAGTACGCGCGCGACCTGGCGCCCCAGTTCGACGAGGACGACCTGTGATGAGCAAGCACACCCTGAGCGTCCTGGTCGAGAACAAGCCCGGCGTGCTGGCCCGGATCGCCGGCCTGTTCGCCCGCCGTGGCTACAACATCGACAGCCTCGCCGTGGGCCCGACCGAGCACCCCGAGGTCTCCCGGATGACGATCGTGGTCAACGTCGACGAGTCCCCGCTCGAGCAGGTCACCAAGCAGCTCAACAAGCTCGTCGAGGTGATCAAGATCGTCGAGCTCGACGGCCCCGCCTCGGTCAAGCGCGAGCTCCTGCTCGTCAAGGTCCGCGCCGACGCGAGCACCCGCGGCGCGGTGCTCGACGCCGTCCAGCTCTTCCGGGCCAAGGTGGTCGACGTCTCCCCGGACGCCGTCACCGTCCAGGCCGTCGGCAACAGCGACAAGCTCGCCGACCTGCTCCGCGTGCTCGAGCCGTTCGGCATCCGCGAGCTGGTGCAGTCCGGCATGGTCGCGATCGGTCGCGGCTCGCGCTCGATCAGCGAGCGAGCGCAGCGCCCCGTCGCCGTACCCGCGCCACCCATGGCGATCTGACACCCCTGCACCACCCCGAGAAATCCCACCGATGAAGGAGAGCCCCCAGTGGCTGAGATGTTCTACGACGACGACGCGGACCTGAGCCTGATCCAGGGCAAGAACGTCGCCGTGATCGGCTACGGCAGCCAGGGCCACGCCCACGCGCTGTCCCTGCGCGACTCCGGCGTCGACGTCCGGATCGGACTGCAGCCCGGCTCCAAGAGCCGGGAGAAGGCGGAGGCCGAGGGCCTGCGCGTGCTCACGCCGCGCGAGGCGGCCGAGGAGTCCGACCTGATCGTGATCCTGGCCCCCGACCAGCACCAGAGGAAGCTCTACGCGGAGGAGATCGAGCCCGCGCTCACGCCCGGTGACACCCTGGTCTTCGGCCACGGCTTCAACATCCGCTTCGGCTACATCACCCCGCCCGAGGGTGTCGACGTCTTCATGGTGGCCCCCAAGGGTCCTGGCCACCTCGTGCGTCGTGAGTACGTCGACGGTCGCGGCGTGCCCGTCCTGGTCGCGGTCGAGAAGGACGAGTCCGGCACCACCTGGGACCTCGCCCTGTCCTACGCCAAGGCCATCGGTGGCCTGCGCGCGGGCGGCATCAGGACGACCTTCACCGAGGAGACCGAGACCGACCTGTTCGGTGAGCAGGCCGTGCTGTGCGGCGGCGCCTCCCAGCTGGTGATGTATGGCTTCGAGGTGCTCACCGAGGCCGGCTACCAGCCCGAGGTCGCCTACTTCGAGTGCCTCCACGAGCTCAAGCTGATCGTCGACCTGATGTACGAGGGCGGCATCGCCAAGCAGCGCTGGTCGGTCTCCGACACCGCCGAGTTCGGCGACTACGTCTCGGGTCCCCGGGTGATCACCCCTGACGTGAAGAAGCACATGGAGGACGTGCTCGCCGACATCAAGAGCGGTGCGTTCGCCGAGCGCTTCATCTCCGACATGGACAACGGCTCCCCGGAGTTCACCGAGTTCCGCAAGGTCGGTGAGTCCCACCCGATCGAGCAGACGGGTCGCGAGCTGCGCAAGCTCATGGCGTGGGTGAAGTCGCACGACACCGACTACGTCGAGGGCTCGTCCGCCCGCTGACCACATTGTAAGGCCAGCCTAACTTAGGTTAGGCTGGCCTTATGTTCACCCATCGCGCGTCCCTCGCCCTCTGCGGCGCCACCACGTTGATCGCCACCCTCGGCGCCTGCGGCACGGGGAGCACCGCACCGGCCGACTCCGCCGAGGCCCGCGACGCGCGCGCGCTGAGCGTCGACTCCTCCGCCGACGCGTGCACCCTCTCCGCCGCCGAGGCTCCCGCGGGCACCCTGACCCTCGACGTCACCAACTCCGGCACCCAGGTCACCGAGTTCTACCTCCTCGACGAGGATGGCCTGCGGATCGTCGCGGAGGTCGAGAACATCGGCCCCGGCATCACCCGGGCGCTCACCGTCGATGCGCCGGCCGGAACCTACGTCACCGCGTGCAAGCCGGGCATGACCGGTGAAGGCATCCGCGGCGAGCTCACGGTCACCGAGTCCGACGAGCCGGTCGAGGCCTCCGCCGACGAGCAGGAGCTCGTCGAGCAGGCCGAGGGCCACTACGCGGCCTACGTCGAGGACCAGTCCGCCCAGCTGCTGGAGAAGACCCGGGAGTTCGTCGCGCTCTACGCCGCCGGCGACGACGAGGAGGCCCGCGCGCTCTCTCCCGTCGCCCGCACGCACTGGGAGCGCATCGAGACCGTCGCCGAGTCGTTCGGCGACCTCGACCCGCTGATGGACGCCCGCGAGGCGGACCTCGAGCCCGGTCAGGAGTGGAGCGGCTGGCACCTCATCGAGAAGGACCTCTGGCCGCGGCGCGCCGAGGACTACACCGCGCTGACCGCCGCCCAGCGGGCGACGTACGCCGACGACCTGCTCGCCCGCACCGAGGAGCTCGACTCACGGGTGCCGGAGCTGACCTACACCGTGGGCGCGATCGCCAACGGCTCGCGCGGCCTGCTCGAGGAGGTCGCGACGGGCAAGGTCACCGGTGAGGAGGAGTACTGGTCGCGCACCGACCTGTGGGACTTCCAGGCCAACGTCGACGGCGCCCGCGTCGCCTGGGAGGGCGTCCAGCCGATCGTCGAGGCGAAGGACGCCGACCTCGCCGGGGAGCTGACCACCCGCTTCGAGCAGCTGCAGGTCCTGCTCGACGAGCAGCGTGAGGGCGACGGATTCGTCCGCTACGACGAGCTCACTCCCGCGCAGGTCAAGGCGTTCTCCGACTCCGTCAACGCGCTCTCCGAGCCGCTCTCGCGCCTCACCGCGGCGGTGCTGTCCTGATCGAGCGGCCCTCCGTCGGGCTCAGCAGGCGTGGCCTGCTGGGCGGGTCCGTCGCGGTCGCGGGCGCCGCGGGGGCGTTCGCGGCCGGTCGCACGGCGGCCGGGACCACGGCGCCGGACCGGACGATCGGCCCCGCCGGCTCGACGACGTACGCCTTCCGCGGCCCGCACCAGGCCGGCATCGTCACCCCCGCCCAGGACCGCCTGCACTTCGCCGCCTTCGACGTCGTCACCGAGTCGCGCGAGGAGCTGATCGACCTGCTGCAACGGTGGACCCTCGCTGCCGAGCAGATGACGGCAGGGGAGCCCGCGGGCAGCGGAGCCGTCGGCGGCGACGTGCGGCTGCCACCCGACGACACGGGCGAAGCACTCGACCTGCCCACCAGCGGCCTGACCATCACCTTCGGCTTCGGGCCCTCCCTCTTCAGCGATGCGGACGGCCGCGACCGTTTCGGCCTCGTCGAGCGCCGGCCGAAGGCGTTGCGTGAGCTGCCGCACTTCCCCGGCGACGTGCTCGACCCGGCGCGCTCGGGGGGAGACCTCTGCATCCAGGCGTGCGCCGACGACCCGCAGGTCGCCGTCCACGCCGTGCGCAACCTGGCCCGGCTCGGCTTCGGGACGGTCTCGGTGCGGTGGTCCCAGCTCGGCTTCGGACGCACGTCCGCGACGTCCACGTCGCAGACGACCCCGCGCAACCTCTTCGGCTTCAAGGACGGCACCGCCAACGTCAAGGCGGAGGAGAGCGCTGCCCTCGACGAGCACATCTGGGTGGGATCCGACGACGACCTGTCGTCCGGGTGGCTGGTCGGTGGCTCCTACCTGGTCGCGCGACGGATCAACATGACCATCGAGGTCTGGGACCGCCAGCCACTGGGGGACCAGGAGTCCTTCATCGGGCGGACCAAGGGGACCGGCGCCCCGCTGTCGGGCGGTGAGGAGCTCACCGAGCCCGACTTCGACATGCCCGGTAGCAACGACGAGCCGGTGATCCCGACCGACGCGCACGTCCGGGTCGTCCATCCCGATGCCCACGCGGGTGCGCGGATGCTGCGTCGCGGCTACAACTTCGTCGACGGCTCCAACGCCCTGGGTGGTCTCGACGCGGGCCTGTTCTTCCTCGCCTACGTCCGCGATCCCGACACCCACTTCGTCCCGGTGCAGCTGGCGATGTCGAAGAACGACGCGCTCGTCGAGTATCTCCGGTTCACCGGCTCGGCGCTCTTCGCGGTGCCGCCCGGCGTGCGGGCGGGGGAGTACGTCGGTCAGGCGTTGTTCGCCTGAGAGGCCAGGTCCGCGAGCGCCTCGTCGAGGTCGGGGTGGGCGAAGTCGAACCCGTGGTCGAGGAGCTTGGCCGGGATCGCCCGACGGCCGGTCAGCGCGAGGGCCGGGTCGGTGCGCAGCAGCACTGCGCCCAGGCGCACGAGCGGGGCGGGCGTGGGTGGGGCCGCCGGCCTGCGCACGCTGCGGCGCAGGGCAGCCATCAGCTCGGCGTTGCGGACCGGCTGCGGTGCCGTGGCGTGCACGACGCCGTCGAGCGCCATGGTCCCCGGCGTCGGCGTGATCGCCTCGCGCACGACGGAGAGCCAGTCGTCGATGTGCAGCCAGCTGGTCCACTGCGTGCCCGGACCGACGCGGCCGCCCAGACCCCAGCGGGCGAGGGACCGGAGGCGGTCGAGGGCGGGGGTGTCGTTGTCCAGCACGATCCCGGTGCGCAGCACGACCTTCCGGCGCGTGTTCGCGCCCTCGGCGGCAGCCTCCCAGGCGGTGGCCACACCGGCCATCTGCGGCGGGCCGGCCGCCGTGAGGTCGTCAGCAGGTCGATGTTGGCCCTCGTGGGTCGACGGTCCACCAGCTCGCCAGCGAGGTTGACCACGGCGCTCGCCTCGAGCTCGGTGCGCCAGGCGCCGGCCGTACGTCCGTCCCACTCGACCTGACGAAAAGGCCCGGGCCGACTCCTGCGGGTGAGGACCACGACGTCGTGCCCGTCGGAGGTGAGGGCACCGCACAGTCGACGTCCGAGCGCTCCCGACCCCCCTGCAATCACGACTCTCATGGGGAGGAACCTACGGCGGGTGGCCGGTCGCACCCCTCCGGTGCTGGTCCGGGACGTCCACGTGCGCGACGATTCCCTCATGAGTGACACAGCAACCACCGGGTCGGGCCTCGAGCAGACCCGCCGCCTCGGCGTCGAGACGACCGGCATCGAGATCATCGACGAGGGCGAGCGGACCGCTCGGCCCAGGGACCTGTTCTGGCCGTGGTTCGCGGCCAACGTGTCGGTCTTCGGCCTGAGCTATGCCTCGTTCGTCCTCTACTTCGGCATCTCCTTCTGGCAGAGCGTCGTCGTCTCCGTGATCGGGATCGTCGTGTCGTTCGGCCTCTGCGGCGTCATCGCCATCGCCGGCAAACGGGGCTCGGCGCCGACGATGGTCCTCAGCCGGGCGGCGTTCGGGGTCAACGGCCAGAAGGTCCCGGGTGTGATCTCGTGGCTCACCTCGATCGGGTGGGAGACCTTCCTCGCGATCCTCGCAGTGCTCGCGACCTCGACGATCTTCACCCGCCTCGGCTGGGGCGGCGGCACCGGCACCAAGATCGTGGCGGCCGTGGTGGTGGCCGCCCTGATCGTGTCGGCGAGCGTCGCCGGCTACCACATCATCATGCGGATGCAATCGGTGCTGACCTGGATCACCGGCATCGTGACCGTCCTCTACATGGTGCTGACCCTCGACGAGATCGACTTCGGCGCCGTCATGGACCTCCCGTCCGGCTCCACGCAGGCGGTCATCGGCGCGCTGGTCATGGTCATGACCGGCTTCGGGCTCGGCTGGATCAACATCGCTGCCGACTGGTCGCGCTACCAGAAGCGCACGGCATCGGGGCCCTCGATCGTCGCCTGGAACACCTTCGGCGGCGCGCTGGCGCCGGTGGTGCTGGTGCTGTTCGGCCTGGCGTTGGCCGGCTCCTCCACCGAGATCCTCGACGGCGTCGCGGGCGACCCGATCGGCACGCTGGCCACCTTGCTGCCGACGTGGTTCCTCGTCCCGTTCCTTCTCGCCGCGATCCTGTCGCTGGTCAGCGGCGCCGTGCTCGGCATCTACTCCTCGGGCCTCACGCTGCTCTCGCTCGGCGTGCGGCTCCAGCGCCCGCAGGCGGCCGCCGTGGACGGCGTGCTCCTCACCATCGGCACGATCTACGTCGTCTTCCTCGCCGACAACTTCATCAACCCGTTCCAGAGCTTCCTGATCACGCTCGGCGTCCCGCTGGCGGCCTGGGCGGGGATCATGATCGCCGACCTGGCGCTGCGCCGGCGCGACTACGACGAGGAGGCGCTCTTCGACGCCACCGGACGCTACGGCGCGTTCGACTGGACCGCGATCGGCACCATGGCCCTCGCCTCGGTGGTCGGCTGGGGTCTCGTGGTCAATCTCTTCGCCGACGAGGCGTCGTGGAACAACTGGCAGGGCTACCTCCTGGGTCCCCTCGGCCTCGGCGGCAAGGACGGGGCCTGGGCCTTCGCCAACGTCGGCGTGCTCGCCGCGCTCGTGATCGGCCTCGTGGGCGGCTACGTGCTGCGGCGCCGCACGGTCGCGCAGCAGGAGTCGGGAACAGCCTGAGCCGGGCGGCAGTTGGGCCCCATGTGTTGATCGAGATCTGGTCCGACGTCGTCTGCCCCTGGTGCTACATCGGCAAGCGCCGCATCGAGAAAGCCCTGGCCGAGTTCGCGCACGCCGACGCGGTGGAGGTGCACTGGCGCTCCTACCAGCTCGATCCCGGTGCGCCGACCGAGCCGACCGAGAACGCCTCCGACATGATCGCCCGCAAGTACGGCCAGTCGCCCGCCGGTGCCCAGCAGATGCAGGACCGGGTCGAGGCCGTGGCGGCCGAGGAGGGGCTGCTCTTTCGGCTCTCCCAGACCCTCCACCTCAACACCGTCGACGCCCACCGGCTGATCCACCTCGCCCACGAACAGGGCGGCAACGGCCTGCAGGGCCGGGTCAAGGAGGCGCTGCTGGCGGCCTATTTCACCCAGGCCCGCAACGTCGCCGACGATTCGGTGCTCCGCGAGGTCGTGGTCGGCGCCGGCCTCGGCGCCGCCCGGGTGGACGAGGTCCTGGCCTCGCGTGAGTTCGAGGCAGCGGTCCACGCCGACATCGAGCAGGCGCAGGCCTACGGCGCCACGGGCGTGCCGTTCTTCGTGATCGACGAGAAGTACGGCGTCTCGGGCGCCCAGCCGACCGAGACCTTCACGCAGGTGCTGGACAGGGCGTGGTCGGAGTCGCACCCACAGATCGAGGTGCTCGCGACCGGCGAGGCGTGCGGACCCGACGGCTGCTCCATCTAGGGCCGGGACTTCTCACCGCGTCCAGCGCTCTGGGCCGTCGTCTCGATCCGTGCGGCGCGGGTCTCGGGGCGCTTGGCCAGCACGATCCAGCTCAGGATCAGTCTCTGCGCGGACGGCGACCACGACTCCCAGTGCTCCCTCGACCCGGGGTGCCGGTCGAACGCCACGGCCAGGTCGTCGGGCACGACGCAGTCCTCGACGTCATCCATCAGGGTCCACATACCCGTGTCCTGGGCCACCGCGACGGCTGCTGCGCCGGCCGGCTCCAACAGCCCGGCCGCCTCGAGCCGGGCGATCCGTCCCTTGTTGATGCGAGTCCACATGCTGCCCCGGCGCCTCGGGGCGAACCACTGCATCGAGCGGTCTGCATCGACGCCCTTGACCGTCGAGTCGACCCATCCCCACCGCAGCGCCTCCAGCACCGCCGCCTCGTAGGAGAAGGCTCTGTCGCCGGCCCTGCGTGCCGACACCAGCCACACCCCCTGGGGCTGCGAGTGGTGCTCGCGCAGCCACGCGCTCCACTCCTCCACGCGTGTCGGTTCGAGCCGCTCGGCCTCGTCCATCGCCCCCATGGCGACACCCTGCCCGAGTCGAGTGCGCCTGCGGTAGTGCTCGCGCCCATCAGGGATGGGACGGGTGAGGAGGTGCACTGACTCGCGGGTAGTGTGGACCGCGCACAGCGTCGTGCAGTCCCGGACCCACCCTTGATCATTGAGGACCCCGCTGTGAGTGCACCCGCACCGTCCACGCAAGCCCGGCCCGTCGTACTCATCGCCGAGGAGCTGAGCCCCGCCACGATCGAGGCGCTCGGCCCGGACTTCGAGATCCGCCACTGCAACGGCGCCGACCGCGCCGAGCTGCTCCCTGCGATCGTCGACGTCGACGCGATCCTGGTCCGCTCCGCGACCAAGGTGGACGCCGAGGCGCTCGCCGCCGCCACCAAGCTCAAGGTGGTCGCCCGGGCCGGCGTCGGTCTCGACAACGTCGACGTCAAGGCGGCCACCCAGGCCGGGGTCATGGTCGTCAACGCGCCCACGTCCAACATCGTCAGCGCCGCCGAGCTCGCCGTCGCGCTCATGCTGGCCGCGGCCCGCCACCTGAGCCCCGCCCACGCCGCACTGCGTAACGGTGAGTGGAAGCGCTCCAAGTACACCGGCATCGAGCTCTACGAGAAGACCGTCGGCATCGTCGGCCTCGGCCGCATCGGCGTGCTCGTGGCCCAGCGCCTGAGCGCCTTCGGCATGAGGGTCATCGCGTTCGACCCCTACGTCCAGGCCGGCCGTGCCGCCCAGATGGGCGTCCGCCTCGTCGACCTCGACACGCTGCTCGCGGAGTCGGACTTCATGAGCGTCCACCTGCCCAAGACCCCCGAGACCGTGGGCCTGATCGGTGCCGACCAGCTCGCGGCAGCCAAGGAGAGCCTCGTGCTCGTCAACGCCGCCCGCGGTGGCATCGTCGACGAGTCCGCGCTCTACGACGCCCTCAAGAACGGCCAGATCGCCGCCGCCGGCCTCGACGTGTTCGCCACCGAGCCGTGCACCGACAGCCCGCTCTTCGAGCTGGACAACGTCGTGGCCACGCCCCACCTGGGCGCCTCGACCGACGAGGCCCAGGAGAAGGCCGGTGTCTCCGTCGCGAGGTCCGTCCGGCTCGCGCTCGGCGGCGAGCTCGTCCCCGACGCGGTCAACGTGCAGGGCGGCGTCATCGCCGAGGACGTACGTCCCGGGATCCCGCTCACCGAGAAGCTCGGCCGCGTGTTCACCGCGCTCGCCGGCGAGGTGGCCCAGCAGCTCGACGTCGAGGTGCGCGGCGAGATCACCGAGTTCGACGTCAAGGTGCTCGAGCTGGCCGCCCTCAAGGGCGTCTTCGCCGACGTCGTCGAGGAGCAGGTCTCCTACGTCAACGCGCCGCTCCTGGCGGCCGAGCGCGGCACCGAGGTGCGGCTCGTCACCGACTCCGAGAGCCCCGACCACCGCAACCTGATCACGCTGCGCGGCACGCTGGCCGACGGCACCCAGGTCTCGGTCTCCGGCACCCTCGTCGGCCTCGCCCAGAAGGAGCGCCTCGTCGAGGTCAACGGGTTCGACGTCGACATCGAGCCCACCACGCACCTGGCCTTCCTCACCTACGAGGACCGCCCCGGCATGGTCGGCACCGTCGGTGGCATCCTCGGAGCCGCCGCGGTCAACATCGCCGGGATGCAGGTCTCACGCCAGGACAAGGGCGGCGCGGCGCTGGTCGCTCTGAGCGTGGACTCGGCCATCCCGGCCGAGACCCTGGCCGAGATCGAGACCGCCATGCGGGCCGTCTCGGTGCGGGCCGTCGACCTGTCCTGAGTGGTGCGCGGACAGAACAGCTAGGCCACCATCACGCGGCTGGCGGCGCGCTGCGTCGCCGGCTGGGCCGCGTGCGAGGACACATGCTCCCACGCGGCGGCGAGCCGTCGGACGGCCTCGGTGAGGTCCTCGGGGGAGGCGGTCCACGGGATCCGGACGTGGCGGTCGAGTCCTCCCTCGACGGCGAAGACCGGGCCCGGTGCGACGACCACTCCGCGGCGTTCGGCCTCGACCGTCGTGGCCGTGCCGAGGGCCTCGGGGAGCTCGCACCACAGCGCCAGCCCGCCGTCGGGCACGCGGAACCGCCACGCGGGCAGGTGCTCGCGCACGGCCGCGACGAGTGCGTCCCGACCGGCCAGCAGCCGCGCGCGGTGCACCGGCAGCACCTCGTCGGCGCGGTCCATCAGGTCGGCCAGCACGAGCTGCTCGAAGACCGGAGCGCCGAGGTCCATGCCGATGCGGGCGTGGATCAGTCGGTCCATCTCGGCCAAGGGGGCCCGCACCCACCCGAGCCGCAGGCCACCCCAGTAGGACTTGCTGGCGCTCCCGATCGTGATCGCGTGATCGGCGTAGGACGCCAGCGGGCGCGGCATCGTCGCGGCCAGCCCGGGCCGCAGGGCGAGGGCCTGGTGGGCCTCGTCGGCGACGGCGATCGTGCGCGTGCGGGAGAGCGCGGCGGCGAGCTCCTCGCGCTGCGCGTCGGACATCAGGTGGCCGGTCGGGTTCTGGAAGTCGGGGATCAGGTAGGCCAGGCGCGGGCTGGACTGCCGCAGCGTCGCGCCCAGCGCGTCGAGGTCCCAACCGTCGGGGTCGACGGTCGCCGGCACCAGCCGGGCGCCTGCGTGGCGCACGGCCTGGGTGGAGTTGGGGTAGGTCGGCGACTCCACGACGACCCGGTCGCCGGGGGCGGTGAAGGCCCGCGCGACCACGGACGCGGCGGCGAGCGCGCCGGCCGTGACCATGACCTGCTCCGGCACGGTGGGGAGCCCGCGCGCGTCGTACGCCGCCGCGATCCGGGCCTGCAGCGCCGGGACGCCGAGCGGGAAGTAGCCCGGTCCGCTGAGGTAGGCGGGCAGCTCCTCGGTGGCGCGCCCGTAGGCCTCGACGAGGCCGGGCGGTGCGGAGTGGGCGGCGCAGTTGAGGTCGATGACGTCCTCGCCGCCGAGCCCCGGGAGCAGCACGCGGTCGTGGGACCGCCGCCGGCCCCCGGGCACCGTGGTGAAGGTGCCCGAGCCGCGGCGCGCCTCGGCGTACCCGGTCTCACGCAGCACCTCGTAGGCCCGCGTCACGGTGGTGCGGGAGACGTCGAGGGCGCCGGTCAGCTCGCGCTCGCTCGGGAGGCGCACGCCCAGGGCGACCCGACCGTCGCCGATCAGCACGCGCAGGCTCTCGGCGAGACCGAGGTAGGCGGGGGAGCGCGGGAAGTCCCCGACCAGGGTGGCTATGCGCTGGGCACTCACGAGGCGGCTCATGCAGGCCACTGTTCCACGATTGGCTATGTCCGACAAGGCCAATCGTCCCGCATGATGGTCGCCATGAGCACCACTGTCCACGCACCCCGCGGCGTCCTCGTCGCCCTCGGCCCCGTCGCCCAGCTCCGCGCCGGGAGGCTCCTGCGACGCCTGCCCCAGCTCTACGTCGGCCTGTTCCTCTACGGCATCTCGCTCGCGATGATGGTGCGCGGCGCACTCGGCCTCGCGCCGTGGGACGTGCTGCACTCCGGCTTCATCCGTCACGTGCCGATGACGCTCGGGCAGGCGGTCGTGCTCTTCAGCTTCGTGGTGCTGGTGCTCTGGATCCCGCTGCGCGAGATGCCCGGCCTGGGCACCATCAGCAACGCGATCGTGGTGGGCCTCTCGGCCGACACGACCCTCGGCGCGCTGGCCGAGCCGGACGCGATGTGGGCGCGGGTCGCGCTCATGTTCGGCGGCGTGATGCTGTGCGGCCTGGCCAGCGCGCTCTACATCGGCGCCCAGCTCGGCCGGGGCCCCCGCGACGGGCTGATGACCGGCCTCGCCCGCCGCACCGGGCTCTCGCTGAGGCTGGTGCGCACCGGCCTGGAGGTTGCCGTCGTGGTGATCGGCCTGCTGCTTGGCGGTGTGCTCGGCGTCGGCACCGTGGTCTACGCGCTGGCGATCGGGCCGCTGACGCAGCTGATGCTGCCGTGGTTCACGGTCGACCTGATGGCGCCGGAACCTCAGCCTGCCGAGTCCGAGACCAGGTAGGAGATCACGCCCACGCTGATTCCGGCGGACACGACCACGCCGACCGGGCCGAACATCAGCGGCAGCGCGGTCAGCGCCCAGACGTCGAAGCCGCGGAACACGCTGGAGAAGACCCCGCTGGGCACGCCGCCCGCTGGCGTGCTGACCATCGGCGCGGCATAGTTCGGCGGCTTCCCCGTCACCCAGCGCACGGTGGCCGCCAGGCTCGACAGGCCACACGCGAGTGCCGCGGTGACGGCCTCGTCCCAGGGGTGGGTGGGCAGCAACGTCCACGTCGTCGCGAGGGCGAAGAGTGCCAGGGCCGTGCCCGGCACGACCAGGTGGGCGCCGAGCAGCGACGGCCGACTCATCGGCAGCATCCGCGCCAGGCTCGTCGTGCGGACGACCACCCGCAGGCCCGAGCACATCGCCGGTCCGCCGAGGAGCCCCGCGAGCGTCGTGGCCAGCACGACCGCACGACCGGCGCCCGCCTGGGCGGCGGCGTAGGGCACCAGCACGAGGCCGGCGAGCACGACGTGGGGCTGCGGGGTGCGCAGCGCGCGGAGGAGGTCGCGGTGGACGAGCGCCCACCAGCCGAGCGGGCCGCCGGTGCGGGTGCGGACGCGTGCACCCCGTCCCCAGCGGCGAGCCAGCAGGACGTCGTACATCAGCCCCAGGTCGACCGAGGACAGGGCGCCGGAGAGGCTGGGGGAGAGGTTCTCGGTGTAGCCCAGGACCCGGCGCGAGACGCCGCCGACGGCTGCGCCGGTGCGCCAGATGAGGGCGCCGGCGGTGAGGACCGCCAGGACCGCCAGGGCCGGGCCGGCGGCGGGCGGCACGCCGGGGAGCGTGCCCAGCCCGTGGGTCGCCGAGAGGCCGAGAAACGACCAGAGGGCTGCGGTGAGCGCCCAGCCCAGCCACCGGGCGACCGGCTTCTCGCGGACCTGCGAGAGCGCGGCGATGCCCACGCAGGCCACGGCGGCGGCGCTGCCGGCCGCCACGAACACGGACCCGCCGGCGAGGCCGAAGCCGCCCAGCGCGGCCGGCGCGAGCAGCATCACGGTGGCACCGACGAGCGTGAGCACCGTGGTCCGTGACCACCCGGGACGCAGCAGCGCGCCGCGGTCCACGGGGGTGCTCAGCAGCCAGCCGTTGGCGGCCGGCGGGCTGAAGACCGGTCCGAGCAGCCGCGCCAGGCCGAGGGCGAGCAGGGCCACCGCGAGGGCCGCGAGCCAGGGTGCCGCGGACCGTACGTCGCTGCAGGCGCCGGTGCACGCGGCGTCGGCGAGGCGGCGCAGCGACAGGACCACGTTGCCGGCCATCGCGGCGACCATCGCGAGGCCGAAGAGCGCGATGTAGGCGTCCGAGAGGAGCTCGCCCCACTTCAGCTCGGCCCGTCCGCGACGCCACGCGCGGATCTCGCCGCGCACCTCGCGGGCGGTGGGCACCGGGGTGCGGAGATCAGCCATGGCCGTCGCCCGGGGCCGGCCCGAGACGCACGACGCGGTCGCAGACCCGCGCGACCAGGTCCGGGTCGTGGCTGACCAGCAGGATCGCGCGCCCCGCCGCCTTCTCTGCGACCAGCTTGGCGCCGAGCCACTGCACGCCGTCGACGTCGAGGCGTTGCTCGGGCTCGTCGAGCACGAGCAGGCGTCGAGGTCGCACGAACGCGCTGGCGAGCGCCAGCCGCCGCCGCTGGCCGGACGAGAGCGTCGAGGGCAGCTGGCCCGAGACCTCCATCAGCCCGACCTCGGCGAGCACGGTGTTGACGAGGTCCTCGGCGTCCGGCTGGGCGTGCGCCCGCGCCACCAGGTCGAGGTGCTCGACGACCGAGAGGTCGGGGAAGAAGTCGAGGTCGTCCATGACGACCGCCAGGTCGCGGCGGATCTCGGGCGCCCGCTCGTCGAGGTAGCGTCCGCCCAGGGTCGCGGTGCCGCCGTCGGCCTCGTCGGCCCCCACGATGCACCGCAGCAGGGTCGACTTGCCGCTCCCGTTGGGGCCGACCACCCCGACCGCCTCACCCGCGGCGACGTCGAGGTCGACGTCGGACAGGATCGTCCGGTCGGCGAAGCGGCGGGTGATCCCGCGGACCGTCAGCAGCGCGTCCCCCATGCCGGACATTCAAGCAGCGGGGTCGGCGGGAGGACGGACGCCGTCGACGATCCGCGCCACGCCCTCGCGGCGCGGGTCGGCCACGGCCTCCAGGCCGCGGTCGCTCCGGGTGAGTGCGGCGCCGACCCCGCCGTAGTACATCGACAGTGCCTCCTCGACCCGCACCTCCTCGTCGGGGAGACCCGCGCGGTGGACGTGGACGCGCGGGTGGGCGACCGCCGCAGCCAGGTCGAGCCCGCCGCTGACGAAGCCCGCGAGCGTCGAGACGATCGCGGTGGTGATCCGGTCGGCGCCCGGCGACCCGATCGCCAGCGTGGACCCGTCGTCGTGCCGCCCGACGGTGGGTGCCATGTTGGAGAGCAGCCGGGAGCCGGGCGGGACGTGGCGTCCGGGCGGATTGAGCTCCTGCTCGCCGAGACAGTTGTTGAGCCAGATCCCCGTGCCGGCGGCGATCATGCCTGCGCCGTAGCCGGACGACACGGTGATCGAGCACGCGGCCCCGTCCGCGTCGGTGACCGACACGTGCGCCGTCGAACCCGACTCGAGCACAGCACGGTGGTCGGCGTCGACCCGGTCGAGCCAGGCGCGTGACGCCGCGTCGAGGTCGGCCGCGGTCTCCAGCACCTCGCGGCGGTGCCCCAGGACCGCCCGCTGGACCCGCACGAGGTGCGCGACGTCGTCGGAGTCCCAGCCCGCGAGCGGTCGGTCGTCGAGCAGGCGCAGCATCGAGGCGACGACCACGCCCCCGACGGACGGAGGAGGGGTGGTCGCCAGGCTCCACCCGGCGACCCGGCTGGTCAGGGGCGGGCGGACGACCGGGGCATAGGCCGCCAGGTCGGCCGCGTCGAGCAGTCCGCCGCGCTGCTGCACGTCCGTCGCGACCAGCCGGGCCAGGTCGCCCTCGTGGAGCGCGCGAGGTCCTGATGCGGCGATGTGCTCGAGGGTCGCGGCGAGGTCGGCCACGACCACGCGGTCCTCGGTCAGCCGACCGTCCGGGTCGTGCAGTGCGCGGTGGCTCTCGGGGTCCCACCCGAAGACGCTCTCGTGGACGTGGCGCAGGTAGTAGCGCGACGCGGACCCGAGCCGGAAGCCGCCGCGTGCCACCTCGATCGCAGGAGCCACCAGCTCGCTCCAGGGCAGCCGGCCGTCGCGCGCGTGGGCCTCGCCGAAGGCGGCGAGCGACCCGTGCGTGGCGACCGATCCCGGACCGATCGTGATCGTGACACCGCCGCCGTAGTCCGTCGACACGTCCCAGGTCTCCACCGGTGCGTTGCCCCGCCGGCCGAGCCCGGGGCGGTCGACCCAGCCGTCGACGGTGTAGGCCGCCCCGGTCGCGGGCTGGACGCCGACGAAGCCGCCGGAGCTCAGCGAGACGAGCCCGACCTCGTTGACCATCGCGACCAGGGCGGCGGCGATGGCCGCGTCCACGGCGGAGCCGCCGGCTCGTGCGACCGTCTCGGCGGCGTCCGCCGCGGCCGGGTTGGGAGCGGCGACCGCCAGCGAGGTCATGGGCAGGCGGTCAGCGACGGGTCGCGATCACGGCCGACGCATCGGCGGCGACCATGACCTCGACGGCCGTGAAGCGGTCGTCGGTGAGCCACTGCTCGCGCAGCGTGTCCACCCGGCCGTAGGTGATCGGCGGCCACGACGCGCACGGGGCGAAGTCGTCGAGCACGACAATCCCGCCCGGCTCGACCAGGTCGACCACGGCGTCCACCCCGACCTCGGACGGGGACCCGGAGTCGAGGAAGAGGAGGGAGAAGGGACCGTGGTCGCGCAGCACGTTCCAGTCCGCCGCCAGCACCTCCACCTTCGCGTCGTCCTCGAAGATCTTCGCCGCCGCGCCGGCCAACGACTCGTCGAGCTCGGCGCTCAGGATCCGCGCCCCGTTGCGTACGCCGCTGCGCAGCCACGCGGTGCCGACCCCGCAGCCGGTGCCGAACTCCGCCATCGTGCCGCCGCGGGTCGCCGCGAGGGTGGCCAGCAGCCGGCCGGTCTCGTTGCGGCAGAAGGCGACGTAGCCGGCCTGACGGCACACGGCGAAGGCGCGGGACACGACGTCGGGGAGTTCGGGAGGGGCAGACATGAGAGCGCGAGTGTGTCACCACCCTTCGCGACCACCGGGACCGGTGTCTCAGTGGGCGGTCCCCGATCTCACGATCTGACATGTTTCGGAAACCGGATGCGCACGTCCGCCCACCGGTCGTAGAGTCTCCTCATCATGCGGAGCGTGTTCGTACTTATCGTTCGCCGCGGCGGGGCCTGACAGAAGGCCACCTCGTCGCGGTGTTCGGCGTTGACGAGGTTCCGCCGCCCGGCCTTCTTCCCTTCCTGACAGGTTGGGATTCGACTCAGTCGAGTTCGCCAGCACTCGCACGTTCGCTGGCACTCGTGAGTTCGAAGGTGCCGCCTCTGCGGCGGGTCCGGTCCCATGGACGCGTGATCCGCTACCTGTTCTTCCGAGAATTCAGGGCCGACCGGCAGCCGGGCCCCGGGCGATCCCCGCACTCCCGCTCCCTCACCCGCCGCGGTGTCGGTGCCTTCGAGCTCACTTCCCAGACATTCACCCGAGGAGTGAGATCCATGTACGACCTGTATCCCGACTCATGGGGCCCCGCGGCCCACGACCCCGAGAACCCGCGCAGCGCGGAGAACACCGCGGCGGCGCTGCAGACGGCGCTTGACCTGCGAGACAACGGCGCGGCGCGTCCCGACGACAACTAGATTCCCCGGCATGCCCGAGACCCAGCAGACCGTGTCGTTCCCTCCTGCCACCACGCCGACCCTCGCCGTCATCCCGGGCGACGGAATCGGTCCGGAGGTGACTGCCGAGGCCCTCAAGGTCCTCGAGGTCGCCTCCCCGGTGGCGTTCGAGTCGACGCGCTACGACCTCGGTGCCGAGCGTTACCTCGCCACCGGCGAGGTGCTGCCCGACTCGGTGCTCGCGGAGATCCGCGGGCACGACGCGATCCTGCTGGGGGCCGTCGGCGGCAGGCCCAACGACCCCGACCTGCCGCCCGGCATCCTCGAGCGGGGCCTCCTGCTGCGGCTGCGCTTCGAGCTCGACCACTACGTCAACCTGCGTCCGTCGCGGCTCTTCCCCGGCTCGGCCTCACCCCTGGCCGACCATGTCCTGGAGCGCGGCGACATCGACTTCGTCGTCGTGCGCGAGGGCACCGAGGGCCCCTACACGGGCAACGGCGGCGCCCTCCGCGTCGGCACGCCCGCCGAGATCGCCACCGAGGTGTCGGTCAACACCGCCTACGGCGTCGAGCGCGTGATCCGCGACGCCTTCGCCCGCGCCGAGAAGCGACCGCGCAAGAAGCTGACCCTGGTCCACAAGACCAACGTCCTGGTCAACGCCGGCTCGCTCTGGTGGCGCCTCTTCGAGTCGGTCGCCGCCGAGCACCCCGACGTGACGACCGACTACATCCACATCGACGCGGCCATGATCTTCATGGCCACCGACCCCGCCCGCTTCGACGTGATCGTCACCGACAACCTCTTCGGCGACATCATCACCGACCTCGCCGCCGCCATCACCGGTGGCATCGGGCTGGCGGCGTCCGGCAACGTGAACCCGGACCGGACGTCCCCCTCCATGTTCGAGCCCGTGCACGGCTCCGCCCCCGACATCGCCGGCCAGCAGAAGGCCGACCCGACCGCCGCGATCCTGTCCGGCGCCCTCCTCCTCGAGCACCTCGGCCACGCCGACGCGGCCGCGGCCATCGAGACCGCCGTGCTGGCCGACCTCAGCGAGCGCGCGCCGGGCACGAGTCGTCGTACGAGCGAGGTCGGGGACGCGATCGCCGCCCGTCTTTGAGTAGGTTGACCGCATGCAGATCAGCACCACCGCCAACGCCACGCCCGTCGACGACGCGCGGCTCGCCGAGATCCACGCGAACCCCGGCTTCGGCCAGCACTTCACCGACCACATGCTCACGGTGGAGTGGACGCCCGACGCGGGATGGCACGCAGCGCGGATCACGCCCTACGGCCCGCTCACCCTCGACCCCGCGACGGCCGTCCTGCACTATGCGCAGGAGACCTTCGAGGGGATGAAGGCCTACCGTCACGACGACGGCTCCATCTGGACCTTCCGTCCCGACCAGAACGCCGCGCGGATGGTGCGCTCCTCGGCCAGGCTCGCCTTCCCGGAGCTGCCCGTGGACGACTTCGTCGCCTGCGTCGACGCGCTCGTCGAGGTCGACCAGCGGTGGGTGCCGGACAACGCGGTGTCGGGAGGCGGTGAGAAGTCGCTCTACCTGCGGCCCTTCATGTTCGCCTCCGAGACCTTCCTCGGCGTGCGCCCGGCCCAGCACGTCACCTTCATGGTGATCGCCTCGCCCGCCGGGGCCTACTTCAAGGGTGGCATCAAGCCGGTCAACCTCTGGCTGTCCGAGACCTTCACCCGCGCCGGCCGCGGCGGCATGGGGGCCGCCAAGACCGGCGGCAACTACGCGTCGTCGCTGGCCGCCCAGCGCGAGGCGATCGAGCAGGGCTGCGACCAGGTCGTCTTCCTGGACGACCAGGAGTTCCGCTACATCGAGGAGCTCGGCGGGATGAACCTGTTCTTCGTCCACGCCGACGGGCACATCGTCACCCCCGAGACGGGCACGATCCTCGAGGGCATCACCCGTGCCTCGATCATCGAGCTCGCGGGCAAGCTCGGCCACGCCGTCGAGGAGCGCAAGTTCTCCATCGACGAGTGGCGCGGCGGCGTCGCGTCCGGCGAGATCACCGAGGTCTTCGCCTGCGGCACCGCCGCCGTGGTCACCCCCGTCGGTGAGCTGCGCTCGCCGCAGGGGGTCACCGCCGCGCCCACCAGCACCGAGCTGACCATGCGGATCCGCGACGCGCTGGTCGGCATGCAGTTCGGCCGCACCGACGACACGTTCGGCTGGATGCACCAGGTCGTGTGACCCGTTGGTCGAGGAGGTCGCGCAGCGAGGCGGCTCAGACGAGCCGTCGCGTCTGGTAGGCCCACAGGGCGAGCTCGACCCGGTTGCGGACGCCGAGCTTGGCCATCAACGAGCCGAGGTGGGTCTTGACCGTGCTGATCGAGATGTAGAGCTCGGCCGCCACCTCGTGGTTGGTGAGACCCCGCGCGACGGCGACGAGCACCTGCTCCTCGCGCTCGGTCAGCGCGGACGTCGGCTGGGGCGGGGCGTCGCGGTCGGCGAATCCCTTGAGCAGTCGGGTGGTCACGCTGGGCGCGATGAGCGAGCCCCCGTCCGCCGCGGCCCGCACGGCGTGCGCCAGCAGCTGCGGCCCGCAGTCCTTGAGCAGGAAGCCGCGGGCACCGGCCTGCAGCGCGCCGTAGACGTACTCGTCGAGGTCGAAGGTCGTGACCACCACCACCGCCATCGGGTCGGCCACCTCGGGTCCCGCCAGGGCGCGGGTGGCCTCGATGCCGTTGAGCCGCGGCATCCGGATGTCGAGCAGGCACACGTCGGGGCGCAGCGCCCGCGCCTGCTCGACGGCGTCCTGCCCGTCGACGGCCGTGGCCACGACCTCGATGCCCTCCTGGGCGCCGAGGATCATCGCCAGCCCGGTGCGGACGATCTCCTGGTCGTCGGCGACCAGCACGGTGAGGGTCACTGCTGCGCCACGGTCCCGGAGGGGATCACTGCGGTGACGCGCCAACCACCCTCAGGTGAGGGACCCGCGTCGAGGTGCCCACCGAGAAGGGCTGCGCGTTCGGTCATCCCGAGGATGCCGAAACCCGCGGAGGCGCGCGTCGTGGCGTGCCCGTCGTCGGCGATGCTCAGCTCGACGTGGTCATCCCGTCTGGCCACGTCCACCCGCACGGCGCTCGCGCCCCGGGCATGACGCCGCGCATTGGCGACCGCCTCCTGGGCGATGCGGTGCACGGCTGCGGCGACGGTGGGGGAGAGCTCGAGCCCGTCGGCGAGGTGGACCTCGACCCGCGGCCCCTGACCGTCGTGGGTCGCGAGACCGGCGAGGTCGTCGAGCGGCCGCTCGGGTGCGTCGTCCTCCGTGGCCTCCGTCCGCAGCATCCGCAGCACCTGACGGGTCTCGGCGAGGGTGCGGGTGGCCTCGTCGTCGATGCGCTGCAGGGCCTCGCCCGCCGCACCGGGCCGGGTGTCGGCGACCGCAAGGCCGGCCTGCGCGGTGATGGCGATGGCCGTCAGGTGGTGGGCGACGGTGTCGTGCAGGTCGCGGGCGAGCCGCTCGCGCTCCAGCTGGCGTACGTCGTCGAGCTGGCGCAGCTGCAGCATCGCGCGCGAGCGGAAGGCCGCACCCAGCGCCGCCGAGGCGATCACCACGGCGGCTCCGCCGAGCCGGTCTCCCGTCGAGAGCTGCTGGACGACCAGCGCCGTCGCGGCGACGATCAGGAACAGGGCGAGCCCCAGCACCGCGTCGCGCCCGCGGGCCCAGCGGGCGAGGGAGTAGGGGATCACGAGCGCCACGACGCCGGCGTCCAGATCGGTGGGGTAGGTGCCCGACACCGCGCCGGTCACCGCGAGGACCGCCGACGCGATCGTGAAGACCACCGGTGGCACGAGCGGGTGCGTCCGTCGCAGGAACAGGGTGGGCAGCCACACCAGCAGGGTGGCGAGGGACAGCCACCGCCATGCGAGGTCGTCGCCGTCGACCACCACCTGGAGCACGGCCTGCACCCCGAAGACCACGACGAGGGCGAGGTCGACGCGGGCTCGTCCGGGCGCCTCCGCCGGCGCGGGCAGGCTCCAGAGCGAGCGGATGAGGGGAACCACGTGTGAACGGTAGCGCCGGGTGCGTGGGTAGCGGATCGACCGAATGACCGAGTCCATGCCCCCCACGTCGGGGGCGCGCCCCACGACGATCAGCAGGATCGACACCCGCCGCCGGTAACCTCGAGCCGTGACGACGTCCCCGAAGGCGCCGCCGCCGGGTCTGACCGTGGGCGGCTATGCACTGCGTGCCCGCCTCGGCGAGGGCGGCATGGGGGTCGTGCACCTCGGGCAGAAGCCGGGGCAGCGGCCCGTCGCGATCAAGGTGCTGCGCCCGCACATCGTCGGCGACGACGAGGCCCGGCGCCGGCTGGCCCGCGAGGTCAGCTCGCTGAGCCGGGTCCGCAGCCGTCGCATCGCCGAGATCGTCGACGCCGACCCGTTCGGCGAGATCCCCTATGTCGCGACGCGCTACGTCCCCGGCCTGTCGCTGCACGACCACGTGCAGGAGGAGGGGCCACTCTCCGGCGGCGACCTGCTGTGGTTCGCCGACTGCCTGGCGGAGGCGCTCGAGGCGGTCCACGACGTGGGCGTGCTGCACCGTGACATCAAGCCGTCCAACGTGATCATGGAGGGCCGCACGCCGATCCTCATCGACTTCGGCCTCGCCCGCGTCGCCGACGACTCCCGCATCACGATGACCGGCTGGCTGCTCGGCACCCCGGGCTACCTCGCCCCCGAGATCCTCTACGGCGACGACGCGACCGCCGCTTCCGACGTCCACGCGTGGGCCGCCACCGTGGCCTACGCCGGCACCGGCCGCGCCCCCTTCGGCCGCGGGCCGTCGGTGGCGATCATGGACCGCGTCCGCCGTGGCGAGCACGACCTCACCGGCCTCGACCCCGTGCTGCTGGCGCTGGTCGAGGAGGCTCTCGCGCCCGCCGCCGAGGACCGCCCGTCGCTCGACGAGGTGCGCGACTGGTTGGAGGACCTGGCCGATGGCGAGCCGCAGGAGTCCCGCTCGGGCGCGCCCCTGACGCAGCCCCTGGTCGCCGCGGTGCACGACGACCTCGCGGCGCCGACCCGCATCGGCACCGGGGCGGCCGCAGTCGAGCCCCTGCACTGGTCCGACGACTGGGACTCCTCCCACGAGGACCACGACGACGACCACGAGGACCACCTCGAGGACCACCTCGATGGCCCCGTGACGGTCCCGCAGCGCCACACCCGCGTGCTGCCCGACGGGACCACTGAATACGTCTCCGCCGACTACGGCCGGGTCGGCGAGCGCGTCCCGGCGGGGGAGCGGTTGCGGCGTGCGCTCGCGCTGCTCGTGGCGGGCGGTGTCGTCACCGCCGGGATCGCCTTCGCCCCCTACCTCGCGCTCGCGGTGGTCTTCGTCGGCGTGTGGCTGCTGCGCAGCGGGTCGTTGGCTGCAGCGTCGGTGGGCAACCGCCGCAACCGGCGCGGGATCAAGTGGTACGACGGCATCCAGCTGCTGCTGGCCGCTCCCTGGCACGTCGTGGCGGGGCTCGGCGGGACGCTGCTCCTGCTGCTGTGGAGCCTCGGGATCGGCGCCGCGTTCGCCCTGCTCTGCTTCGCCGCCTCTGTCTCGATGACGACCTCGCTCACCGTGATCGGTGCCGCCTTCACGATCGGCCTCTGGTGGGGGCCCGGGTCCGAGCGGTTCCGCTCGCCGGTCCACCGCGTGGTCGACCCGCTCGCCCGACGCGGCGTGCCGTGGCTGCTGATCACCCTGCTCGTCGCGGCGGGAGCGTCCGGGCTGGGTGCCGCGGTCGCGGCCCAGGGGACGTCCTGGACGCCCTACGACTCCGCTCCGCTCTCCGGCGTGCGGTTGCCGGGCTGGCTGTAGGGCCGGCACCGCCGCACCACGGCCGGTGGCCCTGGCGCAGCCGGGGATCAGGGAGTAGGCATGAAGAAGGCAGAAGGAGAGACGCCATGGTTGCGCCACAGCAGACATATGCCGCACGCCTCGAGATCGACTACCCCGACCAGCTGGACCGGGTCACCACGCTGTTCCGAGTGCTCCTGGTCATCCCCGTCGCCATCCTGCTGTCGCTGGTGAGCGCGTCAGCGATGACGACCACGGTCCTCTACACGTCGGGCGAGGTGGTCGAGAAGACGACCAGCACCGGCGGCGGCATCGCCGGTGGCCTCTTCCTCGCCACAGCGTTGATGATCGTCTTTCGGCAGCGCTACCCGCGCTGGTGGTTCGACTTCGCGCTCCAGTTCAACCGCTTCGGGTCGCGTGTCGGCGCCTACCTCGTTCTGCTCACCGATCGCTACCCCTCGACCGAGGACGAGCAGGGCGTCCACCTCGACCTGGACTACCCCGACGCTCGCGAGGGCCTCAACCGGTGGCTGCCCTTGGTCAAGTGGCTCCTGGCGCTGCCCCACTACGTCGTGCTGCTGTTCCTCGGGGTCGGCGCCGTCGCGGCCGTGGTGATCGCCTGGTTCGCGATCCTGTTCACCGGTCGCTACCCGCGGCCGCTGTTCGACTACGTCGTCGGGGTCGGCCGGTGGGGGTTGCGCGTGCAGGCCTACGCCTTCCTCCTCCTCACCGACTCCTACCCGCCCTTCAGCCTCCGCTGATCGCCCGCCCTTCGGGCCCTGATCAAGCGGTATGACTGGCTCAGCGTGACGCTTCCTGGCGATCGGCTGCCCAGCGCATCCTCGTTCCCTCGGCGTGCTCGGCCTCGTCGAGACCGATCCGCAGCTCGGCGAGAGCGCCCTCCAACCGGGGGACCCAGCGGTCCTGCACCCCCCGAAGCCGTTGCCGGGTGGTCGCCACCTCCGCGTCGATCGCGCGCGCTGCCGCCGACGCGACCGCGTGCGCCACGGCGGCCTCGAGCGCCCGACGGTAGGCGATGGTGGCCTCCGTCGAGGCCGCTGACGAGACCCCGGCGTGATGCGGATCGGGGTCGGTCATCGTGCACGTGCCGCGCGCCGGGTAGGTGGTTCCCAGCGACGCGGTCCACTCGACGTGCACCTCGGCAGGCGACAGTCCGGCAGGGGGGCGAACCCCTTCCTGGCCGTCCAGCAGCGCTGCGCGCAACAACCACTCGTCGGCATCACGGGAGCTCTGCTCCCACTCCGGTCCGGTCCTTTCCACGAGCAGGGCATACTCCGCCTGCTCGGTGAAGAGGATGCGGAGCTTCTGGTCCAGTCGCGAGGCCGCCCGATCGGCCAGTGCGAGTCGGTGCCGGAGCCACAGCAGGCCGGTTCGTCCGGGCGGCTGACCGCGCAGCCGGTTCATGGCTGCACACCGGGGTCGAGGTGGTCCGCGATCATCTGGGGGTCCAGAGCCGTGAGCTCACGACGAGGCAGCTCGGCCAGGGCCTCCCACGCCCGGTCGAGGGTGTCGTCGAGGGAGCGGGACTCGGCGACCCCCTGGTCGAGCAGCCGGTCCTCGAGAGTGCCCTCGAAGGCGAGGTACTGCTTGTCGGAGTCGCTCAGGGCGTCGGCGCCCAGGAGCTCGGCCAGCTCACGCACCTGCCGGGCGCGCGCCAACGCGGCGAGCACCTGGGCGGCGAGGTCCAGGTGGTCGTCCCGGGTCCGCCCGGCCCCCGCCCCCTTGCGCATCAACCGGGACAGTGAGGCGAGGGGGTCCACGGGCGGGTAGATGCCGTGTGCGTGGGCCTCGCCCGACAGCACCACCTGACCCTCGGTGATGTAGCCGGTGAGGTCCGGCACCGGATGGGTGATGTCCCCGGCCGGCATGGTGAGCACCGGCAGCACGGTGACCGAGCCGGGCCGCCCACGGATCCGACCACAGCGTTCGTAGAGGGTGGCCAGGTCGCTGTAGAGGTAGCCCGGGTAGGCCCGTCGGGCCGGGATCTCCCGGCGTACGGCGGAGACCTCACGCAGGGCCTCGGCATAGCTCGTCATGTCGGCCAGCACGACGAGCACGTGTCGCCCGCCGACGAAGGCCAGCTCCTCGGCCACGGTGAGGGCGATCCTCGGTGTGAGCAGCCGCTCGGTGACCGGGTCGTCGGCGGTGTTGAGCAGCAGGACCAGCTCACCCGCCGCCGAGCGCTCCTCCAGCGCGCTGCGCACCTGCGCACCATCGGCATGGGTCAGTCCCATGCCCGCGAAGACCACCGCGAACGGCTCGCCGCCCGCAGAGGCCTGGGCGGCGATCTGGGTGGCCAGGGTCAGGTGGGGCAGGCCGGCGATCGAGAACACCGGGAGCTTCTGGCCGCGCACCAGGGTGGTCAGGGCGTCGATCGCGGACACCCCCGTGACCACCGGGTCCCTCGGTGGCTCGCGCACCGTCGGGTTGATCGGCTGCCCCCCGACCGCGGAGGAGGTGCGACCGACCACCGGTGGGCCGCCGTCGATCGGCTCCCCGCGGCCGTTGCACACCCGGCCGAGCCAGCCGTCGCCCACCGGGATCCGCAGCACCTCACCGCTGAAGCCGACCCGGGTGCTGGCCAGGTCCACTCCTGCTGTGCCCTCCATGACCTGCACCACGGCAAGGTCCCGATCCACCTCGAGGACCGTCCCCATCCGGGTCTGGCCCGACTCCAGGATCACCTGGGCCGACTCGTCCCACCCGACGTCGCTGACTCCGCGCACGATCACCAGGGGCCCACGGATCTCGTGCAGGCCGGTGTACTCGATCTCTCCCCACGTGCTGGTCATGCCAGATCCTCCAGTCTGCTGAGCACGTCGTCGCGAAGCTTGGCCACGCCCTCGGCGTCGTCGGGACCGATGTCGTTGCGAGCCCGGACCAGAGGGCCGAAGTCGACCTCCTCGATCCTGGATGCCGGCACTCCCGACTGCACCAGCTGCTGGCAGCGGTCGACCACTGCCAGCACCGCGTCGCCCAGGGCGGCGCCCTTGGCCGGTCCGCACGTGGCGTCGTTGGGGTGCAGCGCGTTCTGCTGCAGGACCGCGAGCCGCAGCAGCCGCCCCGCGACCATGACGACCCGTTCATGGCCCGGGAGCGAGCCGGCCCCCACCAGCTCGGACAACGAGGCCAACCGGTCGGCCTCGGCGAGCAGTCCCGAGACCCGGGTCCGCCGCCGCATCCACTCCGGGTCGCCGTTGGCGACGTACCACGCGGCCAGGGTGTCGGCGTCGCGGGAGAAGGACCCCGTCCACGACACGGCCGGGTAGTGCCGGGAGTAGGCCAGGTCGTGATCCAGCGACCACAGGCAGCGGACGAACCGTTCGGTCTGCGAGGTGACCGGCTCGGTCAGGTCACCACCCGGGGGCGAGACGGCTCCGATGACCGTGACCGAGCCGTCGCCGCCGCCCAGCGTGGTGACCTGCCCGGCGCGCTCGTAGAAGGCGGCGAGCGAGGAGGCCAGGTCCGCGGGATATCCCTCCTCCGCCGACAGGGTGCCGGTCCTCGAGGCCAGCTCGCGCAGGGCCTCGGCCCAGCGCGAGGTGGAGTCCGCGATCACCACGACGTGCCGCCCCAGGTCGCGGAAGTACTCCGCGACGGTCATCCCCGTGTAGACGCTGGACTCGCGGGCCATCATCGGCATGTTGGAGGTGTTGGCGATCACGACGGTGCGCTCGGCCAGCGGCCCACCGGTGCGGGGGTCGATGAGCTCCGCGAGCTCGCTGACCACGTCGGCCATCTCGTTGCCTCGCTCGCCGCACCCCACGTAGACGATGACATCGGCCTCGCACCACTTGGCGATCTGCTGGAGCAGCATCGTCTTGCCGGTGCCGAACCCGCCCGGGACCCCGACCGCACTGCCGCGCGCCACGGGGAACAGGAGGTCGACGACCCGTTGGCCGGTCAGCAACGGGCGGGGGGTGTAGACGCGGGCGACGTGCGGTCGGGGCTGCCGGATCGGCCAGCGCGAGGTGAACCGGACCTCCTCGGGGCCCACGCGGGCGGCCACCGCGTCACCCGGGTAGGAGCCCGGCTCAGCCAGCCACGTCAGGTCGCCGCTCAGCCCGGGCGGGACCAGCACAGGGAGAGCCTCGAAGCCGTCCGGGTCGATCATGCCGAGACGGTCACCCGGACCCACCGCGTCGCCCGGCGTGGCCGAGGGGACGAAGTGCCACTCGCCCTCGGCGAGGAGGGTGCCGATCGGTCGAGGGGCCAGGAACGTGCCCGCGCCGGACAGCGGACGCAACAAGCCGTCGAAGACGCCACCGAGCAGTCCCGGACCCAGGGGGACCGACAACGGCTCACCTCGTGCCCACGCCGGGTCACCGGGGCGCAGCCCACCGGTGTACTCGTAGGCCTGCAGGGTGAGGACGCCGTCGCGGATGCTGACGACCTCGGCGGGCAGCCGGTCCGGTCCGAGGTCGACCATCTCGAACATCGCGACACCGGCCAACCCCTCCACCTCGACCAGGGGGCCGTTGACGCGGACGACGGAGCCCGACGCGTGCTCGGTCGTCGTGGGTGTCATGGTGACTCCTCGGCCGCGACCAGCTCCGCGACCGCGCGCTCCACCAGAGCCCGCAGCGGCAGGACCAGGCGGCGCCCGGCGGCCTCCGCGACCAAGCCCCCGTCCGGGAGCCTGGTGAGGACGGCGTCCACCCCGAGCTCGGTGCGGGCCCGCTCGCCCAGCGCCGAGACCACCTCCGGGTCGTCGGCGAGCTCGACCTGCACGGCTGCGGCCGCTGCCGAGACCAGCGCGTCGTACGTCGCGCGGCGGGCCCGGAGCTGGATGGATCGGGCCTCGCGCAGCACCCGGGAGCGTTCGGCGGCCTCGAGGACCGCCACGGCGTCGGCCGCCTGGGACTCGGCCTGGTCCACGAGCTGTGCCACCTGGGCGGTCGTGGCGGCCTCCACCTCCGCAGCGTCCCGGTCGGCCCCGGCCAGCTCCGTCTCGGCATCCGCGTGCGCGCGTCGGAGCAGGGCCGTCCGGACCGGGGTCAGCTCGTTGACGTCGACGACGTTGAGTGACGCGGTCACGCCGGCATCACCACGGTGAGCCGGTCGCCGCTGCCCACGTCCTCCAGCGCCTGCGACGCGGCCGGGGTCAGGATCACCACGCCCACGTCCTGGGCCAGGTCGAGCCACGCCGCACGGACCTCCTCCGGCGTCGTCGCGGGGCACACCTCGGCCCCGGCCAGGGCGAATCCCTGCACCCGTCCCTGCTCTCCGATCGCCGCCACGCGTGACATCGACTCAGGCCTTCCCCACCAAGATGATGGACACGATCAGGCCGTAGATCGCGATCCCCTCGGCCAGGCCGACGATCACCATCGCCCGTCCGAAGATCTCCGGCCGTTCGCTGATCGCGGCCAGTGCGGCGGCACCGGTGTAGGCGACTGCGATGCCGGCGCCGATCGAGGAACCCGCCACTGCGATGGCCGCACCGAGCAACGCCGCCCAACTGCCGCTCGAGGACGTGGTCACCTCCACCGCCGCGGCGACCTGGACCGGATCGGCCTGGGCCGGGTCGCCGGACATGGCGAGGACGAGCAACCCCAGGGCGGCCAGGGCCAGCACACCGTTGAAGACGAGGAGTCCCTGCAGCGTGCGGCGGGCGCCGTGCCGCAGCACGACCATGACGGCGACCGCTGCCACTGCGGCGACAGGAAGGAGGATCAGCCAGGGGCTCATGAGGGTGACTCCGATCGTTGGGGTGCCGGTTCTACGGACACGGTGGGGATGTGCCATGGCCGGAACGGTCGACCCTGGGTCGTGAAGGCGCGCGAGAACAGCTCGTAGTACTCCAGCCGGAGCGCCTGGACGCCCGCGACGAGCGCCTCCAGCGAGAAGGCGATGGCGTTGCCGAGCACGAAGACCACGACCGCTCCCAGCCAGCCCAGGGGGCCACCGCCACCCAGGTTCCGGGTGGCCTGCCACACCAGGTCGGCCAACGCCGCGTGCGCGAGGCCGAACGCCGCGAGCCGGGCGAAGGAGATCAGGTTGGAGCCGACCTGGATCACGGTGTCGAACAGCTCCACGATCGCCTGGAGCACGCCGGTGCCGCTGAAGCCGGCGGCGAAGAGGAGCCCGATGAAGGCCAGCACCAGCCCCGTCGCCCACGTCACTGCCCCCAGGGGGACCAGCCAGGAACCCCACGACCCACCGACGTAGACGCCGATGACGACGGTGCCCAGGCCGAGGAACAGGGCCACGCCTGCGACCCCTGAGGGGGCATACAACGCCAGTGACCAGCCGCCCTCGCGCCAGCGGTTCACGGTGCCGAGCGCGTAGGCCCCGGCGAGCAGCACCGCGCCGACGCCCACGCCGGTGACGAGCAGCGTGACCGGCTCCTCGGTCGGCGACAGCCAGAGCGCCGAGATCAGACCCGTCGGACCGAAGAACTCTCCGTAGAGGAAGCCGACGCCCGTGGCTGCGACCCCAGCGCCGAGCACGAAGGGCCACGCCTTGGCGACCCCGGCGAGGCGAGCGATGCGTCCCGACCTCAGCACCAGGCCGGCCAGGACGAGCATCAGCCCGTGTCCGACGTCGCCGAACATGATGCCGAACATGGCGACGTAGGCGATCCCTGCGGCGACGGTGGGATCGACGTTGCGGTAGGGCACGGTCCCGTAGGTCTCGACGAGGGGAGAGAGCTGCTGGTGCAGCCGGCTCGCCCCCTGCATCAACGTCGGTGGGTCGACACCTCGCGGTGGTGTCAGTCGCACCACAGCCCCCCCGATCGGCTCCAGGTCGGCCTGCAGGCCCGGCAGGGCCGTCCCCACCGCCCAACCGGCCAGAGCGACCACGCCGTCGCGCTCCAGGGCGTCGAGCGCCAGGGACTGGAGCGATGCTTCACCGGCCAGCAGGTCAGCACGTCCCATGTCCACCAGCCGGTCAAGCTCGATCTCGCACTCGGCGAGCGCCGGCGTCGGGGGGTGGTCGGTGCCGAGCGCGTCGAGCTCGCGGGCGGCTGGTGTGGCGGAGCGTTCGCCGCCCACCGGCGGGTCGAGCTCCACCTGGCCGAGGTCCGCCACCGTGACCAGGACGTCGCGGAGCCGTGAGCGGGGGGCGACGACCGCGATCCGTTCCATCCGGGTCGGGGTGAGCGCCTCACGCCACGACATCGAAGACCTCCCTGCCCGCGCCGCCGCGCGCGGCGACCTCGAGGGCGGCACGGACCCGCCAGGCGTCCACGCCGAGCACCGCGGCGGCTCCGACGAGGGTGGGCGCCTGGAGCAGGCCGGTGTGCAGGTCGTGGAAGGCGTCGCGCTCGACCTGCTTCCACCACCCCGCCTCGGCCAGCCACAGTCCGTTCGGCGCCGCCACGGAGGCCAGCGGCCAACCGGCGTCGCGCGGGAGCGCAGACACCAGCTGCGGCAGGGAGGTCGCGGCGAGCGCCGGGACTCCGAGCAAGGACTCAGCAACCCCCCGGGCGGCCCCCACCAGCTCGTGTCCCGCGGCGAATCGTTCCCGGGCGACGAGCAGAGCGGTCGCGCCGAGCACCCAGCGGGTGGGCAGCAGGGCGACGGCCCGGTGGGCCCAGGCCAGCCGCATCCCGATGCGCACGGCCCACGGAGAGTCGTGGCCCGGGTCCCCCCACGAGGACCGGGCCAAGGTGGCACGCAGGTCGGCGACCGATCGGGCCTGTGCCAGTCGTGGCCAGGCGGTGGCCAGCGCGCCGAGCTCGAAGGTCGGCCCGGGCCCACGGTGTCCGAGCTCGAAGCCCCCCGGGTCCGGGGCCTCCGCGTAGGAGTCGAGCAGTCGGTCGACGTTGGCGATCTCGAATCCGGCGGCCAGGACCCGGAGCAGCTGGACCCCCTCGGTCGGCACCCAGCCGCCGAGCACCCGGTAGTGCCAGAGCGTCGTCGCGGCGACTGCGTGCTGAGCCTGTCCCAACGTCATCTGGGACTGCACCTGGTGCGCATAGGGCGACCGGGCCAGGCGGTCCAGCGCCTCGGTCAGCGAGCCACAGGAGGCGAGAGCCCGCGCTGAGCCCGCGCCGTACCTGCGCTGTGCCATCGACCGCGCCCGCACCCCACCGGCAGCCCACCCTGCCTTCACGCGGAGCCACCGGTGCGATCCGGACCGACGACCAGGTCCCGCACCGCGGCCACCACCTGGATCACGTCCTGGCCGCGCGTGCGGTCCGCCTCGCGCTCGATCTCCTGTCCGCGCAGCTCAGCCCCGGCGCTGCTCTGCCGACGAGCAGACGCGATGGTGTCGCGGGCCTCGGCCACGGTCTGCGCACGCACGGCCTCGGCGTCCAGGCGCGCCCGGGCGAGCGTCGCGAGCGCCCGCTCGCGGGCTCGGTCTCGGCGTTCGCGGGCCTGGGTCGCGGCAGCCGCGCGGACGCGTTCGGCCTCGGCCACGGTCTCCTCCAGCAGGGCGAACACGGCGGCGAGCTCGGCGGCCCTCTCGTCGCTCCGATCGACGGGAACACCCGTGGCCGTCGCGGCACCCGGCGCCCCGGCCGGGCGAAATCGCTGGAGCAGGTCGCGGCTACTGGGCACCGGACCAGCCTGACAGCGGCCGGGGCGGGGACCAGAGGCTTTGGTCCCGGGCTGGTCGGGCGACCGGCACGAGCCGGCCGGAGGCGTCACGGGTCCGGTCATCGGCCCCTGGCCGGGGGCCGTTCGGCCCTACGTCGGGCCGTGCGCGGAATCTAGCGTGGGAGACGAGCCCCTCGAGGAGGGGCGAGGCGGTGGGTCGTGCGTGAGGTCGCCGAACCCACTCGCGACGCCCAGAGCTCGAGTCCATGGGAGGACATGATGACCAACCCAGTCGTTGTCGGAGTCGACGGCACAGGCCGGAGCGTGAAGGCACTCATGTGGGCGGCCCACCGCGCGTCCCTGCACATGGTCCCGCTGCGCGTGGTCCACGCACTGCCCCGCTACGAGGCGGACTTCCCACTCTTCCCGCCCGGCCGATTCGAACAGGCGGAGACGCTCGGCCGTGAGATCCTCGCGGACGCGAGCTCCCTGGTCCGGGAGGCCCACCCGGACCTGGACATCATCACCCAGATGCCGATGGGATCCCCGGCACACGTCCTCCTGGACGAGTCGGAGAACGCCCACGTGGTGGTTGTCGGCGCCAAGGGCGAGGACATCGGGAACATGCTCCTGGGGTCCACCGCGCTCCAGGTGGTCGGTCACGCCGCGTGCCCGGTGGTCGTGGTCCACCACGTCACCGAAGGGCATCGCCAGGTGGTCGTCGGAACTGATCTCTCACCCGACTCCAGCGAGGCCCTGGCCTTCGCCTTCGAGGCAGCCTCCTTCGGCGCAGCTCGTCTGCGGGTGATCAGCGCCCTGGGACTCCCGCAGGGCTGGCCGACGCACCTGCTGCGGCCGCTGCCGCCCGATGACGAGGAGGTCACCCGTCGTCGCGAGCAGGTCGAGGCCCAGATCGCACCCCTCCGCGACCAGTACCCCGCAGTCGAGGTCGGCCTCGACGTCCACCGGGACGACGCCCTGCAGTCCCTGGCCACAGCATCCCACCGTGCAGACCTGCTCGTGGTCGGCTCACGTGGACGTGGCGGCTTCCATGGCCTCGCGGTGGGATCGACGACCCACAAGCTGCTGCACGTCGTCGGATGCCCGATGGCAGTCGTCGCCGCACACAGGCAGTGATGCGGCGCCGGGCTTCCGCGCGTGGGCTCAGGCAGCATCCTTCGCCAGGTGCGGGTAGTAGTCCCGGCTCTGCCCGTCACGGTCGACGAGGGTCGCGAGCCGCACGCCCGCCGCCTCGACGGTGCGCGCGCTGATCCACGCGAGCGCGATCGTCGGCACGGCCACCAGCACGGCGGTGGCCAGGAAGGCCGGACCCTGCTGCGGTTCGGGGGAGATGCCCCAGTGCCGGACCAGGCGGAGCACCGGCTCGTGGATCAGGTAGATCCCGTAGCCGAGACCACCGAGCCAGGCCAGCGTCGGCTCGCTGAGCACCCGGGCCCACGGGCCGCGGTGCAGCACGATCGCGGACAGCGCGACGCCGAGCGCGACGGCGTACAGCGTCGGCCACCAGTGCAGGACGGACGTGTCGGGGCGGGCCACCACGAGCGCGAGCAGCGCGCTGATGCCCACCGCAGCCGCGAGGCGACGGGGCACGGTTGGCAGCGTGACATCGCGCGCGCTCAGCACGGCGAGCAGCATCCCGACCGCGAAGCTCCCGGCCCGCGAGAGCGGGGCGAACCACACCGACCAGTTCGTCGCGTCCGCGTGGACGACGTGGATGGCGACAGCGTTGTAGACCAGCCCGGCGACCAGCAGCAGGGCGGGCGGCGCCAGCAGCACCGCTGCCCGAGCGTGCGGCCAGCGCCGCAACGCCCACCGGATCAGCGGGAACGACAGCGCGACCAGCAGGTAGAAGTGGAACTCCACGGCCAGGCTCCACGCCGGACCGGCGGTCCAGAAGATGTAGTCGTCGCTGTAGACCTGCGTGAAGGTCAGGTGCAGCAGCAGGTCCTGCCAGTGGCCCGGGACGCTGTAGTTGGTCACCGACCACACCACCAGCACGACGGTGAAGTAGAGCGGCAGCAGCCGCGCCGTACGACGCAGCAGCATCGCCCGGCCCGAGCGGGTCTCGCCGCCGGCCGAGACCGCGCGTGCCACGGGCAGCCAGAGCACCAGACCGGACAGCACGAAGAACATCTCCACGAACAGCTCGGTCCCCGTCATCAGCCGGTGGGCCAGCCCCTCCCACGGCCAGGCGGAGTCGGGTCCACTGCGCGAGGACTGGTAGGCGTGGAAGGCGACGACGCTCAGCGCCGCGAGCGCGCGCAGGGTGTTGAGCGGGAAGACCCGTCGGTCGGCCTGGGGGGAGGCCGACGTGTGGGACTGCTCCGAGGACTGGGGTGCGGTGAGGGTCGTGGTCATGCGGCCACCTCCCGGGTGGTGTCGGTCGTGAGATCGGGTGCGGTCGACACCGACGGCGAGTCGGGGGTCGAGTCGGGGGTCGAGCCTGAGGACGAGCCGGAGCTCGCAGCGGTGCGCGGGGTGACGACCCACTGGTGCTCGCCGCGCAGCTGCTTGAGGTGCGCGACGCGGTTCACCAGGTTCTTCGCCTCGGTGTAGACGAGCAGGTTGAGCAGTGCCGCAGTGACGAACCACCCCTTGTGGCGACGCACGCTCGGCTCGGCCAGTCGGTACGCCGCCAGCGTCTGCAGCGGTCCCGAGACCGTCACGAAGAGCGTGATCAGGACGAACAGGGGCGTCGACATGTCGAGTCCGCCGTCGCGCCAGGTCAGGAACGCCAGCAGCGGCCAGGCGGCCAGCGACACCCACGGGTAGACCTCGCGCCAGCCGAGCAGGTAGGTCAGGCCGAGGCGCTGCCGGACGGACAGGTCCGGGTTGCGCAACAGCGACCACAGGTGCCGCACGGACACCTGGAACCAGCCCTGGGCCCAGCGCATCCGCTGCTTCCACAGCGCGCCGACGTTGTCGGGGGCCAGCTCGTAGCTGACCAGGCCGGGGTCGTTGACGATGCTGCCGCCGGCGCCGAGGGTGCGCATGGAGGCCTCGATGTCCTCGGTGAGGAACGAGCCGCGCAGTCGGATCCGCTCGAGCGCGGTGGCCCGCCAATACCCGTTGGAGCCGCCGAAGATGCCGAAGCCGTGGAGCGAGGCGCGGCCGGGATGGGCGACGGCGTAGACCTGCTCGAACTCGACCGCGACGAGGCGGGCCAGTGCCGAGTCCTCCCCGTTGCGGATGACGCAGTGACCCTGGACGACGTCGTGGCCGGCGGCGATCCAGTGCCAGGCGCGTTCGAAGGAACCGTCGGCGGGGTGGTGGTCGGCGTCGAAGATCCCGACGAAGTCGCCGGTCGCCACGTGGAGGGCGGCGTTGACGTTCTGCGCCTTGGACGTGCTGTCGGGGACCTTCAGCACGGTGAGGTGCTCGTGCCGTGCTTCCAGTCCTGCCAGCTCGGTCTCGACGGCAAGGTCCACCGGGGTGTTGTAGGCGAGCACGACCTGCAGACCGCCGTCGTACTCGTGGGCGACGAAGTGCTCCAGCGTCTCGACGATCGTGTCGCTCTCGTTGGGCAGGTAGGCGGCGATGATCGCGGTCGCCCGAGGTGCCGGTCCCTCCGGACGCGGCGGCACCACCGGTGGGGTGAAAGCGTGCGAGACCTCGGCCCAGATCGTGAGGGCCGTGATGCCGAGTGCGACGACGAGCGCCCAGTAGAGGGGAGTGCTGACGTCGATGCCGACCTGGTAGAGACCGACCATGGCCAGGAACGGCAGCGCGACGCTGCCCAGCGTGGCCCACAGCACCTGCCGTCCCGCGGTCCAGCCGGAGATGCGCGGGTTGCGCGAGCGCACGTGCGCCCCGTCCTGCCGGGGCTGCAGGTCGCGCTGGCGCAGCGACTCACCGGCCGCTTCGGCGGCGGCCCGGGTCGCGGCCTCGGGGTCCTGCTTGCGCGTGACAGGTGCCCAGCCGACGCCCAGGTCGATGACGCCGTCAGCCTGGTGGAGCCGGTCGAGCACCTCGAGGGCGAAGTACGCCATCTCCTGCAGGCGCACCGGCCGGGCGGCACGGTCCTCGCGGCGCAGCTGCATCAGCAGCCGACCGTTGGGGGTGGCCGAGATCAGCTCGCCCGGCTTGAGCCGCGAGGTGAGCAGCTCGGCGGCGCGCTCGATGACCTCGCGAGGCGCGCGGGTGTGGTCGGTGGGGTCGTCGGTGTCGGTCGCCCACACCGGGTCGATCACCGCGACGATGCGGGGTCGGGTGGCGCGGCGGAGGCGCGAGGCCGGGGTCATGATCTCGTCGCGGTCGACGACGGCGCCCGTGGTGCGGGGCCTGTCGAACGGAGTCGTGGTGCGGGGGAGTGTGGTCACGGAAGTCCTTCTCATCGGCTGTGCTGGTCGGTGAGTGCGTCTGCGTGAGCCGCGCATCGTGGCGGGTGCACCGCCAACGAAGCCATCGACTGTTCCGGGTGTCCCCGACGACCCGCAACTCCGGAGGGGGTGTGTGGCGGTGAGGCTGCTCACGGGGTCGCAAGCCGGACGGCGGTGTCCTGTGGGCGCGACAGGCGACGGCGAGGCGCCGCTCAGTGGCGCTCGAGCGCCGCGCAGCCGATGCAGGTCCGCGCAGCCGGCAACGCCTCGAGCCTGGCCCCGCCGACCGGCAGCCCGCAGCGCTCGCACACGCCGTACGTGCCGTCGTCGAGCCGGCGGACGGCGGCCTGCACCTCCGACAGGTGGCGGCGCACCTGCTGGACGAGCGCGCCGATCTGCGAGCGCTCGAAGGCGATCGTGTGGCCCTCGGGGTCGTGCTCGTCGTCGGCGTTGGTGTCGAGCGACGCGGCGACGACGCCGTCGAAGTCACTGGTCAGGCTGGTGAGCCGGGCGCGCGTCTGCCGGAGCTCGTGCTCCAGGCTCTCGCGTGCGTCCACGTGTCCATCATGGTGCTCGGCGCCGACAGGCCGGGTGAGGACTAGCATCCGAGCGTGACGGGATCGAGCTTCCCCTTCGCCGACGCCGTGGCGGCCGACCGCGACCTGGTGGTCACGCGGGCGCGCGAGCACGACTGCCGCCTCGAGCCCCGGTCTTCGGAGCTCGCCTGGCACTGCGACCTCGATGACGGCACGTCGAGCAGCGGGGAGAGCGACCCGGCGTCGCACGTGCGGTGGGTGTGCCCCGCGTTGCGGGCCCGCGGCACGGCCACCGGCGGGGAGGGCACGCGCCTCGACGTACGCCGGCCCGGTCCGCACTCCGACCTCGGCACGCTGGGGAGGGCCTTCTGGCGGATCGTCGGTCGCCCGTCGGGCGGAGCCGGCGACAGCGGCGTCGAGGGGCGGTTCGCCTACACCGATCCGGCCGGGATCCTCGACCCCGACCTGCGCCGGCGCATCGAGCACTGGCCGTGCGCCATGCACGGCGACGGCGTCCTGCGCCCCGCCGAGCTGTGGGCCATCCGCGTCACCCGCGAGGGACTCGTCGTGGAATCGTCGTCATGGTGGGACAGCGCCGAGGCGCTCGAGCACCAGATCGACCTGGCCCTCGACATCGCCCGGCGACTGAGCGGCGAGCCCTAGATCGCTGCCGAGGACCGGATCGCGAGACTTCGATCTCAGATCCGGCAGATCGGTGGCACCATGGACGACGTGAGCACCAGCACCATCATCATTGCCTAGCGCGACGGGACTCCCCGCCGCGCCGACCTCCTGCACCCCAGGAGGTTTTTTGTTGCCCCAGCACTGACCGAGAGAAGACCGATGGACCTCCACGGCGCGTTCCACGTCTACGACACCACCCTGCGCGACGGCGCCCAGCAGGAGGGCCTCAACCTCTCCGTCGCCGACAAGCTGAGCATCGCCAGGCAGCTCGACGACCTCGGCGTGGGCTACATCGAGGGCGGTTGGCCGGGCTCGAACCCCAAGGACACCGAGTTCTTCCGCCGAGCCAGCCAGGAGCTGGACCTGCGCCATGCGCGGCTCGCAGCCTTCGGTGCCACCCGTCGCGCCGGCGTTCGCGCCGCCGACGACCCGCTGGTCGCCGCCCTGCGTGAGTCCGGCGCAGGCGTCGTGACCCTCGTCGCCAAGTCCCACGACCGCCACGTCGAGCTGGCGCTGCGCACGACGCTGGAGGAGAACCTCGCGATGGTGCGCGACACCGTCACCCACCTGCGCGCGGAGGGGCAGACCGTCTTCCTCGACGCCGAGCACTTCTTCGACGGTTACCGCGCCAACCGGGCCTACGCGCTCGAGGTCCTGCGCACCGCCGCCGAGGCCGGGGCCGAGGTCGTCGCGCTGTGCGACACCAACGGCGGCATGCTGCCCGACTGGGTCTCCGACGTGGTCCTCGACGTGATCGAGACGACCGGCGCGCGCGTCGGGATCCACGCCCACAACGACAGTGGCTGCGCGGTCGCCAACTCGCTGGCCGCCGTCGCCGCGGGTGCGACGCACGTGCAGGGGTGCATCAACGGCTACGGCGAGCGCACCGGCAACGCCGACCTGGTCACCGTCGTGGCCAACCTCGAGCTCAAGCTGGACCGCACCGTCCTGCCTCCGGGCCTGCTGCGCGAGGCCACCCGCATCGCGCACGCGGTCGCCGAGGTCACCAACGTCCCGCCGGCGTCGCGCCAGCCCTACGTCGGCACCTCGGCGTTCGCGCACAAGGCCGGGCTGCACGCGAGCGCCATCAAGGTCGACCCCAACCTCTACCAGCACATGGACCCGATCGGTGTCGGCAACGACATGAGGCTGCTCGTCTCCGACATGGCCGGCCGCGCCTCGATCGAGCTCAAGGGCCGCGAGCTCGGCTACGACCTGTCCGACGGCTCGCCCCGGATGAGGGAGCTCGTCACCCGGGTCACGGCACGCGTCAAGGACATGGAGCAGCACGGGCACACCTTCGAGGCCGCCGACGCGTCCTTCGAGCTGCTGCTCGCCGAGGAGGTCGAGGGCGTGCGCCCGTCATACTTCGACGTCGAGTCGTGGCGCGTCATCACCGAGACCCGCACCGACGGCGAGGCGATCTCCGAGGCGACGGTGAAGCTGCGCGCGGCCGACGTGAGGTATGTCGTCACCGGCGAGGGCAACGGCCCGGTCAACGCCCTCGACGCCGCCCTGCGCGAGGCGATCGGGCAGGCCTTCCCGGAGGTCGCGAAGTTCGAGCTCATCGACTACAAGGTGCGCATCCTCGACCAGGGTCACGGCACCGACGCGATCACCCGGGTGCTGATCGAGACCACCGACGGCGAGTCGTCGTGGGTCACCGTCGGCGTGGGCGCCAACGTGATCGAGGCGTCG
>JBBSOR010000025.1:0-39380 GCA_038259535.1 Propionibacteriales bacterium | reverse complement strand
GAGTAGTCGACGTTGTACTGGTTGACCGGTGTGAGGTCGCGGTAGCCCTTGCGCCACGCTTCCTCGTAGGTGTCCTCGTAGATCACGAGCTCGAGCTCGGTGCCGGCCAGCGCCACGAGGCCGCGCTCGGCGAGCCGGTCGAGCTGGGCCTTGAGGATCGCGCGCGGCGACGCCACCACGGGCCCGTGATCGGCCCACTCGAGGTCGCACTGGACCATCGCCGTGCCCGGCAGCCACGGCAGCAGGCGGACGGTCTGCTCGTCGAGGACGAACTCCATGTCGCCGTACCCCTTGTCCCACGAGGTCATCGCGTAGCCGTCCACAGTGTTCATGTCGACGTCCACGGCCAGCAGGTAGTTGCAGCCCTCGGTGCCGTGCCCCACCACGTGGTCGAGGAAGTAGCGCCCGTGGAGCCGTTTGCCCTGCAGCCGACCCTGCATGTCGGTGAAGGCGACGACGACCGTGTCGATCTCGCCGGCGTCGATGTGCCGTCGCAGGTCGTCGATGCTCAGGTGGCGGCCGTTGCGTGTGCTCACGTGCTCTCCATCTCCAGTCGGGATCCGGGCCGGAACGGGTCCGGATCCGGTGGGGGGTCGTGCGGGTCAGACGAGCAGGCCGCGCAGCAGTGCCGCGGTGTCGTCGCAGTGGTCCTCCATCACCTTGCGAGCGCGATCGGGGCGCCCGTTGAGGATGGCCGTGCAGACGCGGCGGTGTTGGTGGTGCGAGTGCCCGATGTTGGGCTCGAGCGCGGGGATCGCAGCGAGCATCGAGTCCAGGGTCGACTGCACCGACGTGACCGCCTCCTGGATCCGGTCCGAGCCGCTGAGGGAGGCGATGGTCAGGTGCAGGCGGGAGTCGGCCTGTCGGTGCGCCCGCTTGCCGGAGGCATCATGCACGGCCTGCTCCGCGGCGGTGAGGCGGTCGCGGCCCGGCTCCGAGAGCTCGTGGCTGGCCGCCAGGTGGGCGGCGCCGGGCTCGACGATCCGGCGGAACTCGAGCGCGTCGAGCCATTGGGACTTGGTCGCGGGGGAGACCCGGGACAGCCCGCCCCGGAAGCGTCCACGGGCCGGGGACGTCACCGTCGATCCTCCGCCGCGACCACGTCGGGTCTCGACCAGGCCCGCCTGCCGCAGTGCTGCGATGGCCTCACGGAGCGTCGCCCTGCTGATGGCCAGCCGTTCGGCGAGCTCCCGCTCCGGCGGCAGCACGCTGCCGACGGGGTAGACGCCGAGCCGGATCGCGGTCGCGAGCTGCTCGACGCACCCCTCGAAGGCGTGGTGCCCGCGCACCGGCCGGAGCACCGCCGAGGTGAGGTGCTCGTGCGGCTGCGCGGTCATGCGGCCAGTCTGAGCGTGCCGGCTCCCACACGTCAATGGTCGGAGTTCAGACCAATTTTCGTCTGGACTCTTTACGGCTGGTCCCGCCCGGCCCTACCGTGCCGATCACCCACTGACGCCCCGAGAGGTGTGCCCATGTCCCCTGCAGAGTCCGCTGGACAACGCGAGCTGAACGACGACGAGCTGCACCTCGCGAGACTGGGATACTCCCAGGAGCTGAGTCGCAGCTGGTCGAGCTTCTCCAACTTCGCGATCTCGTTCTCGATCATCTCGATCCTGGCGGGGTGCTTCACCACCTTCGGCCAGGCGTGGAACAACGGCGGGCCGATCGCCATCTCGTGGGGCTGGCCGATCATCTCGGCGCTCATCCTCCTCATCGGGTTCACCCTCAGCGAGCTCGTCTCGGCCTATCCGACCTCAGGCGGAATCTACTGGTGGGCGGCCAAGATGGGCGGTCCGGCTGCCGGCTTCTTCACCGGCTGGCTCAACCTCATCGGCCTGCTCGCCGTCACGGCGAGCGTGGCCTACGGCGCCGCGACGTTCCTCGACCTCACGATCAGCACGATCAGCACGGGGTGGGCGGACGGCTACTCGCTGGGACGTGTGTTCATCCTCTTCGTCGCGATCCTCGTGCTCGCCTCGTTGGCCAACATCTTCAGCGGCCACCTGCTCGCCGTGATCAACAACATCTCGGTGTGGTGGCACGTCGCCGGAGCCGCGATCGTGATCCTGGTGCTGATCATCGTCCCCCCGACGCACCAGAGCTTCGACTTCGTGTTCACCGAGCGGATCAACAACTCCGGCTTCAGCAACGGCGCCTACTGGTTCCTGGTGCTGCCGCTGGGCTTCCTGCTCACCCAGTACACGATCACCGGATTCGACGCCTCCGCCCACCTCTCCGAGGAGACCCAGGGCGCCGCCGAGGGTGCGGCCAAGGGGATCTGGCGCTCGATCTTCTACTCCGCGGTCGGCGGCTACGTCCTGCTGCTGGCGTTCGTGTTCGCCGTGCAGGACCCGCAGGGTGTCAGCGACGGATTCGGCGCGGTGGACGTGATCTTCGGCCAGGCGCTGCCCGTGGGCTGGCACTTCCTCATCCTGCTGATCTCGACCGCCGGCCAGCTCTTCTGCACCACGGCGTGCCTGACCAGCGCCTCGCGGATGACCTTCGCCTTCAGCCGCGACGGCGCCATCCCGGGGTCGACGTGGCTGGCGAAGGTCAACACGAAGACCAAGATCCCGGCCAACGCGGTCGTCTTCGTGGCCGTCATCGGCGTCCTGATCACCCTGCCTGCGCTCAAGAGCATCGGCGGGGTGCCGATCGCCTTCTACGCCGTCGTCTCCGTCGCGGTCATCGGGCTCTACCTCGCCTTCCTGATCCCGATCTACCTGCGCTGGCGCATCGGCGACGAGTTCGAGGAGGGCAGCTGGACCAACGGCGCGAAGTACAAGTGGATGAACCTCATCGCTGTCGCCGAGATCGCGATCATCTCCGTCTACTTCATCCTGCCGTTCACGCCGGCCGGCGTTCCCTTCAGCGACGAGTTCGCGTGGAGCAGCGTCAACTACGCACCGGTGCTGACCCTGGGCACCTTGCTGATCCTGGCGATCTGGTGGCACCTCTCCGCCAAGAAGTGGTTCACCGGCCCCAAGAACACCATCGACGAGGCTGTCGTCCACGCCTTCGACGACTGATCGGAAATGAAGAAAAGGCTCCGTGGAGCCGGAGCCTTTTCAGTGTCCGAGGGGGGACTTGAACCCCCACGCCCTAATACGGGCACTAGCACCTCAAGCTAGCGCGTCTGCCAATTCCGCCACCCGGACGAGTGCTGGGAAACAGTAGCAAAGCGAAGGGCTCGACATTCAATCGGGGGCAGCGTGCCTCGTGGGGCAGGATGGACGGCATGGACGACCGCTCCGCACAGCCTTCCCGGGACCTCTCCTACGACCCTGCGGCCGAGGTGGTGCAGCTCTGCCAGGAGCTGATCCGCATCGACACCTCCAACTACGGCACCGATGACGGACCGGGGGAGCGGAAGGCCGCCGAGTACGTCGCCACGCTGCTCGACGAGGTCGGGATCGACGGCCGGATCATCGAGGGCAGGCCCGGTCGGGCCAACGTCGTGGCGCGCTGGGGTGGCGGCGACGGCCGCGCTCCGCTGCTGGTCCACGGCCACCTCGACGTGGTGCCCGCCGAGGCCTCCGACTGGCAGGTCGACCCCTTCGGTGGTGAGATCAAGGACGGCCAGGTGTGGGGCCGCGGCGCGGTCGACATGAAGGACTTCGACGCGATGCTGCTCAGCGTCGTGCGCGCCCGTGCCGCCGCCGGTGTCGCACCGGATCGTGAGGTGGTGCTCTGCTTCACCGCCGACGAGGAGGCAGGTGGGCACTCCGGTGCCGGACGGCTCGTGGAGGACCATGCCGACCTGTTCGCCGACTGCACCGAGGCGGTCGGCGAGGTGGGCGGCTTCTCCGCCACCATCCGCGGCCGTCGGGTCTACCTCATCGAGGCTGCGGAGAAGGGCATGGCCTGGATGCGGCTCACCGCCCGCGGCCGGGCCGGGCACGGGTCGATGATCAACGACGACAACGCCGTCACCCGCCTCGCCGGGGCGGTCGCGCGCATCGGCGCCCACCAGTGGCCGGTGCGGCTGACCCCGACCATGGAGGTCCTCCTCGCCACCGTCGCCGAGCTGGCCGGGACCGAGGCGACCCCGGACAACGCCGAGGCCCTGGTGGAGGAGTTCGGCGACGCGGCCCGCATGCTCGGGGCGGTCATCCGCAACACCGCCAACCCGACGATGCTCCAGGCCGGCTACAAGACCAACGTGATCCCCACCGACGCCCGGGCGACGATCGACGGCCGCTTCCTGCCGGGCTACGAGGACGAGTTCTTCGCGACCCTGCACCAGCTCGCCGGCGACGGCATCGAGTTCGACTTCGAGTCCAAGCAGGACCCGTGGGAGACGCCGTACGACGGTGACCTGGTGACCGCGATGAGCCGCAGCCTGCTCGCCGAGGACCCCGACGCCCTGGTCGCCCCCGACCTGATGAGCGGTGGCACCGACGCCAAGCACTTCCGCAAGCTCGACATGCGCTCCTACGGCTTCGCGCCGCTGCGCCTGCCCGCCGATCTCGACTTCACCGCGCTCTTCCACGGCGTCGACGAGCGCGTGCCGGTGGACGCGTTGGAGTTCGGTGCGCGGGTGTTCGACCGCTTTCTCGACCAGGTCTGACCTGGCCGCGCCGCCGATCGGGCGACCCGGCCCCCGGCCCGGTCCGGGGATGTTGCGCAGGTCACGGCCGGACACCGGTGAGGGAATGGGCGCGGCTGTGGCAGAGTTGCCACCAACGAAGAGCAAGCGTGCTCTGGGGGCGGTGAAATTCCGCACCGGCGGTCACAGTCCGCGACCCGACCACACCCAGTGGCCGGTTGACCAGGTGGAAATCCTGGACCGACGGTCACAGTCCGGATGAGAAGCGCACGCAGACGGCTCCGCGCACGTCCCGACCAGGGTCGCGCGCCCCGTCCGACGCCCCCATGAGTCCGCACCCCACGGACCGGAGGCGGAGATGACGACCAGCGAGGCAGAGCGCAGCGCCATGCGACGCGCGCTGGTGCTCGCCGTCACGCCGGGCGTGCCACTCGGGCCCAACCCGCGGGTCGGCTGCGTGCTCCTCGCCCCGGACGGCACGACCATCGCCGAAGGTTTCCACCGCGGCGCCGGCAGCCCCCACGCCGAAGCCGCAGCGCTCGCCGAGGCGGGGGAGGCCGCCCGCGGCGCCACTGCCGTCGTCACCCTCGAGCCGTGCAACCACACGGGCCGCACCGGGCCGTGCAGCGAGGCGCTCATCGCCGCGGGCGTACGCCGCGTCGTCTACGCCCAGCCCGACGCCAACCCCGTCGCCGTGGGCGGGGCCGGCCGGTTGCGCGAGGCCGGGGTCGAGGTCCTCGGCGGCGAGCTGATCGACCAGGCACAGGCGGTCAACCGCGCCTGGACCTTCGCCATCGCGCGGCGTCGCCCGTTCGTCACCTGGAAGTTCGCCACCACCCTCGACGGCCGGAGTGCAGCATCGGACGGCACCAGCCGCTGGGTCTCCAGCAGGGAAGCCCGCCTCGACACCCATCGCCTGCGAGCCCTCTGCGACACCATGCTGGTCGGCACCCGCACCGTCGAGGTCGACGACCCCGAGCTCACGGTCCGTGACGAGCTCGACCAGCCGGTGGCGATCCAGCCGCTGCGTGCGGTGATGGGCCTGCGCGACCTGCCGGCGGACCGACGGATCTTCAACGACCGCGCGGAGACGGTGCACCTGCGCACCCGCGACCCCGAGGAGGCGTTGGCTCTCCTCCACGAGATGGACCGCCAGCACGTGTTCCTCGAGGGCGGTCCCACCGTCGCTCGCTCGTTCCTGGCGGCCGACCTCGTCGACGAGGTCGTCACCTACGTCGCGCCGATGCTGCTCGGCGCCGGCACCAGCGCGGTCGCCGACCTCGGCATCTCCACCATCACCGACGCTCTGCACCTCCACGTCACCGACGTGAGCGTGCTGCAGGGCCACGACGGCGAGGACACCAACGTGCGCCTCACCATGAAGCCCCTCTTGAGGAGGACCTGATGTTCACCGGAATCGTCGAGGAGCTCGGCACGATCGCCGAGATCATCGACCAGGGCGACGCCATCCGGCTGACGGTCGAGGCCGCGACGGTGCTCGAGGGCACCGGTCTGGGCGACTCCATCTCGGTCAACGGCTGCTGCCTCACCGTGGCCGAGCTCGGCGAGGGCCGGTGGACAGCCGACCTGATGCAGGAGACGCTCGACAAGACCTCCCTGGCCGGAGCCGTGCCCGGTGACCGGGTCAACCTGGAGCGCGCGGTGACCGTCGACAAGCGCCTCGGCGGCCACATCGTCCAGGGTCACGTCGACGGAGTCGGCGAGGTCATCTCCCGCTCGCCCAGCGCGCACTGGGACGTCGTGGAGATCTCGCTGCCCCCGCACCTCGCGCGCTACCTCGTCGACAAGGGCTCGATCACCGTCGACGGCGTCAGCCTCACCGTCGTCGAGGCACGCGAGTCCAGCTTCACCGTCAGCCTCATCCCCGAGACGCTCTCCCGGACGACGCTCGGCTCGCGACGCCCCGGCGACCGGGTCAACCTCGAGGCCGACGTCATCGCCAAGCACGTCGAGAAGCTGCTCGCCAGCGGCCTCGTCGACCGCTTCACCCCTCGAGAGGACCCGTCGTGAACCTGCTCCACTGGCTCTACGTGGCCCAGGTCGAGATCGCCGGGCACGCCATCACGTGGCGCGAGATCATCGGCAACGGCTTCGGCTTCGCCTCCGCCATCGGGGGCCTGCGCCGCCGCCTGTGGGCGTGGCCGATCGGCATCGTCGGAAACGTGCTCCTCTTCACGGTCTTCATCGCGGCCACCTTCGACGCCCAGGCGCAGCAACCGCTCTTCGGCCAGGCCGGTCGCCAGGTCTTCTTCATCCTGACCAGCGTCTACGGGTGGTGGCGCTGGCAGCAGGTCCGCGCCGGTCGCGACAAGGGCGCGCCCGCGATCACCCCGCGCTGGGCCACGCGCAGTGAGCGGCTCGCCTACCTGGTGGCAGCAGCCGCCGCCGTCGTCGCGTGCCAGTGGGTGTTCTCGGTCATCGGTGCCGGCTGGCCCGCACCGCGCTGGTACTACTGGTGCGACGCGTGGATCTTCGTGGGCTCCATGGTCGCGACGTACGCCATGGCGCGCGGCTGGACAGACTTCTGGCTGGCCTGGATCGCGGTCGACCTCGTCGGCGTGCCGCTGCTGTGGCACTCCGGCTACTACCCCACTGCGATCCTGTTCGTGGTCTACGGCGCGCTGGTCGTGTGGGGCTTCCTGGTGTGGCGCCGCGCCGCACAGGACGAGGCGCCGCACGAGAGCAACCGAGAGGCAGTGAACGCATGAGCGTCCGACTGGACAGCGTCGAGCAGGCCATCGCGCACATCGCCGCAGGCAGGGCCGTCGTGGTCGTCGACGACGAGGACCGTGAGAACGAGGGCGACATCATCTTCGCCGCCGCCAAGGCGACGCCGGAGCTGATGGCCTTCACCATCCGCCACTCCAGCGGGGTGATCTGTGTGCCGATGCCGGCCGAGATGCTCGACCGGCTCGAGATCCCGTTGATGACGCCCCACAACAAGGACAAGCTGCGCACCGCCTACACGATCTCGGTCGACGCGCGCGACGGCGTGAGCACCGGGATCAGCGCAGCCGACCGCGCCCACACCGCCCGGACCCTCGCCGACTCGGCCACCGAGCCCTGGGAGCTCACGCGTCCCGGGCACGTGTTCCCGCTGCGCTACCGCGACGGCGGAGTGCTGGTCCGTCGCGGCCACACGGAGGCCGCGGTCGACCTCGCCCGGCTGGCCGGCCTGACGCCGGCGGGTGTCCTCGTCGAGGTGGTCAACGACGACGGCACGATGAAGCGCGCACCCGAGCTGCGGGAGTTCGCCGACGAGCACGGTCTGGCGATGATCTCGATCGAGGACCTGGTCCGCTACCGCCGTCGCCACGAGCGTCATGTCGAACGGGTCGCCGAGACCCGGCTGCCGACCCGTCACGGCGACTTCACCGCCTACGGCTACCGGATCACGATCGACGACTCGGAGCACCTGGCGCTGGTGTACGGCGACATCTCCGGCGACGAGCCGGTGCTCACCCGGGTGCACAGCGAGTGCCTCACCGGCGACGCCTTCGGCAGCGAGCGCTGCGACTGTGGACCCCAGCTCGACGAGGCGCTGAGCACGATCGTGGCCGAGGGCAGGGGAGTGGTGGTCTACCTCCGCGGTCACGAGGGACGTGGCATCGGGTTGGTCGCCAAGCTGCAGGCCTACCAGCTGCAGGACGGCGGTCGCGACACGGTCGACGCCAACCTCGACCTCGGACTGCCCGCCGACGCGCGCCACTACGGCACGGCCACCCAGGTCCTGCGCGACCTGGGCATCGCGTCCGTGCGACTGATGACCAACAATCCCGACAAGACCTCCAGCCTGGAGGACTTCGGGATCCGCGTGGCCGAGCGGGTGCCGCTCACGCCGCACCCCAACGGCCACAACCTCACCTACCTGCAGACCAAGCGCGACCGGATGGGCCACGACCTGCCCGATCTGGCCGACGAAGGAGCACCATGAGCGGCGCCGGCGCCCCCACCTCGCAGCCCTTCGACGCAGGCGACCTCCGCGTCGCCGTCGTCGCGGCCACCTGGCACACCCAGGTGATGGACGGCCTCGTCGCCGGCGCCGAGCGCGCGCTGGCGGCCTACGGCATCACCGACCCCGAGGTCATCCGGGTGCCGGGCACCTTCGAGCTGCCCGTCGTCGCGGCCGCGCTGGCCCGGGCGGGCTACGACGCCGTCGTGGCCCTCGGCGTCGTGATCCGCGGTGGCACGCCGCACTTCGACTACGTGTGCTCGGCGGCGACCGACGGCCTGACGCAGGTGAGCGTCGAGCACGCGATGCCCGTGGGCTTCGGGGTGCTCACGTGCGACACCGAGGAGCAGGCCCTCGCCCGCGCGGGCCTTGAGGACTCCGTGGAGGACAAGGGCTGGGAGGCGACCTCCGCTGCGCTCGACACGGCTCGGGTGGTCCGGGCGATCGGTAGCTAGCAGGACCACTCCTCCGCGAGCAGGGCATAGGTCAGGCCGTCGTACCACTGCCCGTCGCGGTGGAGGGCGTCCTTCACGGTGTAAGCCTCGCGGCGCATGCCAAGGCGCTCCATCAGCCGCCACGACGACTCGTTGTCGGCGAAGCAGGTGGCGACCACGCGACGCAGCGCCAGCGGGCCGAACGCCACGTCCAGCAGGTCACGGACCGCCTCCGTCGCATATCCCTGGCCCCCGTGGGCGGGCGCCAGGCACCAGCCGATCTCGGCGTGCACGGCCACTGCGCGCTCGCGCACCTCGGCCTGCGCCCACGCGTCCTCGGTCTTGAGGAAGAGGTCGCCGATCGGCTCGCCGTCCAGCTCGATCATCAACGCGAAGGGGTGGCGTCGTCCGATGTCGGAGCGCCACGACCCCACGTCGGTCGGCAGCTGGGTCATCCAGCGGGCGACCGGTTCGAGCGAGCGGTAGGCGAACATCGCGTCGGCGTCCCCGGCGTTCGCCGGCCGCAGGGCGAGCCGCTCGGTGGTCCGCGGCCAGGTCAGACGGCTCCACTCGGGTGCGCCGGTGATCTCGTCCATGCCCACAGTGTCACCGATGCCGGACCGGGGCGGGCCGGGGACGCGCGACCACCTAGTCTTGTCCCTCGTGAAGACGTTCGAAGACCTGTGGGCCGAGCTGTCCGCCAAGGCCGTGGAGCGCCCCGAAGGCTCCGGCACCGTGCAGCAGCTGGACGCCGGGGTCCATGCCATCGGCAAGAAGCTGCTCGAGGAGGCCGCCGAGTCCTGGATGGCCGCCGAGCACGAGGGCAAGGACGCCACGGCGCTGGAGATCAGCCAGCTGCTCTACCACGCCCAGGTGCTCATGCTCGCCTCCGGACTGACCCTCGACGACGTCTACGCCCACCTGTGAGTGACTGAATGACCCTCCGCATCGCCGTCCCCAACAAGGGGGCGCTGTCCCAGGCAGCCACCGACATCCTGCGTGAGTCGGGCTACCGCCAGCGCAGCGACTCCAAGGAGCTCGCGCTCGTCGACGTCGAGAACGACGTCGAGTTCTTCTACCTCCGCCCCCGCGACATCGCGCTCTACGTCGGCGAGGGCACCCTCGACGTCGGCATCACCGGCCGCGACCTGCTGCTCGACTCCGGGGCCACGGCCCAGGAGGTGATGAATCTCGGGTTCGGCCGCTCCCGCTTCCACTTCGCCGGTCCGGCCGGGCGCTACTCCTCCCTGGACGACCTCCAGGGCCTGCGGATCGCGACGTCGTACGTCGGGGTGGTGGAGGACTACCTGTTCCGCCACGGCGTCGAGGCGAGTGTCACCCGCCTCGACGGCGCGGTCGAGACCAGCATCCAGCTCGGCGTGGCCGACGTGATCGCCGACGTGGTGGAGACGGGATCGACGTTGCGCGCGGCGGGCCTGGCGACCTTCGGCGAGGTGATCCTCGACTCGCAGGCCGTGCTCATCACCCACGGCGGTCAGGTGCCCGACGACTTCGAGATCTTCCGCCGTCGGATCGAGGGCGTGCTGGTCGCGCGCAGCTTCGTGATGATGGACTACGACATCGAGCAGCGGCACCTCGACGAGGCGTCCGCACTCGCTCCCGGGCGCGAGGGCCCCACGATCTCCCCACTGGGCAAGGCCGGCTGGGTGGCGGTGCGGGTGATGGTGCCACGCGCCGGCTCGCAGCGGTTGATGGACGAGCTCTACTCGGTCGGCGCCCGCGCCATCCTGCTCACCGACATCCATGCCTGCCGACTCTGAGCGCGGTCCGGGCGCCTTGCCGGGCGCCCTGCCGTCGCTGCCGCACACGTGGCGTCCCCTGGGCGTGCGCTTCGCGGTGATCGGCTTCGGGTTGACCCTGCTGGTGGTGTGCGCGGCCGCCTGGTTCGGGTTCGACGAGTCGGTGCGCGAGCGCTTCACCTTCCTCCAGCGGTCGACGTTGTTCATCATGGGTGGGGGCGCCGCCGCCTGTGGCTGGGCGCTCGCGCGGGCCAGGGTCACGGCCGAGATGGCGGCGCTGGTGGTGGTCAACGGCTTCCGTTCGCGCCGGCTTGCGTGGGAGGAGGTCGTGGCGATCCACCTCACTGAGGGCGCCCCGTGGGCCACGCTCGACCTCGCCGACGGGACGACCATCTCGGCGATGGCCTTCCAGGAGTCCGACGGCCGGCGCGCACGTGAGGGCGTACGACAGCTGCGGGCGCTGATCGACCGGGCGACCCCGCCGGAGGGTTAGGACGCCGCTTGCCCGGCATCGACGAGGGCGTCTATCGTCGCGACGACATCGGGTCGTCACGGGGGGTGGTCAGCGGTGAGAAGGCTGTGGAGGCGCACGGCGTCGGTCGACGAGCCGGGCGGCGGGCCGGCGGTCCCGCAGGCGCGCGAGGTGGGTGCGGACCAGGGCGAGCGCTACCGCGCCTACGTTGCCGGCCACCTCGACTCCGAGGACGCCGACCAGGGCATCCGAGCAGCGATCGGTGGCAACTTCGACACGATCGGCCTCATCCAGCGTGATCTGCTCATCGCGCACGGGCTCCGTCCCGACGGGGTGGTCGTCGACGTCGGCTGCGGCTCGGGTCGGCTCGCGCTGCCGCTCGCGTCCTACCTCGACGAGGAGGGCCACTACACCGGCACCGACGTCGTGCCCGCCCTCGTCGACTACGCCCGCGCCCTCGTGGACCGTCCCGACTGGAAGTTCCGCGTCGTCGACGAGCTCCGCATCCCCGCACCGCGCGACCACGCCGACGTCGTCTGCTTCTTCAGCGTGATGACGCACCTGCGGCACGAGCACTCCTACCTCTACCTGCGCGCGGCGAAGCGGGTCGTCAAGCCGACCGGTCGGATCATCGTGTCCTTCCTCGAGTTCGCCACCTTCGCCCACTGGGCCGTGTTCAAGCACAACGTCAAGAACCCACACGCCGACAAACCGCTGGACCAGTTCCTCAGCAGGGACGCGCTCGAGGCGTTCGCACACCATCTCGACCTCGACATCGTCGCGCTCCACGGGGGCGACGAGCTGGCGATCCCGCTCCGGGAGCCGGTCACCATGGCCAACGGCACGGCCTATGAGGACGCGGGCTCGCTGGGACAGTCGTTCGTGGTCTTCGCGCCGCGGGCCTGAGCGCCTCGGACGTCAGAGGGCGTGGATCCCCCACGAGACGGACAGCTCGTCACCCGACGTACCGGCAGGGGAGAGGACGACCAGGTCGGTCGTGGAGTTGAAGGCGTCCGCCGGTGCGGTCATCGGCTCCACGGCGAGCCCGGGGCGGGCGCCCCCTGACGGCGGGGTGAAGACCTGCAGCCACCGGTGGTGCTCGTCGACCCAGAGCGCCACACCGCGGTCGGTGGCCGGATCCCTCATCGTCACCGTCGACCGCCCGCCGTCGCGGACCAGGTCGCCGAAGCCGACGTCGAGCACCGCGTCCCCGATCCGGCGGGGGCTGGTGAAGTCGTACGCCGCCGACACCGGCTCCACCCCCACGGGCAGCTGGCGGTCGTCGGCCAGGACCCGCGTGCGCGCGGGCAGCATCAGCTCAAGGTCCTCGATCGCGTCGCCGACGCGGAGGTAGGGGTGCGCACCGCAGGCGTAGGGCGCCGGGTCGGGGGAGAGGTTGGTCGCGGTCTGGGTCACCACGAGCCCGTCGGCGGACAGGTCGTAGAGGACGTGCAGGTCGAGGGTCCACGGATAGCCGGTCTGCGCCATCAACCGATGCACCAGCGACACCGAGGTGCGGGTGTGCTCCTCCACGGTCCACGGGGCCCAGCGCACCAGCCCGTGCGAGGCGTTCCCGCGGGAGGGATCCGTCAGGCCGAGCTGCAGGTCGCGGCCACCGAAGGAGTAGCGACCGTCGCGGATCCGGTTGGGCCACGGCATCAGCAGCTGCCCATGACCACCGGCCGACATCCGGTCTTCGGCGAAGCCGTCGACGAGGTCCACGCCGTGCCTGCTCAGGCACCGCAGGGCCGCACCGCTCTCGGTCACAACGGCGGCATAGCCGGCCGCCGCGATGTCGTACTGGTCTCCGCTCGGCACCATGGCGCTCACCCTAGACAGCGTTCGCCGGCTGCTCGCCGTGCCTCACGCCTGAGCGGCCGCGCCGGTGTCCACGAGCACGTCGGCGTGGGCGCGGGTCTCGAGGCGGTGGAGGAGGGCGTCCTCGTCGCGTCGCCACTGCTCCCAGTGGGGGCGCATGTTCTCGCCGTCGCGCGCGATTCCCCGGTCGAGGCGGATGTCGGGGGCCGCCTCGACCCACACCAGCACTCCGACCAGGTCGGCGACATCTGGTGACCAGCTCCCGACGCCGTCGACCACGAGCAGGCCGCCCGGCGCGACCTCGTGCCACTCCGCCCAGGCATCACCCGGCCAGTCCCACCGGCGCCACCGGCCGGGTTGTCCCGCCGCCAGCGGCCGCAGCAAGGCCTCCACTGTCGCGGCCAGTCCGGCGAGGCCGCGCCACCCGTGGAGAAGCTCGTCGCAGTGAACGACCTGGGTGCCCGGCACCACGGCAAGCAGGCCCGCCGACAGCGTCGTCTTGCCCGACCCGGCCGGACCGTCGACGCACACGAGTCGTCCCGGACCGAGGGTCGGCGGCGCCGACAGCACCAGGTCGGCGACCTCGCGGGCAACCTGCAACGGATCAGAAGGCACGGTCGCTGCCGCGGTAGGACGCCACCACGTCGGTGACGAGCTCTCCCCGGACGAGGTGGACGTCGCGGACGTGCTCGAACAGCTCACCCGACTTGGCGTGGCGGAACCAGACGAGGTCACCGATGTCGAGCAGTGCTGCCGGATGCCCGGTCAGCGGGGTCTGGACCTCACCGGCGCCCTCGAGCCCGGTGAGGTGCAGGCCGGGCGGGGCCCAGGGGATCGGCAGCCGGTCGGCGCCGGTGGCGCCACTGGCGATCAGGCCGCCACCGTGGACGGTGGCCATCGCCGGGGTGGGCTTGCGCGACACCCGGAGCCCGAAGAAGGCCGCCGGTCGCGGCTCGAACGCGGCGTAGTGGTCGAAGATCCCGGGCACGAGTAGCCCGGAGCCGGCGGCGATCTCGGTGACCGTGGCGTCCGCGGCCGTGGCCTCGACCGATCCCGACCCACCGCCGTTCCAGAACTCCAGGTCCGTGACCCGCGCCAGGGCCTCGGCGATCTCACGGCGCCGCACCTCGAGCTGGGCCATGGACGCCTGCTTGAGGCGGCGCACGAGCAGGGACTTGGTGCGCTGGTCCGGGACGTCGTCCGGGACCCCGGCGACCTGTCCCTCGTAGGTCATCACGCCGACCAGGTCGAAGCCCTCACGCTCCACGACGCGGCGGGCCAGGGACACCACGTCCGCGGTCTCGAAGAGGGGGGAGCGCTTGGGCCCGATGTGCTGCCCGCCGACGCGCAGGCCGGCGTCGAGGTCGAGGGCGACCCGGATCGGCACGCCGGCGCTCTCGCGGGCGGCATCCACGGCGTCGAGGTGTGCCGGGGCGTCGACCATCAGCGTGATCGCCGCCGCGGCGGCGGGTGAGGAGGTCAGCCGGCGCAACGCAACGGCGTCCACGGTCGGGTAGGCCACGACGATGTCGTCGCTGACACCGCTCTCGTGGAGCCACAGCGCCTCGGCGAGCGTGTAGCCGAGGACGCCGGAGAAGCCGTCCGTGGCGAGTGCCCGCGCGATGAGCGCCGGGACCCGCAACGACTTGGACGCCACCCGGATCGGCTTGCCGGCCGCCCGTCGCACGAGGTCGGCGGCGTTGGCGTCGAAGGCGTCCATGTCGACCACGGCGATCGGCGTGGCGGGCGGCTCGGGCAGCGACGCGAGAGCAGCATTGAGCCTCGACCACAAGCGGTTGCGGTCGACGAAGTCGTGGCTCACTCGATGCCGCGCTTCCTCAGCAGTGCCTCGATGTCGGCCAGCTCGTCGTCGATCGGCGAGCCACCGCTGCCCGACGACCCGGCGGGGGGCAGGGATCCCTTCGGTGCGGCGGCCGCGCGTGGGGAGTCGGGTGTCGCACCGCCCGATGCCTGACCCCGGGCGAGCTGGCGGTCACGGATCAGTCCGCTCACGACCCAGAGCACGACGGACAGCCCGGCCAGGCCGACGCCGGCCCACGTGAAGATGTTGAAGACCAGGCCCGTCGCCCAGTCGGTGATCGACCCGGCGATCTCGACCACCATCTCAAGCGTCCCGGTGAGCCAGGCGGCCGCCGGGAGCAGCGTGAACCCGAGCGCGCGAAGGCCGCCCGCCGCCCCGCGGCGTCGGAAGGCGATCCACGTCCAGATGGCTCCCGCCACGGTGAGTGCGGCCGTCAACGCTGCCCAGGTTGTCCCTTCCACAGGTCCAGAGTCCCACAACGGTCCACGTCTCCGGGACAATGCTGGTGTGCAGTCCGATGACACCGACCCCCTCGCCCGGACCATCCCGGATCCCGGCTTCGCCGACGACAGCGGAGCGGCCGACCCCCGGCTCCGCCAGGTGCTCGCCGACCACAGAGCGGGGCTGGCGTCGTCCGGGTCCGTGCTGGAGGTGCTCCAGTCCACCCGGCTGCTGGTGCCGGTCGTGGCCGTGCTGGGGGAGGTCGAGACCGACGAGCAGGGCCTGGCCCACGACAAGTCCTCCGACATGGCAGCCGTCCTCGTCCAGGCATCGGACGGCAGCACGGGACTGCTCGCGTTCAGCAGCCTGGAGACGATGGCCCGGTGGGACCCGCAGGCGCGGCCCGTGCCCGTCACGGCCGCCACGGCGGCGACCGCGGCCGTCCAGGACGGAGCCGAGGCCCTCCTGGTCGACCTCGCCGGCCCCACGTCGTACGTCGTCGACGGCGACGACCTCACCCGGCTGGGCGCCGGCTGGCGGCTGGTTGCGGTGGGGGAGGGCCACGGCTGGATTGGCCCCGCACCGGAATGATCGGCTAGCCTTCCGTGTTGACCGATCAGTGACATGAGCAGATCCACCCGGACCTGCGAGTGACACCGATCTCGCCAAGCGGAGGCAGCACCACCCGTCTCCCACCCGCATCGATCGCCCTGCACCACAGATCGTCGGGTCCCGGTCCCCAGTGACACCTTGTATGACGCTGCACTTCCCGAGAGGGGAGACGTGTCGTGACTGGCTTCCGCTTGGCTCAAGCGGGAGCCATTGTTCATTTCCGCCCGGCCTGCTCAGGCTGGTGGAGAGCAGCGGGGGTTCCCATCCACCCGAACCACTGGAGGACCCATCAGCACCGAGCTGCGCATCAACGAGCGGATCCGCGTACCCGAGGTCCGGCTCGTCGGACCCAACGGTGAGACCGTTGGCATCGTGCCGACCGATCAGGCACTCAAGTTGGCCCAGGAGGCCGACCTCGACCTCGTCGAGATCGCCCCGCAGGGACGCCCCCCGGTCTGCAAGCTCATGGATTACGGCAAGTTCAAGTACGAGAACGCCCAGAAGGCACGCGAGTCCCGCCGCAACCAGACGAACGTGATCATCAAGGAGATGAAGCTTCGTCCCAAGATCGACCAGCACGACTACGAGACCAAGAAGGGTCACGTCGTGAGGTTCCTGGGTGCCGGCGACAAGGTGAAGATCACCATCATGTTCCGCGGTCGCGAGCAGCACCGCCCCGAGCTGGGCTTCCGCCTGCTGCAGCGTCTGGCCGAGGACGTCGAGGAGCTCGGCTTCGTCGAGTCCTCGCCCAAGCAGGACGGCCGCAACATGGTCATGGTGCTCGGGCCGCACAAGAAGAAGGCCGACGCCAAGATCGATGCCGACGCCGCCCGTGCCACCAAGGCCCAGGCGCGCGCCGACCGTCAGGCCGAGGAGGACGCGGAGCGCGAAGCCGCCCACCTGGCCGGTCCCGTGGCCCAGAAGAAGGAGCGCGGACGCTCCGAGAACCTGGACCCGGAGATCGAGGCGTAAGCCTCACCCCACAGACACACGAGCAACCGAAGGACGAGACAAATGCCGAAGAACAAGACCCACTCGGGCACCAGCAAGCGCTTCAAGGTGACCGGCTCGGGCAAGATCATGCGTCTGCAGGCCGGCCGCAAGTCCGGCGCCGCGTTCGCGTCCGCGCCCACGACCGGTAGCCGCAAGAAGCACCGCCGCAACGCCGGCATGGTCGAGCTCGAGAAGTCCGACGTGAAGCGCGTCAAGAAGATGCTCGGCATCTGAGCCTCATCCCCATTCCCCTGGTGGCTCAGCCGCCGTCCCTCTTGCACCAAGGAGCACCTCCATGGCACGCGTCAAGCGCGCAGTAAACGCCCAGAAGAAGCGTCGTACCACCCTCGAGCGGGCCAGCGGCTACCGCGGCCAGCGCTCGCGCCTCTACCGCAAGGCCAAGGAGCAGGTCACCCACTCCCTGGTCTACAGCTACAACGACCGGCGCAAGAACAAGGGCAACTTCCGCAAGCTGTGGATCCAGCGCATCAACGCCGCTGCCCGCGCCAACGGGATGACCTACAACCGCTTCATCCAGGGTCTCGGCCTGGCTGGCATCGAGGTCGACCGCAAGATCCTGGCCGAGCTCGCCGTCCACGACGCGCCGGCCTTCACGGTGCTCGTCGAGGCCGCCAAGGCCGCGCTGCCCGAGGACGTCAACGCGCCCAAGGTCTCCGCCTGAACCACATGAGCACTCCACGGGCACCAGGCACCCCGCTCACCGCGGGAAGTGGCCGTGTCAAGGAGGCTCGCAAGTTGAGCCGTCGCTCGGTACGCACCGAGTGACGGCTCTTCCTCGCCGACGGCCCGAAGGCCGTCGAGGGAGCGCTCGCCGTGGCGGGCTGTGTGGTGGAGGTCTTCGCGACACCCGCCGCCCTCGACCAGCACGCCGCCATGCTGGGCACGGCCGACGTCACCCTGGTCGACGACCGGGCGCTCGCGTCGCTGTCCGACTCGGTCTCGCCGGCGGGCGTCGTGGCGGTGTGCCGGCACTGCGACGCCCCGCTGGAGCACGTGGTGACCGCGTCACCGCGGCTCCTGGTGATCTGCGCCGACGTCCGCGACCCCGGCAACGCCGGCAACGTCATCCGCACCGCCGACGCCGCCGGCGCGGACGCCGTGGTCCTGGCCGGGCGGTCCGTCGACGCCTACAACCCCAAGACCGTGCGCGCGACCGTCGGGAGCCTGTTCCACCTGCCGTTCGCGATCGCGCCCGACCCCGCCACTGCGGTGCGCGCCGCGCAGGCCCGGGGACTGCGGGTGCTGGCCGCCGACGGCGCGGGCGAGGTGGGTCTCTTCGAGGCGGACCTCGGCGGCCCGACCGCGTGGCTCTTCGGCAACGAGGCCTGGGGCCTGCCCGAGGAGCTCGCCGCCCTGGCAGACGAGCGCGTCGCGATCCCCATCCACGGTCGCGCGGAGAGCCTCAACCTCTCCACCGCCGCCGCCGTGTGCCTCTACGCCAGCGCCCGTGCGCAGCGCGCCTCCGGTCCGTCGTCGTGATCCTCATCGACCCGCCGGCCGTGCCCCGGTGGGAGCGGCTCTGGTCGCACCTGGCCAGCGACACGTCGTACGACGAGGCGCACGCGTTCGCCGCCGCACACGGCATCCCGGCGCGCGGCTGGGACCGTGACCACTACGACGTGCCTGCGGAGTTCTACGACGCCATGGTGGCCGCGGGGGCGACGCCCGTCTCGTCGCGCCAGCTGGTCGCCGCCCTGCGTGGCGCGGGACTACGACGGCCGAAGCCGACACCGCGCGCCTAGCCCTGCCCTAGGGTTGGCACCGTGTCAGGGGAGAGCCGGAGGATCGACAGTGCGCCCACGCGCCTGCGGTCCCTTGCCGACTTCTACCCCGACGGCATCCTCGGTGCCACCCGGGAGGGCGTCATCACGCTCCTCAACGCTCAGGGTGCCGCGCTGCTCGGGGTCGATGCCGCACAGGCGCACCACGTCCCGCTGGCCGAGGCGCTCAGGCTGCTCGACCAGGACGGCCGGACGTGGTTGGAGGTCAACCGTCCCTTCGAGAGCATCTCGATCGTCCGCGGGATCCCGGAGCAGTCCTGGCTCAACGCGTCCGGTGAGGAGGTGCTCACCACCGCGCGACTCGTCCGCAACGACGATCTCGGTCCGGTCGTGGGGATCGCGATCGGACTACGCAGCGGCCGCGGCCGGGCACTGATGGATCGCGAGCGCTCCGACCTCGTCGCCACGGTCGCCCACGAGCTGCGCTCGCCGTTGACCGGGGTGAAGGGGTTCGTCCAGGCGCTGCTCAACCGCTGGGACAAGCTCAGCGACGACCAGCGCAAGCTGATGCTCAACACGGTGAACGCCGACGCGGACCGGCTGGCGCGCCTGATCGCCGAGCTGCTCGACGTCGCGCGGATCGACACCGGGCGCCTCCAGCTCTACCCGCGCGAGGCGTCCGCCGAGGTGCTGGTCGGGCGGGTGGTCGCGTCCATCGAGGCCGGCACGGCCCGCGGCATCTCCCTCGAGGTCGAGGACGGCCTGCCCGAGATCTTCGCCGACCCCGACAAGTTCACCCAGGTCGTGACCAACCTCGTGGAGAACGCCATCCGGCACGGCCAGGGTCAGGTCAAGGTCCGCCTCGAGGCGTTCGCCAGCCTGCCGGGGGTGCGCGTCACCGTCGATGACGAGGGCGACGGGATCCCGGTCGAGCTGCGACGCCGGGTCTTCACCAAGTTCTGGACCACGGGCGAGTCCGGCGGGAGCGGGCTGGGCATGTACATCGTCGGCGGGCTGTCGCGGGCCCACGGCGGACGGGTGACCATCGAGGACGCGCCCGGCGGCGGGGCCCGCGTGCTGGTCGACTGGCCCAGCGGGGACCTCCGGCCGGACTGACCTCCACACAACCTTCACGAGTCGTCCCCTCCTCCGACCCGATCGGGCTCCTAGTGTCGGGACATGACGATTCGCACGGCACTGGTGGTGGAGGACGAGCACACCATCAACGACGCGCTCGCGCAGCGCTTGCGCGCCGAGGGCTACATCGTCGAGCAGGCCTTCGACGGACCCTCCGCGGTCGAGCTCGCCGCCACGGCGAGGCCCGACGTCGTCCTGCTCGACGTCATGCTGCCCGGCTTCGACGGGCTCGAGGTGTGTCGCCGCATCCAGGCCGAGCGCCCGGTGCCCGTCCTGATGCTGACGGCCCGCGACGACGAGGCGGACGTCCTGATCGGGCTGGGTGTCGGCGCGGACGACTACCTCACCAAGCCTTTCTCGATGCGCGAGGTGGTGGCGCGGGTGGGCGCTCTCCTGCGACGCGTCGAGCGGGCCTCGGTCCTCGCCGCCGAGCGCCCGCCGGTCATCCGCGTGGGTGGCCTGGGCATCGATCCCGGCACCCGCCGTACGACGGTCGCCGGCGAGCCCGTCCACCTCACCCCGACGGAGTTCGACCTGCTGCTGTGCCTGGCACGGGAGGCCGGACAGGTGCTGGGCCGCGAGCGGCTCCTGCGCGAGGTGTGGGACTGGGGCGACGCCTGGGGGAGTGCCAGCGCTGCCCGCACCGTCGACAGCCACGTCAAGGCGCTGCGCAGCAAGGTGGGTGCCGCGCGCATCCGCACCGTCCACGGCGTCGGCTACGCGCTCGAGGACCTCGGATGAGCACGCCCCTCGACGCGGTCTCGAGCCTCAAGAGCAAGCTCGCCCTGCTGGTCGCCGCCTCCGTGGTGACAGCCGCGCTGCTGACGCTGCTGGGGTCCGCCGCTCACGTGTCGCCGTTGCTCGTGCTGCCGGTCAGCGTCGCCCTCGCACTGGGGGTCACGCAGCTGCTGGCCGCCGGCATGGTCGAACCCCTGCGCCGGATGACCGACGCGTCGCGGGCGATGGCCCGCGGCGACTACTCGGGTCGCGTGCGGACGTCCGCGACCGACGAGGTGGGCCAGCTCGCGGCCGCCTTCAACCGGATGGCCGAGGACCTCGCGACGGTCGACCGCGAGCGTCGGGACCTGATCGCCACGGTCTCCCACGAGCTGCGGACACCGCTCACGGCGATGACCGCCGTGCTCGAGAACCTCGCGGACGGCGTGGTGGCTCCCGACCCGGCCGGCCTCGGCGCGGCGCTGGACCAGGCCCAGCGCCTGGGCGGTCTGGTCGACGACCTGCTGCAGCTCTCCCGGCTGGAGGCCGGCGTGGTGGCGCTGGATCGTCATGACCTGCGGCTGCGGGACCTGGTGGAGGAGTGCCTCGCCCAGGTCGCCTCGACCGGCCGACCCGGCGCCTTCGACGTGGGAGTGCCCGACGACCTGGTGGTCCGGGCCGACCCGGCGCGCCTGCGGCAGCTCCTCATCAATGTCCTCGACAACGCCGGACGTCATGCTCCGCCGCGGACCTCGGTGCGGGTCACCGGTGGCGCCGAGGGCGCCCGATGGTGGCTCGAGGTCGCCGACGACGGCGGGGGAGTCGCGCCCGAGGACCGCGAGCGTGTCTTCGACCGCTTCGGCACCGACGGGGCCGGCGGGACCGGGCTGGGACTCGCCGTCGCGCGCTGGGTGGCGCAGCTGCACGGCGGCACCCTGCGCTTCCTCGACCCCACCTCGGGCCACGGGGCACGCCTGCGCCTCGACATCCCGCCACCGCCCGCCGACCTCCCCACCCTGCCTTCCCCCACCGAGGAGCCCGTGATGACCACGACCGCCCAGCAGCCCGTACGGCCCCCCGAGCTGCCGCGCCCCCAGTCGGCCCTCGACGCGCTCTTCGGCCGGTTCTGGCCGGAGTCCGGACACCCGTCCGGCCTGCGCACTGTCGCGGCCGCCGCGGCTGCCGGGCTCGTGGCCGGCCTCGCCCTGTCCTTCACCGCGGTGGGCGTCACCTGGACGCTGGTCGCGGTCGCGAGCGGCACCGCGGCCCTGCTCACGGCGCGCCGCCGCCGTGAGCCCTGGACGCTCCTGTGCTCCGCGCTCGCCGTCCTGCTGGTCCTGCCGATGACGCTGCTCGATGCGGCGTGGATCCAGGTGCTCGGCCTCGTCGCCGCCACCGCGGTGTTCCTGTGCGGCATCACGGGCGCTCGCACGATGCCCGGGATCGTGCTCTCGGGAGTCGCCTGGCCGCTCGCGTCGCTGCGCGGCCTGCCGTGGTTCGGGCGCTCCCTGCGCATCGCCGGCACCGGATCGCGCACGCCGGCTCTGGTGCGGACCATCGCGTGGTCCCTGCTGGGTCTCGGGGTCTTCGGCACGATCTTCGCCGGCGCCAACCCGGTCTTCGGGTCCTGGGTCGACCAGCTGGTGCCCAACCTGAGCTTCAACGACCTCGTCGGACGGGCCTTCCTGGCCTGCTTCGTCTTCGCAGCCACGCTCGGTGCCGCCTACCTCGCGCTCAACCCCGCGGACGTGGAGGCGCTGGGTGGGCGCCGACCGGGCTCGCTGGCCAACCGGTTCGAGTGGCTCGTCCCGGTCCTGGTCGTCGACGGCGTCTTCCTCGCCTTCATCGCAGCCCAGGCGCGCGCCCTGGTCGGTGGGCGTGACTACATCGAGGCGTCCACCGGACTGACGTACGCCGACTTCGTGCACCAGGGGTTCGGCCAGCTGACCCTTGCCACCGCGCTCACGGTGCTCGTCGTGTGGGTGGCATCTCGCCGCGCAGGCGACACGACCGAGGACCGACGCTGGCTCGTCGCCTCGCTCGGGCTGCTGTGCGTGCTGACCCTGCTGGTGGTCGCGTCTGCGCTCCGCGGCATGAGCGTCTATCAGGGGGCCTACGGCTTCACCACGCTCCGGCTGTTCGTCGACGTCTTCGAGGGCTGGCTCGGCTTCGTCGTGCTGGCCATTGCCGTCGCCGGTGCGCTCGGTCGCGGCCGGTGGCTGCCCCGGATCGCGCTGGTCTCAGGGGCCGTGACGCTGATCGGGCTGGCGGCGATCAACCCCGACGCCTGGGTGGCGAACCGCAATCTCGACCGCTACGACGCGACCGGAGCGCTCGACCTGACCTATCTTCAGTCCCTGTCCGCGGACGCGACGCCCGTGATCGTCGGGCGCCTCCCGGGTGACGTCTCGGCCTGCGTCCTCCAGCACCTGCCGGACAACGACCTGAGGCCCGAGGTGCTCGACGACGCGAGAGCCTGGAACCTGGGTCGGTCCCGTGCCGAGGAGGCCATGGCGCGGATCGACCTGCCCGTCGCGCCCGGTCGTCGGGGCGATCAGTGCGCTGGCGTGTACACCCGCTTCGCCGAGTAGCATGGGTTCGGTGGACACGAGCTTGCGATTTCTGCGCCCCGGACCTGGTCCGTCGGGCAGCTGACGTCACCGGGTCCGGGGAGTCCCCGTCCGACCCGAGGCTCATCCACTTCTAGACTCTGCGGCGACCTGCTGTCCGCCGCGCGAAAGGGAGCCATGTCCGGCCCCAACACCGACTACGACCCCGTCGAAGTGACACCGCTCAAGGCCGACCAGGTCGAGGCGATGCGCGAGGCGGCGCTGGCTGCCATCGCCGGCGTCCCCGACCTGGAGGCTCTGAAGCAGGTGCGGCTCGACCACGCCGGCGACCGCTCGCCCCTGGCCCTCGCCAACCGCGAGATCGGCGCCCTCCCGCCGCAGGCCCGCAAGGACGCCGGGCAGCGCGTCGGCCAGGCCCGCGGTGCGGTCAGCCAGGCCATCGCCGCTCGCCAGGTCGTGCTCGAGGCAGAGTACGAGGAGCGGATGCTCGCCGAGGAGACGGTGGACGTCTCCCTCCCGACGACGCGCCGCCGACGCGGCGGCCGACACCCGCTCACGCTCCAGTCCGAGCTCATCGCCGACCTCTTCGTCGCGATGGGCTACGAGGTCGCCGAGGGCCCTGTCGTGGAGGCCGAGTGGCTCAACTTCGACGCCCTCAACCTCGGACCCGACCACCCCGCGCGCACCATGCAGGACACCTTCTGGACCGAGCCGGCCGACCACCACGTCGTGCTCCGCACCCAGACCTCCCCCGTGCAGGCGCGCACGATGCTCACCCGCACGCCGCCGATCTACGTGGTCTGCCCGGGTCGCGTCTTCCGCACCGACGAGTACGACGCCACCCACTCGCCGATGTTCCACCAGGTCGAGGGGCTCGTGGTCGACCGCGGCATCACGATGGCCCACCTCAAGGGCACCCTCGACCACTTCGCGTCCCAGCTCTTCGGTGACGGCATCACCACCCGGTTCCGCCCGTCCTACTTCCCCTTCACCGAGCCCTCGGCCGAGGTCGACGTGCGGTGCTTCGTGTGCCGCGGCGTCGACGCCGAGTCCTGCCGCACGTGTCGCGGCGAGGGCTGGATCGAGTGGGGCGGCTGCGGCGTGGTCAACCCGCGCGTCCTGGTCGCCTGCGGCGTGGACCCCGAGGTCTACAGCGGCTTCGCGTTCGGGATGGGCATCGACCGTTCGTTCATGTTCCGCCACAACCTGGAGGACCTCCGTCCGCTCTTCGAGGGCGACGTCCGGTTCAGCAGCGCGTTCGGCACCGAGATCTGAGAGGGGAGAACCGAGATGAAGGCACCCCTGTCCTGGATCCTGGACCTCGTCGACGTGCCCGCGGGCACCACCACCGACGAGCTGACCGACCGACTGACCCTGACCGGTCTCAAGCTCGAGGCCATCGAGAGCCCCGGTCGCGACATCACCGGCCCGCTGGTGGTCGGCCGCGTCCTCACGATGGAGCCCGAGCCGCAGAAGAACGGCAAGACCATCAACTGGTGCACCGTCGACGTCGGCGACGCCAACGGGACGGGCGAGCCGCAGGGCATCGTCTGCGGCGCGCACAACTTCGCGCCCGGTGACCTCGTCGTCACCGTCCTTCCCGGCGGTGTGCTGCCCGGCGGGTTCGAGATCGGAGCCCGCACGACCTACGGCCACGTGTCCGCCGGGATGATCTGCTCGGCGCAGGAGCTGCGTCTCGGTGAGGACCACGACGGGATCATCGTGCTGCCCGCCGACGCCGGCACGCCCGGCGAGGACGTACGTCCCCTGCTGGGCCTCGACGAGGAGACCATCGAGTTCGAGGTCAACCCCGACCGTGCCTACGCCCTGTCCCTGCGTGGCATCGCCCGCGAGGTGCTGGTCTCCGTGCCCGGCGCGAGGAGCTTTCGTGACCCGGCCCTGCGTGACACCCCGGCGCCCAACGCCGATGGCCACCCCGTCGTCGTGGACGACGCCGAGGGCTGCCCGGTCTTCGTGGCGCGCACGATCACCGGCTTCGACCCCACCGCGCAGACGCCGGAGGTGATCGTGCAGCGGATCACCGCCGCCGGGATGCGGCCGATGTCGCTCGCCGTCGACGTGACCAACTACGTGATGCTCGAGACCGGGCGTCCCATCCACGGCTACGACGCCGACAAGGTGCGCGGACCACTCGTCGTGCGACGTGCGCGCGACGGCGAGCGGCTCAGGACGCTCGACGGCACCGATCGCGTGCTCGATGCGGCCGACCTCGTCGTGACCGACGACTCGGGGATCATCGGGCTCGGAGGCGTGATGGGTGGGGAGACGACCGAGATGTCGGGCTCCACGACCTCGGTCCTCGTCGAAGCGGCCCACTGGGACGCCGTGTCGATGTATCGCACCGGACGCCGCCACAAGATCACCTCCGAGGCGGGCAAGCGCAACGAGCGTGGCGTCGACCCGACCATCTGCGAGGCCGCGGCCGACCGGGTCGTCGAGCTGCTCGTTGAGCACGGTGGCGGGCAGGCCGATCCCGGCGTGACCGTCGTCGGCACGCCTCCCGCGATGCCCGTGGTCGCGGTCCCCGGTGACCTCGCCGCGCGCGTGTCGGGCATGCCGATCACCGAGGAGCGCAGCGTCGAGTGCCTGCGCGCGATCGGGTGCGACGTTCAGGGGTCGCAGACGCTCTCCGTCACCCCGCCGCCGTGGCGGCCCGACCTGAGCGACGCCCAGGACTTCTCCGAGGAGGTCATCCGGCTCGTCGGCTACGACAAGGTCCCGTCGGTGCTCCCGACGCCGCCCTCGGGTCGTGGCCTCACCCGCTCGCAGCAGCTGCGCCGCAGGATCGGACGCACGCTCGCCGGTGAGGGTTTCGTCGAGGTGGTGACCTTCCCGTTCGTCGGCGAGTCCGACCTCGACGCACTCGGCCTCCCCGCCGACGACCCGCGCCGTGACCTGCTGCGGCTGTCCAACCCGCTCAGCGCCGAAGCCGGGTTCATGACCACGACCCTGCTCCCGGGCGTGCTGCGGGCTGCCGGCAAGAACGTCGGGCACGGCAACACCGACCTGGCGATCTTCGAGACCGGCACCGTGACGCTGCCTCGCCACGCCGGACCGGCCGCCATCCTGCCCGTCGACCGCCGTCCCACCGATGCCGAGTTCGCTGCGTTGGACGCTGCGCTGCCCGCCCAGCCGCTGCACCTGGCCATCGTCGCTGCCGGCGACGCGGTCGCGGGGGGATGGTGGGGCGAGGCCCGCGCCGTCTCGTGGTCCGATGCACTCGAGGCGGTCCGTGCTGTCGCCGCGGCTCTGGGGCTCGACGTCACGGCGTCCGCGGTCGAGCTCGCTCCGTGGCACCCCGGTCGCTGCGCTGAGCTGTCGGTCGACGGGCACGTCATCGGCCACGCCGGTGAGGTGCACCCCACCGTGTGCCAGGCCTTCGGGTTGCCGAAGCGCACCGTTGCGGCGGAGGTCGACCTCGACGTCCTTCTTGCCCGCGCGGTCCACCTGCGCCAGGCACCGAGCTTCTCGTCGTACCCCGTCGCCAAGGAGGACGTCGCGCTGGTCGTCGACGCCTCGGTGGCGGCCGCGGACGTCGAGTCGGCGCTGCGCGAGGGGGCAGGCGTGCTGCTCGAGTCGATCCGGCTCTTCGACGTCTACACCGGTGACCAGGTGGGGGAGGGCAAGAAGTCGTTGGCCTACGCCCTGCGCTTCCGCGCCGCCGACCGCACGCTCAAGGAGGGCGAGGCGGCCGCCGCACGCGATGCCGCGGTGGCCCTGGCTGCCGCGCGAACCGGGGCCGTCCAGCGCGCCTGACGGTCCGGCCGTCGACAGTGGGGTCGGGCGCCGCACCTGGCGGCGTCCGGCTCCACTGTCACGTCGACCCGGCGTGAGCTCAGCGGCGCTCGCAGGAGCGGCGTACCTCCGCGACGCAGCGGTCACGCCCCGGGCCGCCCCAGGCATGGTCCCGGCCGGGCCCGCCCAGGAGACGGTCGTCGCCCTCGCCGCCCCACATCTGGTCGTGCCCGCGCTTCCCGCGCAGCACGTCGTTGCCCGGTCCACCCAGCAGGCGCTCGTTCCCGTAGTCGCCGGTGAGGCGGTCCGCACCGCGCCCGCCGCGCAGCACGATCGGCCTCCGGTTCTTGTGCCGTGTGGCCGAGCTGCCGGTGGTGACCACGTCACGACCGGCCCGCGCCTCGACACTGCCGCGCCTGGCGAAGATCCCGATGGTCTCGCCCTTGTTCGTCCCCACCACGTGGACCTGGTCGCCAGCGGCATCGACGCGCTCCCACGCGTCGATCGAGGCCGAGAACCGCGTGCCGTCGAAGTCGCCGCCACGGCACACGAACCGATGGCCCAGCCGCACGTCGACGCCCGCGCACCGCGGGCCGCCGAGCCGGTCCTCGCCGGGGCCGCCCGTCCACGAGCCGCCCGCTGCGGCGAGGAGCTCGAGCCGGTCGTCACCGTCGCCCATGGAGGCGTCGAGGCGACGCTGCGGGTCGGAGACGTTGGGGTCGCCGCCGACGGCCTGCGACGGGTCGTAGGTCACGTACTCGTCGAGGTCCGCCCCGGTGAACGTGGTGCGGGAGTTGGCGTACGCCAGGCGCCAGTCGGTCACTCCGCCGGCCCAGCGCAGCACGGGTCGTGATCCGGCGCTCACGATTCCCGCGGGTGCGTCGACGTCGACGTCGCCGAGCCATCCGGAGTTGAGGGTGATCCTGTTGTACCCGGGCCCGAGGTCGACCGGCGTGCCCGTCTGCTCCCCGGCCCAGTCGAGCGCGTCGTCGCCGTCCCCGGTCGTGACGACGTCGGGGTTGGTGACGCCCGGAGCCGCCGACCCGGTCAGGACGAAGTCGTTCCCGCCGCGGGTGTCGACCGCGTCCCGCTCGGTGTCGTCGGTCCTGGTGACGGCCCCGGTCCCCGTGGTCACGAAGTCGGCAGTGGCGTCGCTGCCGACGTAGGTGTCCGCACCGGCGCCGAGGTAGACGGTCACGCTGCGCTTGCTGCTGGTCGTCTCGTTGTGGACCACGTCGTCGCCCGGCCCCGTGTCGAGGAAGAAGTAGCGGCGCACGTCGTCGCCCAGCCGGATGCACACCAGGTCGTTGCCGGCCCCGGTCGAGACCGACTTCTGTCCGGGGCCGACGACCATCACGTCGTCACCCTCGGTCCCGGTGTCGCCCTCGACGCTCACCGCCCGGCCCTGGCAGGTGAGCGGATCCGCGTGGGCGGGCGCGGCGGCCACGGCAAGCCCTGCTGCCGCCAGCGTCAGTGTCATCGTGATCGCGCGTACAGAAGCCATCATGTGTTTCTCCCCGTGTGTGGTGTGTTCGTGGTGGAGACGTGTCGTGTCGCCGTTGGGTTGCGACGGGTGATCGCCGGAGCGGCGCAGGCGCGTCCAACTCAGCGCAGCTCGCGGTGGTGCCCTCACATCTGGAGACTCCGCGCCGAGTCAATTGGTTGTCTCAGTTGATCGGGGAGCCCACGATCGCGCGGAACCGGGCGTAGGTCGCCTCGTCTCCGACGACGGAGATCTCGGCCTCGTCGCCGCGACTCCACAGCCAGAGGTCGAGCGCACCCGCCGGTCCGTCGACGACCACGTCCGGTTCGACGTCCTCGCCCGGAGCCTCCACGACGTGGAAGTCCTCCTCGTCGGAATAGCTCGTCCCGCTGTCGGGGTCGGTGCCCGAGAACGTGCCGAACCTGACCCAGAGCTCCTGGCCCGTGTCGGTGGCGTCCACGCGCACCAGTCCCTCGCCCGGTTGCCACGATCCCCACGGGGGGCAGCCGCCGTACATCACGGCCAGCACCTCGTGGACACCGTCGGCCGCGAGGACGGCGTCGACATCCGACGTCAGGCCGGCCGACAGCTCCGCGTCGACCCGGTGCACCAGCGCCTCGTGCGCCTGGCGCCGCAGGATGAATCCCACCGTGAGGTCGTCGGACCAGTTCCACGCCTCGTCGCGGGGATCCGCGCCCTCCAGAGCACCCACGAGCTCGCTCGACCAGTCGTCGAAGGCTGCCAGCAGCCCGTCGTACGACTCGGGGCGCGGGGGCTCCACCTCCTCGGGGCGAGTCGGACGGGCGAGGAGCACCTCGGCCCACCACCGCTGGACGGTGGCCACGTGCCAGAGCAGGTCGGCGGCATCCCAGTCCGGGCAGGACGGCACCCGCGCCCCGGGATCACAGCCGGCCAGCACCTCGCGAAAGCGGGCGGACTCGGAGCGGAGGTGGGACAGGTAGGTCTCGGCGGGAAGTCGGCTCATCCGAGCACCGTAGGCGAGCGCACCGACGGGGCGCCTCCTCATTGTCCGCCCGGACGCGACGAGTCATGCACTTCAATGTATAGTCATGCACATGTCGTTCTCAGTCGCCGTCGCGGGAGCCAGTGGGTACGCCGGGGGCGAGGTCCTGCGCCTGCTGCTCGGCCATCCCGACGTCGAGATCGGGGCGCTGACCGCGGGATCCAACGCGGGGGAGCGGCTCGGGATGCTGCAGCCCCACCTCGTCCCGCTCGCCGACCGCGTCCTCCTCGACACGACGCTCGAGACACTGTCCGGCCACGACGTGGTCTTCCTCGGCCTGCCCCACGGCCAGTCGGGAGCCCTCGCGCAGGCGTTGGGCGACGAGACCGTCGTGATCGACTGCGGTGCCGATTTCCGACTCCTCGACCCGGCCCAGTGGGCGACGTTCTACGGCGGCGAGCACGCGGGGTCCTGGCCCTACGGCCTGCCCGAGCTCCCCGGCCAGCGCGACCTCCTCCGGGGAGCCCGCCGCGTCGCCGTCCCCGGCTGCTACCCGACGGTCTCGACGCTGGCGATCGTCCCCGCCCTCGCGGGCGGGCTCGTCGAGCCGGACGTCACCGTCGTCGCCGCGTCCGGCACCAGCGGTGCGGGCAAGGCGGCCAGGCCGCACCTCCTCGGCAGTGAGGTCATGGGCAACGCCAGCGCCTACGCCGTCGGTGGCACCCACCGGCACACGCCGGAGATCGTCCAGAACCTCAGTGGCGTGCACGGTTCCGCGGTCCGCGTCGGCTTCACCCCGCTCCTGGTGCCGATGTCACGCGGCATCCTCGCGACCGTCCAGGCGCCCCTGCTCGACGGCGTCGGCGCGGTCGACGTCCGCCACGCCTACGACACGGCCTACGCCGCCGAGCCGTTCGTGCACGTCCTCCCCGAGGGCCAGTGGCCCCAGACCCAGTCCGTGCTCGGCTCCAACGCCGTGCAGGTGCAGGTGGCGGTCGACGAGTCCGTACGACGACTGGTGGCGGTGGCCGTGGTCGACAACCTCGCCAAGGGCACCGCCGGCGCCGCCGTCCAGTGCATGAACCTGGCCCTGGGCCTCGACGAGGTCACGGGGCTCTCCACGATCGGACTCGCACCATGAGTGAACAGACCGTCCAGAACCACCGGCTGGAGCAGTTCCCCGAGACCCTGGCCGTGGTCCGGCTGGCACCGGGTGCGGAGATCCCGACGTGGGCCGAGTCCTCGTCGATCTTCTCCATCACCGCGACCGCCCAGGAGACCTCCCTGGTCTGCGCCGCGCGCGGCGTTCCGAAGAAGACGGTCCACCACGGCCCGCTGACCGGCTTTGCCGTCAAGGGCCCGCTGGCGTTCTCCCTCGTCGGGGTGCTGCACCAGCTGCTCGGCCCGCTGATGGAGGAGGAGATCAGCGTCTTCACGCTGTCGACCTACGACACCGACTGGATCCTGGTCAACCAGTCCGACGCCGACCGCGCGGCGGACGCGTGGCGTCGCCACGGTCACCAGGTCGCCCCCGCCGACGCCACCCCGCCCGCAGGAGCGACGTCGTGACCGTCACCCATCCCCTCGGCTTCGTCGCCGCCGGCGTCGCCGCCGGACTCAAGTCCAGCGGTGGCAAGGACCTGGCCCTGGTGGTCAACCAGGGCCCCACCTACGACTCGGCCACCGTCTTCACCGCCAACCGGTGCAAGGCCAACCCGGTGCTGTGGAGCCAGGAGGTGGTCAAGGACGGCACGGTGCGCGCGGTGGTGCTCAACTCCGGCGGCGCCAACTGCTACACCGGCCCCGAGGGGTTCCGGACCACGCACGCCGTGGCCGAGAAGGTCGCCGAGGGGCTGGGCATCGGCGCGATCGACGTCGTGGTCTGCTCGACCGGCCTGATCGGCCTCGCCAACGACCGCGACGACCTCCTCGCGGGCGTCGAGGCCGCCACGAGCGCGCTCTCCGTCAAGGGCGGAGCGCAGGCCGCCGAGGCGATCATGACCACCGACTCGGTCAGCAAGAACACCCTCGTCGAGGGACCCGGTTGGTCGATCGGCGGGATGGCCAAGGGCGCCGGCATGCTCGCGCCCGCGCTCGCCACGATGCTGGTGGTGATCACCACCGACGCCGTGGTCCCGGCTACCGAGCTGGACGCCGCCCTGCGTGCCGCGACCCGGGTGAGCTTCGACCGGCTCGACTCGGACGGTTGCATGTCCACCAACGACACCGTCACCGTCATGGCCAGCGGCGGCAGCGGCATCACCCCCACCCCCGATGACTTCACCGCGGCCCTGACCCAGGCCTGCACCGACCTGGCGATGCAGCTGCTCAAGGATGCCGAGGGGGCCGACCACGAGATCGCCATCACCACGCTCCACGCGGCGAGCGAGGACGAGGCCGTCGAGGTCAGTCGCAGTGTGGCGCGCAGCAACCTGTTCAAGGCCGCGGTGTTCGGCAACGACCCCAACTGGGGACGCGTGCTCGCCAGCATCGGCACCACCTCGGCGCAGTTCGACCCGGCCGACCTCGACGTCGCGATGAACGGGGTCTGGGTCTGCCGGGCCTCGACCCCGGCCGAGGACCCCGCTGGCGTCGACCTCACGGGACGCGAGGTCAGCGTCATCATCGACCTCAAGTCAGGCGACGCCCGCGCGACCGTCTGGACCAACGACCTCACCCACGCCTACGTCCACGAGAACAGCGCGTACAGCTCATGACCGATCCAGCCTCCTCACCCACCCCCACTCCGGGCCGCCCCGACCCCGCGAAGGCGCGCACTCTCGCGGCCGCCCTGCCGTGGCTCAAGCGCTACCACGGTCAGACGATCGTGGTGAAGTACGGCGGCAACGCGATGACCGACGAGTCCCTCAAGGTCGCCTTCGCCGAGGACATCGCGTTCCTCCGCTTCGCCGGGTTCAAGCCTGTCGTCGTCCATGGCGGCGGCCCGCAGATCTCCCGCATGCTCGACAAGCTGGGCATCAAGTCCGAGTTCCGCGGCGGGCTGCGGGTGACCACACCCGAGGCGATGGAGGTCGTCCGGATGGTGCTCGTCGGACAGGTGCAGCGCGAGCTCGTCGGGCTGATCAACCAGCACGGAGCGCTCGCCGTCGGTCTGTCGGGCGAGGACGCCGGTCTCTTCACCGCCGAGCCCACCAACACGGTCGTCGACGGCGAGGAGGTCGACCTCGGGCTGGTCGGCGAGGTCGCCCGGGTGCGCCCCGAGGCGGTCCTCGACCTGATCGAGGCCGGCCGCGTGCCCGTCGTCAGCTCGGTGGCACCCGACGTCAACGGCCTGGTCCACAACGTCAACGCCGACACCGCAGCGGCCGCGCTCGCGATAGCCCTGGGCGCCGAGAAGCTCCTGGTCCTCACCGACGTCGAGGGGCTCTACCGCGACTACGGCAACTCCGACGACCTCATCCAGGAGATCAGTCCCGAGGCGCTCGGAGAGATGCTGCCGTCCCTCGACGCGGGCATGGTGCCCAAGATGCGCGCCTGCTACGAGGCGGTCACGGGCGGCGTGCCGCGCGCCACCGTCGTCGACGGCCGGGAGCCCCATGCCGTGCTCCTGGAGATATTCACCGACGAGGGCGTCGGCACCCAGGTGCTGCCCGGCGTCGAGACCAAGATGCGCAAGCCCTACCCGGCCCAGGCCGAGGAGCAGTGATGACCACCCCGATCCATCCCGACCTCACGGAGCGTCATGCCGACGCCGTGATGAACACCTTCGGCCCGCCCGCGCTCGCCCTCGTGCGCGGCAGCGGCGCGCACGTCTGGGACGCCGACGGCAATGAGTACGTCGACCTGCTGGCCGGCATCGCCGTCAACGCCCTCGGCCACGCCCACCCCGCTCTGGTGGAGGCCGTCACCACGCAGCTCTCGACGCTGGGCCACGTCTCCAACTTCTTCGCCACCGAGCCCCAGGTGTCGCTCGCCGAGCGCCTGCTGCGGCTCCTGGGCTGGTCCAGCGGCGTCGGCGCCGGTCGCGTGTTCTTCAGCAACTCCGGCGCCGAGGCCAACGAGGCTGCCCTCAAGCTCACCCGGCGCACCGGCCGCACCCGGCTCGTGGCCGCGGAGGGCTCGTTCCACGGTCGCACGATGGGCGCGCTCGCGCTGACCTCCAAGGCCGCCTACCGCGCACCCTTCGAGCCGCTGCCCGGCGAGGTCACCTTCGTGCCCTACGACGACCTGGCTGCGCTCGCCGCTGCCGTGGACGACACCGTGGCGGCCGTCGTGCTCGAGCCGATCCAGGGAGAGGCCGGCGTTGTCGTCCCGAGCCCGGGCTACCTCGCCGGTGCCCAGGCGATCGCCCGCGAGCACGGCGCGCTGTTCTGGCTCGACGAGGTGCAGACCGGCATCGGCCGCACCGGCGCGTGGTTCGCCCACCAGCTCAGCGAGGGCGTCGACCCCGACGTCGTCACGCTGGCGAAGGGACTCGGCGGTGGCATCCCGATCGGCGCCACGGTCGCGCAGGGGGGCGCCGCCACCTTGCTCCAGCCGGGCAACCACGGCACGACCTTCGGCGGCAACCCGGTGGCGTCGGCTGCGGCGCTCGCGGTCCTCGACACCATCGAGACCGACGGGCTCCTCGACGCGACGCTCGAGCGCGGCGACCAGCTCGCCGAACTGCTCGCGCAGCAGGTCGGAGCCGTCGAGGTCACCGGTGCCGGGCTCATGAGGGGGCTCGAGCTAGACGGCCCGTACGCCGCCCAGGCCGTGGCCGCTGCCCGCGACGCCGGCTTCATCCTCAACGCGACCGGGCCCGCCCGGCTGCGCTTCGTTCCGCCGCTCGTCATCAGCGCCGACGACCTCGCCTCCCTCGCAGCGTCCCTGCCTGCCATCCTCGACCTCGCCCGCACCGCCGCGCAGGAGGCCAACGCATGACCCGACACTTCCTCCGGGACGACGACCTCTCACCCGCCGAGCTGATCGAGGTCCTCGACCTCGCCGACGCGATGAAGGCCGAGCCGTTCGCCTACCGGCCCCTCGTCGGCCCGCAGACCGTCGCGCTGGTGTTCGACCGCCCCACGCTGCGCACCCAGGTCTCCTTCGCGGCCGGCATCGCCGAGCTCGGGGGCAACCCGATGACGGTCGACGGTGGCCTGGCCGCCATGGGCTCGCGCGAAGGGGTCGAGGACGTCGCCCGCATCCTCGGGCGGCAGGCCGCCGCCATCGTGTGGCGCACCGCGCACCAGAGCGACGTGGTGACCATGGCCGACTACGCCGGCCGGCCCGTCCTCAACGCCCTCACCGACGAGTTCCACCCCTGCCAGCTCCTGGCCGACCTGCAGACCGTGCGCGAGCACAAGGGCCGACTGGCCGGCGTGCGCGCCGCCTTCGTCGGCGACGGCGCCTGCAACATGGGCAACTCGTGGGTCCTCGCCGGTGCATCCGCTGGTCTGCACGTGGTCATCGGCGCACCGGAGGGCTTCACCCCGGACGCCGACGTGGTCGCGACCGCCCGCGAGATCGCGCAGGACACCGGTGGCTCGATCGAGCTCACCACCGACCCGGTCGAGGCGGTGGCCGGCTCCGACGTGGTCATCACCGACTCCTGGGTGAGCATGGGCCGCGAGGAGGAGTCCCTGGACCGGCTCCGGATCTTCCCGCCCTACGGCGTGAGCGAGGAGCTCCTCGGACACGCCGCGAGCGACGCCATCGTCCTGCACTGCCTGCCCGCCTACCGCGGCAAGGAGATCTCCGAGGGCGTCATCGAGGGGCCGCAGTCGGTGGTCTGGGACGAGGCCGAGAACCGCCGCCACGCCCAGAAGGCCGTGCTGACCTGGCTGCTGGACAAGTCATGAGGGTCACCGGATGAGCGCCGTCATGCCCCTCACCAAGGGCGCGCGCCACCAGCGGATCATCGAGATCGTCACCACCCACCCGGTCCGGTCGCAGACCGAGCTCGCCGACCTGCTCGGTGACCACGGTGTCCGCGTCACCCAGGCCACCCTGAGCCGCGACCTCGTCGAGCTCGACGCCGTCAAGGTCCGCAGCGCCGACGGCGCCCTCGTCTACGCCGTGCCGGGTGAGGGCGGCGACCGTTCGGTCCTCGGCCCCCGCGAGAGTGCTGCCGGCCGCGACCGCCTGGCCCGGCTCTGCGCCGAGCTCCTCGTCAGTGCCGAGGCCAGTGCCAACCTGGTCGTGCTCCGCACCCCTCCGGGGGCGGCGCAGTTCCTGGCCAGCGCCTTCGACAAGGCCGACCTGGGGGACATCCTCGGCACCATCGCCGGGGATGACACCCTCCTCGTGATCGGCCGTGATCCCGCGGGCGGCGATGCCCTCGCGCAGCGCTTCCTCGACCTGGCCAACCACCCGCACCACACCACCACTGCAAAGGACGTCCTGTGAGCAAGGTCCTGACCTCCCTTCCTGTCGGCGAGCGCGTCGGCATCGCCTTCTCAGGCGGCCTCGACACCTCGGTGGCGGTCGCCTGGATGCGCGAGAAGGGAGCCGTCCCGTGCACCTACACCGCCGACATCGGGCAGTACGACGAGCCCGACATCTCGGGCGTGCCATCGCGCGCCCTGCAGTATGGCGCCGAGCTGGCCCGCGCGGTCGACTGCCGCGCCTCGCTCGTCGAGGAGGGCCTCGCCGCCATGGCATGCGGTGCCTTCCACATCCGGTCCGGTGGCCGCACCTACTTCAACACCACGCCGCTCGGCCGGGCGGTGACGGGCATGATGCTGGTCCGCGCCATGCACGACGACGGCGTCGACATCTGGGGTGACGGCTCGACCTTCAAGGGCAACGACATCGAGCGCTTCTACCGCTACGGCCTGTTGGCCAATCCCGAGCTCCGCATCTACAAGCCGTGGCTCGACGCCGACTTCGTCCACGAGCTCGGCGGCCGCGACGAGATGAGCCAGTGGTTGACCGAGCGTGACCTTCCCTACCGGGACAGCAAGGCGAAGGCATACTCGACCGACGCCAACATCTGGGGCGCCACCCACGAGGCCAAGACCCTCGAGCACCTCGACGTCTCGCTCGAGACCGTCGAGCCGATCATGGGTGTGCAGTTCTGGGATCCGTCCGTCGAGATCGCGACCGAGGACGTCACGATCCGCTTCGACCAGGGACGGCCGGTGGCCATCAACGCCCAGACCTTCCCCGACGCCGTCCAGCTGGTGCTGCGGGCCAACGAGATCGGCGGGCGCCACGGGCTCGGCATGTCCGACCAGATCGAGAACCGGATCATCGAGGCCAAGTCGCGCGGCATCTACGAAGCGCCCGGACTGGCCCTGCTGTGGATCGCCTACGAACGACTGCTCAACGCGGTGCACAACGAGGACACCATCGAGAGCTACCACAGCCAGGGTCGCCGCCTGGGCCGGTTGCTCTACGAGGGCCGCTGGCTCGACCCGCAGGCGTTGATGATGCGTGAGGCGATCCAGCGCTGGGTGGCCTCGCTCGTCACCGGCGAGGTGACGATCCGGCTGCGCCGCGGCGAGGACTACACCGTGGTGGCAACCGATGGCCCGGCCTTCTCCTACCACCCCGACAAGCTCTCCATGGAGCGCACCGACAACGCGGTCTTCGGCCCGACCGATCGGATCGGTCAGCTCACCATGCGCAACCTCGACATCGCCGACTCGCGCAGCAAGCTCGAGCTCTACGCCTCCCAGCCCCAGGACCAGGGCCACGTCCTGGTCGAGAACGGCAACCTGTTCGGCGAGATCGAGCCCGGGGGAGCGGACCGCATCGCGCGACGCAACGGCGCCGACCAGCTCGACGACGAGGCCCTCGACCACGCGGCGATGGACGTCGGGACCGACTGATGGGCGAGCACGGCACCACCAACGAGGGCTCGTTGTGGGGTGGACGGTTCGCGAGCGGACCGTCACCCGAGCTCCAGGCGCTGTCGAGGTCGACACACTTCGACTGGCAGCTGACGCCGTACGACCTCGCCGGCTCGCGCGCCCACGCCAACGCGCTGCATCGCGCCGGGCTGCTGACCGACGCCGATCACGCGGTGCTGCTGGCCGCACTGACCTCGCTGGGGGAGCGGTACGCCGCCGGCGACCTGGTCCCTGCCGAGTCCGACGAGGACGTGCACGGCGCCCTTGAGCGGGTGCTGCTCGAGGAGGTCGGACCCGAGGTCGGCGGTCGGCTGCGGGCCGGACGCTCGCGCAACGACCAGGTCGCGACGCTGTTCCGTGCCTACCTCCGCGACCACGCGCGCACCATCGCTTCCCTGGTGCTCGACCTCGTCGACGTCCTGGCGGTGCAGGCGGAGGCACATCTCGACAACGACGGGACCGGCACGATCATGCCGGGTCGGACCCACCTGCAGCACGCGCAGCCGGTGCTGCTCTCGCACCACCTGCTCGCCCACGCCTGGCCCCTGCTCCGCGACGTCGAGCGGTTGCGCGACTGGGACGCACGCGTCGCTGGCGACTCGCCCTACGGCTCAGGCGCGCTGGCCGGCCAGACGCTCGGGCTCGACCCGGAGGCAGTGGCCGCCGAGCTCGGCTTCAGCGGCTCGTCCGCCAACTCCATCGACGGGACCGCCTCGCGTGACTTCGCCGCCGAGTTCGCCTTCGTCGCCGCGCAGATCGGGGTGGACCTCTCCCGGCTCGCCGAGGAGGTCATCCTCTGGACCACTCGCGAGTTCGACTTCGCCACGCTGCACGACTCCTGGTCGACCGGGTCGAGCATCATGCCGCAGAAGAAGAACCCTGACATCGCCGAGCTCGCGCGCGGCAAGTCCGGTCGGCTGATCGGCAACCTGTCCGGCCTGATGGCCACGCTCAAGGGTCTCCCGCTGGCCTACAACCGGGATCTCCAGGAGGACAAGGAGCCGGTCTTCGACTCGGTCGAGACGCTGGAGGTGCTCCTGCCCGCGGTGAGCGGGATGGTCGCCACCTTGACCTTCAACGCGGACCGGATGGCCGAGCTCGCACCCCAGGGGTTCTCCCTCGCCACCGACGTCGCCGAGTGGCTGGTGCGCGAGGGCGTGCCGTTCCGTGACGCCCACGAGCTCGCGGGCGCCTGCGTACGGCGCTGCGAGGACCTCGGGTGCGACCTGCCCGACCTGGGCGACGACGACCTGGCCGCGATCTCCCCGCACCTGACGCCCGCCGTGCGCGGCGTCCTGACCGTGGAGGGGTCAGTGGCCTCGCGGTCGGGCCGGGGCGGTACGGCGCCGGCGCGGGTGCGCGAACAGCTCGACGAGCTGCGGGACGCGGCCACCGGCCACCGTGGCCGACTGGGCTGAGGGCGACCCGCTCGAGGTCGCCCCACGCCTGCTCAACGCCGTCCTCACCCACGGTGGCGTCTCGGTCCGCCTCACGGAGGTCGAGGCGTACGCCGGTGAGGACGACCCGGGCTCCCATGCGCACCGGGGCCGGACGGAGCGCAACGCGGTGATGTTCGGTCCGGCCGGACGCCTCTACGTCTACTTCATCTACGGCATGCACCACTGCGCCAACCTGGTGACCGGGCCCGACGGTGCGCCCGGCGCGGTGCTGCTGCGCGCCGGCGAGGTCGTGGAGGGGATCGACCTGGCCCACCGGCGGCGTCCGGGGAGCTCCGAGCGCGACCTCGCCCGCGGCCCGGCCCGGGTGTGCCGCACGCTCGGCATCGACCTGGGGGACAACGGTGCGCATGCCGAGCTCGTGTCGGGGCCGCGGCCCGTGCAGATCAGCAGCGGTCCCCGCGTCGGCCTCCGTCGTGCAGCGGAGCGCCCATGGCGGTTCTGGATCAGCGGAGATCCCACGGTGAGTGCCTACCGCCCGGCCGCCACGCGTCGTCCAACAGGCGGCTGACCTGCAGGTATGCGTTCGGGGGACCCCCGGTTTGGCACGGCCTGCGGGGAGGGTCTACAGTTCTTCTTGTCGCTGCAAGTGGCGCCGCCTCCTGGCCAGAAGGTCAGATGAGGCGGAAACCAGCACCGACCAGCCGAAGCACGAAGCCCGCCAGTTTGACGGTGGGCCTAGCGCCCGGTAAGTTTCTGCAGGTTGCCCCGCGGCCGGACCAGCACAGCTGGCGAGGAACGGGTGCGTCTGATTCTTGAGAACTCAACAGTGTGTTTGATTAGTCGACGAATTAGTTTGTTTTGCCCCGTTGACTGCTTTTCTGCCTTTGGGTGGTTGGGTGGTCGCGGTTTCTTTGACAATGATTCTGACAATGTGTCAG
>JBBSOR010000024.1:0-40049 GCA_038259535.1 Propionibacteriales bacterium | reverse complement strand
CTCGGCATCCTGCGCGACTCCTACTGCCGCACCACCGGCATCGAGTACATGCACATCATGGATCCCGATCAGCGCAAGTGGATCCAGGAGCGCGTGGAGCAGCCGCACGTGAAGCCGCCGCGCGAGGAGCAGCTGCGGATCCTGCTGAAGCTCAACCAGGCCGAGGCCTTCGAGACCTTCCTGCAGACCAAGTTCGTCGGGCAGAAGCGCTTCAGCCTCGAGGGCGGCGAGACCACCATCCCGCTCGTCGACGAGATCTGCGAGGCGGCGGCCGAGACCGGCCTCGACGAGGTCACGATCGGCATGGCCCACCGCGGCCGGCTCAACATGCTCGCCAACATCGTCGGCAAGAAGTACAGCCAGATCTTCCGCGAGTTCGAGGGCAACATCGACCCGCGCACGGTCCAGGGCTCCGGCGACGTGAAGTACCACCTCGGTGCCGAGGGCGAGTTCATCGCCGGGTCGGGCGACAAGATCAAGGTCTCCGTCGCCGCCAACCCCTCGCACCTCGAGGCGGTCAACCCGGTGCTCGAGGGCATCGCCCGCGCCAAGCAGGACATCCTCGACCAGGGCGAGAACTTCCCGGTCCTGCCCCTGCTGGTGCACGGCGACGCCGCGTTCGCCGGCCAGGGCGTGGTGGCCGAGACCCTCAACCTCTCGCAGCTGCGTGGCTACCGCACCGGCGGCACCGTGCACGTGGTCATCAACAACCAGGTCGGCTTCACCACCGCGCCCGGTTCGTCGCGTTCCTCCCTCTACGCCACGGACGTGGCGCGGATGGTCCAGGCGCCGATCTTCCACGTCAACGGCGACGACCCCGAGGCCTGCATCCGCGTCGCCCGGCTGGCGTTCGACTACCGCCAGACCTTCAAGAAGGACGTCGTCATCGACCTCGTCTGCTACCGCCGCCGCGGTCACAACGAGGGCGACGACCCGTCCTACACGCAGCCGCTGATGTACGACCTGATCGAGCAGAAGCGCTCGGTGCGCAAGCTCTACACCGAGTCCCTCATCGGCCGTGGTGACATCACGATCGAGGAGGCCGAGCAGGTCCTCAAGGACTACCAGCAGCAGCTGGAGCGGGTCTTCACCGAGGTGCGCGAGGCCAGCTCGGAGGCGCCCACCGAGTGGACGACGGTCCCCGACTACCCGGACAAGCCGGCCGGCGACTTCTTCACCGCGGTCAGCCCGGAGGTCCTCAAGCGGATCGCCGACAGCTATGTCACGCCCCCGGACAACTTCACCGTCCACCCCAAGGTGATGCCGCAGCTTCAACGCCGCTCGGCCGCGATCAGCGACGGCCCGATCGACTGGGGCACCGGCGAGATCCTGGCGTTCGGCTCGCTGCTGATGGACGGCCGCCCGGTGCGGCTGGCCGGTCAGGACTCGCGCCGTGGCACCTTCGTGTCCCGCTTCGCGACGATCATCGACCGGGTCAACGCCGACGAGTGGACGCCGCTGACCAACCTCACCGAGGACCAGGCCAAGTTCCACGTCTACGACTCGCTGCTCTCCGAGTACGCCGCCCTCGGCTTCGAGTACGGCTACTCCGTGGCCCGCCCCGAGGCGCTCGTCCTCTGGGAGGCGCAGTTCGGTGACTTCGTCAACGGCGCGCAGACGGTCATCGACGAGTTCATCTCCGCCGGCGAGACCAAGTGGCGCCAGCAGTCGGGCGTCGTCCTGCTCCTCCCCCACGGCTACGAGGGCCAGGGTCCCGACCACAGCTCGGCCCGCATCGAGCGCTTCTTGACGATGTGCGCCGAGGACGCCATGGTGGTCGCCCAGCCGTCCACCCCGGCGTCGTACTTCCACCTCCTGCGCCGGCACTCGCTCGGCGAGGAGCACCGCCCGCTCATCGTCTTCACGCCCAAGTCGATGCTCAAGCGCAAGGAGGCGGCCTCGCAGCCGGCCGACTTCGTAGGCGACACGACGTTCCGTCCCTTCATCGGTGACGCGGACGCGGACGCCTCACAGGTCGAGACGCTGATCATGTGCTCGGGTCGGGTGACCTGGGACCTGATGGTCGAGCGCGCCAAGCGGGACAATGGCTCGCAGTTCGCGATCGGCCGCATCGAGCGCCTCTACCCCAACCCGCTCGAGGAGATCCGGGCCGAGGTGGCGAAGTACCCGCAGCTCAAGGCGATCCGCTGGGTGCAGGACGAGCCGCGCAACATGGGCCCGTGGCCGCACTACCAGCTCAACGTCTGGCCCGAGCTGGACCTGACGGTCGAGCCGGTCACCCGCCCGTCGTCGGCCGCGCCGTCGGTGGGCACGGTCAAGCGCCACGTGGAGGAGCAGAAGACCCTCCTCGACGCGGCCTTCCAGACGCCGCGCAGCTCCAACAGCGGCAACGACTACTGAGGCAGCCGGACGCAGATGTACTTCACCGATCGCGGGATCGAGGAGCTCGAGCGGCGCCGGGGTGACGAGGAGGTCACCCTGGCCTGGCTCGCCGAGCAGCTGCAGGCCTTCGTCGACGCGCACCCCGACTTCGAGACGCCCATCGAGCGACTGGCCGTGTGGCTGGCCCGGCTCGACGACCCCGAGGACTAGGGGACAGGGACAGGGACAGGGACAGGGACAGGGACAGGGACAGAGACAGGGACAGGATGGTGCCCATGGGCCTCGCCAGCGATCTCGACTACTCCCACACCTCCGCCAACCCCGGGCACCGGTTCGTCCGCTGGGCGGCGGGCACGCGCCCCGGCGGCTGGGTGTTCGCGCACACCCTGCGGCACCTCGACGACGTCGTCGTACGACTCACCCGGGGTCGCCACAGCGCGCCGAGCCTGCTGGCCGGGCTCGCCGTCCTCGAGGTGACCACCACCGGTCGGAAGTCGGGGCGGCGGCGCACCAGCCACCTCATCGCGACGCCGTACGACGAGGCGCTAGCGCTGCTGGGCACCAACTTCGGCCAGCCCCACACCCCCGGGTGGGTCCTCAACCTGGAGGCCGACCCCCGCGCCGTCATCACCTATCGCGGCCGCACGAGCGAGGTGACCGCACGGGCGGCGACGGCGACCGAGTCGGACGAGGTCCTGGCGCTCGCGAGCCGGTTCTACCCCGGCTACCTCCGCTACCGGGAGCGGGTCGGCGACAGCCGCCGGATCCGGACCTTCGTGCTGGACGCCCGGCCCGAGAGCTGATCAGGAACCCGCGCGCGGGACCACCGGCCGGATCGACACGTCCGGGATCGTCGCCCCCGGCGGCACGTCGACCACGTGCAGGATCGTGTCGACGACCGTCTCGACGTCGATCCACCGAGAGGCGTCATAGGCGCGGCCCTCCTGCTCGTGCACCTTCTCCTGCATCGGGGTGGCGGTCCTGCTGGGGTAGACGGTGCTGACCCGCACCCCGGACTCGACCTCCTCGGCACGCAGGGAGTCAGCGAGGGCGCGCAGGCCGAACTTCGAGGCGGCGTACGCCGACCACTCGGCGTTCGCGGTCAGCCCGGCGGAGGAGTTGACGAAGACCACGGTGCCGCGACTGCCGCGCAGGTGTGGCAGGAGCTCGCGGGTCAGCACGGCCGGGGCCGTGAGGTTGACCGCGATCTGCTCCTCCCAGTCGGCGAGGCGCATCCGGCCGACAGGTCCGACGGTGACCACCCCAGCCACGTGGAGGAGCGTGTCCACCCCCCCGTCGACCTGGCGGCCGAGGCCGTTGAGGGTCCCGGGGTCGGCGAGGTCGGCGACGAGCACCTGGGCTCGCTCGAAGGTGTCCTCGAGCTCGGCTGCTCGGGCGTCGGTACGAGCGATGATCACCAGGTCGTCGCCGCGGTTCGCCAGCCGGTGGGCCAGCGCGAGGCCGATGCCGGACCCGGCGCCCGTGATGACGTGCTTCATCGGGTGCTCGTCACAGCGTGAACACGACCTTGCCGAAGACGTCGCCGGCGGCCATCGCCGCGAACCCGTCGCGCGCGTCCTGCATGGAGATCGTGCGGTCGATGAGCGGGCGCGCACCGGTCGCGTCCAGGAACTTCACCAGCGCGTCGAGCTCGGCGCGGGTGCCCATCGTCGAGCCGATCACCGAGAGCTGGAGGAAGAAGATCCGGGTCAGCTGGGCGTCGTCGACATCCGGGCCCGACGTCGTGCCGCTGATGACGATGCGGCCGCCGGGACGCAGCGCGCGGATCGAGTGGCCCCAGGTGGCCTTTCCCACGGTCTCCATGACCGCATCGACCTTCACCGGCAGGCGAGCACCGGACTCGAAGACCTCGTGGGCACCGATCTCCAGGGCGCGGGTCCGCTTGGCCTCGTCGCGGCTCGTCGCGAGGATCCGCAGCCCGGCCGCACGGCCCAGGGTGATCAGGGCTGTGGCGACACCGCCGCCGGCGCCCTGCACGAGCACCGTCTCGCCGGGCTTGAGGTCGCCCTGGACGAAGAGCATCCGGTAGGCGGTGAGCCAGGCGGTCGGGAGGCAGGCGGCCTCCTCGAAGGAGAGCGAGGCCGGCTTGGGCACCAGGTTGCGCCGCGGCACGATCACCTGCTCGGCGAAGGTGCCCTGGTGCCGCTCGGAGAGCAGCGACCGGCCGGGGTCGTTGGACTCATCGCCTGCCCAGGACGGATCCCCGATCACACCGTGCACGACGACCTCGTTGCCGTCCTCGTCGACGCCCGCCGCGTCACAGCCCAGGATCATCGGCAGCGCCTCCTGGCGCAGGCCGACACCGCGCAGGGACCAGAGGTCGTGATGGTTGAGGCTGGCAGCCTTCACCGTCACCGTGGCCCATCCGTCCGGCGCCTCGGGGGCGGGGCGCTCGCCCACCACCAGGCCACTCAGCGGGTCGTCGGAGGAGAAGGACTCGGCGTAGACGGCGAACATGGCTCCGACTTTAGCGAGTGGCCCGCCCTATCCGGTTGCGCCTCCCCCGCCCAACCGTTTGGCTGCCCGGGTGAGCATCGACGTACGACCCTCCCAGGACCCGGCGAAGTACCTCGCCACCGACCAGCTGATCTGGTTCGGCGAGGCGTCGGACGCCGACGCCGAGCAACTGCGGCTCGGGCTGCCCGAGGACCAGCGCTTCGTGGTCGACCTGCCCGACGGTCCCGAGGGGCTGCACAGTGGCATCTACGGCGTCCGGCCGATGGAGATGTCGCTGCCGGGTGGCGCGGTGGTCCACGTCGCCGGCCTGACGTGGGTCGGCGTGCACCCGGACGTACGCCGCCGCGGTGTGCTGAGCGCGATGATGACCGACCACCTCGCCCGGACCCGTGACGCGGGGCTGGCGATCTCCGCCCTGCACGCGAGCGAGCCCGGCATCTACGGCCGCTTCGGCTACGGCATGGCCGCCCTCCAGCTCCAGGTGCAGCTCGGCCGCGGAACGACGCTGACGGCACCGCACCTCGAGGACGAGGTCGCCACCATCACCACGCACCTCGTCGACAGCTCCGCAGCCGGAGCGACCGACCGGCTGCGGGACTGCATGGCCGCGGCGGCACCGGCAGCGCCCGGGACACTCATCGCCTCGGCCGACTTCCTGCGCATCTTCGGCTCCGAGTCCCCGGTCGAGCTGCGCGACAAGGAGCAGCGTCGCATCCTGTTCGCACGCCGTGAAGGCCGCGACGTGGGGGCGATCGTGCTTCGACGCGAGCACAAGTGGGACAACGCCCGCCCCTCGGGCACCGTGACGGCCGGTATGCCGGCCGGCGGTCCGGCCGCGCGCCTGGCCCTGCTGCGCCGGCTGGTGGACCTCGACCTGATGGGCACGACCAGGATCGAGGCCGTCGCAGTCGACGACCCGGTGTTCGCCTGGGTCGGCGGCCCGCGCTCCACCGCGGACATCAAGACCTGGGACAGCACGTGGGTGCGCCTGGTCGACCTCGACGCGGCCTGGTCGCTGCGAGGCTACGAGGACGACTGCGACGTCGTGGTGGAGGTGCAGGACCGCTTCGCCCCGTGGAACGCCGGCCGCTGGCGGCTCAGCGCGGCGAGTGGCTCCGGTGCCGCGTCGCGCAGCTCTGCTGCTGCCGACGTCTCGCTCGACGTGGCCGTGCTGGGTGCGGGCTTCCTCGGGCACGGTGTCGGCGGGCTGTTGCGGGCGGGACTGGTGCGCGAGCACCGCGTCGGGGCGTACGCCGAGCTGTCGCGCGCCCTGCGGACGCTGGTCGCGCCGGAGCCGTCGATCGGGTTCTGAGGCAGGGCCGAGGCCGATCGGCAGGGCGGGTCCGTCCTGGAGTTCGGGCCTGGCACGGGACACAACCTCATCCCGATCGCGTCCGAGGGCATGCCTGCACGGGACTGGAGCTCTCCCCGGACATGCTCGCCGAGGCACAGCGCAAAGGCCGAGGAGCGCGGCGTCGAGGTGGAGTGGGTGCGGGGCGACATGCGCGGGTTCGACCTGGGCCGAACGTTCGACCTCGTGTTCATCGCCACCAAGTCATTGCTCCACCTGCGCAGGTGACTCACGGGAGGTTGGACCTCTCGACCGACGCTGAGGCCGACGTCGTGGTCGCGCCTCTGGAGATCAGGAGCATCCCTCCCAAGAGCTGCAGATGCTGCTCTCGCTCGGCGGGCTCCGGGTCAGCGAACGCTTCGGCGACCGGTCGCGTGAGAGCAGGCGTCACGTACTCCGCGCTCCCGAGGCGGCTCAACAACCTCTTGTCAATCGAACACTTGTTCGATAGATTGAGGGTATGGCCTCCCTCACCGCACTTCAGCAGCCGCCCCAGGCGGCCGACGAAGCGAGTGCGGGCCAGCTGCTGGACCTGGCCACGCAGGCGCTCACCACGCGCCGCCTGGCCGAGGTCGCCGAGCTCCGGCTCGCGATCCAGTGGGCCGTGCTCCACGGCGATCCGCGCGTCGAGGACGACCCCCGTCGCGACCCGATGGTCACCCCCGGCGGCGACGGCACACCCGCCGTGCGGGAGCACGCGATCCCCGAGCTCGCCATGGCCCGCGAGACCCACCCCGCCACCACGCGCGCCGTGATCGCGGACGGCCTCGACCATGTCCACCGCCTCCCCCGGACATGGGCGATAGTCCAGGCCGGCGAGTGCGAGCCCTGGGTCGCCCGGAAGGTCGCCATCCTCTCGCGTGCCCTCCTCGCGGACCAGATCGGGCGGGTCGACCACGCCGTCGCCAAGGCGATCGCCGGGCATGCACCGTCCACCGTCCTGGAGATCGCCCGAGCCAAGGTCATCGAGGCCGACCCCGAGACCCACCGCGCCGAGCGCGAACGCATCCGCCACGAACGCTACGTCCGCCTCTCCCGCGCCGACGAGTTCGGCTACCGCTGCATCATCGCCCGCGTCACAGCCGGCGACGCCGCCTGGATCGACGCCATGACCGACCGCGTCGCCGACATCCTCGCCACCACGCTCGGTGCCGACCACAACCACGACGAGCTCCGCTCCCTGGCTCTCGGCCGGATGGCGCGCCCGGTCGAGCTCATCAAGCTCCTCCTCGAGCACACCCAGCCCGAGACCGATCCCGACACCGGCGGGACGACGCGCCCGGCCTGGCAGCCGGACCACACCGCGCAGACCCTCGAGAGGCTCTGCGCACTCTCCGGAAAGGACCTGGCACGGCTGCGCAACCGCGGACGCCTCTTCGTCCACGTCACCGACGAGGCGCTCCGCACCGGAGTCGGTGTCGCGCGCATCGAAGGCGTCGGCCCCATCGACATCGCCCAGCTGCACGAGGTCCTCGGCAATGCCGCCGTCACCGTCACCCCCGTCCTCGACCTCTCGATGCGCCGCCGCGTCGACGCCTACGAGCACCCCGAGACGATCAAGGACCATGTCTGGACCCAGACCGGCGGCGACTACTTTCCCTTCTCGCCACGCACCGCCACCCGCGACAGCGTCGACTACGACCACACCACGCCGTACGACGACACCGGGCCACCCGGCCAGACCGGCCCCCACAACTCCGGCCCCCTGCGCCGACGACACCACCGCACCAAGACCCACGGCGGCTACACCGCGTGCGTCGCCGGCCCCGGGCGGTTCCTCTGGCACACACCGCACGGCCAGCAGTTCCTCGTCGACCACACCGGCACCACCCGCCTCACCCCCCACCAGGCCGCAGTCATGAACGACGCGCCCGACGGAGTGGAGATCTACTGGAGCAAGGTGCCGCTGGACTACCAACCGCTGACGCAGTGAGGTCATGCCCTCCCGGTCGAACGAGGCGGTCACACTGCGGCCGACGCGCGAGGATGATCTCCCACTGCTCGCCGCGATCCAGCCGAGCGACTACGAGCACGATCCCCGTGCCGAGGTCTTCGCAGGACTGGGCCCGCAGCAGCACCGAGTCAGGCTCACCTCCCGCTGGTTCGCGCTGGACCACCAGCCCGACTGATCAGCGCCGCGCGACCCCGTCACGCCGCGCGGCATCGGCCACGGCCTGGCGTACGGCGCCCGGAACCCGTGGGTCGAACGGCGAGGGGATGATCAACTCCTCGCTGAGCGCGTCACCGACGAGCTCGGCGAGCGCGGTCGCGGCGGCCACCTTCATGCCCTCGGTGATCGCGGTGGCGTGCACATCGAAGGCACCCCGGAAGATGCCCGGGAAGGCCAGCACGTTGTTGATCTGGTTGGGGAAGTCGGAGCGCCCGGTGGCCACGACGCGGGCGTACTTGTGGGCGAGGTCTGGGTGCACCTCGGGAGTCGGGTTGGCCAGGCCGAAGATGATCGAGTCGGGCGCCATCGAGGCGACGACCTCCTCCGGCACCTGGCCGCCGGAGACGCCGATGTAGACATCCGCGCCGACCATGACGTCGGCCAGCGAACCGCGCCTGCCGAACACGTCGGCGGTGTCGCGGGCCAGTCCGGCCTTGACCTCGGTGAGGTCGTGGCGCTCGGAGTTGAGCACGCCCTTGCGGTCGAGGACCGCGATGTCGCCCACGCCGGCCTCGAGCAGGATGCGAGCCACGGCCACCCCGGCAGCGCCGGCTCCCTGGACGACGACGCGGACGGTCGCGGGGTCGCGGCCGGTGAGGCGCAGCGCGTTGGTCAGTGCGGCGAGCACGACGACGGCGGTGCCGTGCTGGTCGTCGTGGAAGACCGGGATGTCGAGGCGCTCCTTGAGGCGCGCCTCGATCTCGAAGCAGCGCGGCGCGGAGATGTCCTCGAGGTTGATCCCGCCGAAGCTCGGCGCGAGCCGGACGACGGTCTCGATGATCTCCTCGACGTCGGTGGTGTCCAGGCAGATCGGCACCGCGTCGACGCCGCCGAACTGCTTGAACAGGACCGCCTTGCCCTCCATGACCGGCATCGCGGCGGCCGGGCCGATGTCGCCCAGCCCGAGGACGGCCGTGCCGTCGCTGACGATGGCGACCACGTTGGGCACCCAGGTGTAGTGCTGGGTCATCGACGGGTCGGCGGCGATCGCCTCGCACACCCGCGCCACACCGGGGGTGTAGGCGAGGGAGAGCTCGTCGGGACCGGTGAGGGCGACCGTCGAGACGGTCTCCATCTTGCCGCCGACGTGCAGGTCGAACACGGGATCGCCTGAGTGCGGGTGCGAGGCCATGGCGGCGATACTCGCACAGCTCACCGGGGCGAGAGGCCGCGTCCCATGCGTGGGGAGGGCCACACGCGCAGTCGGACGACGGCCAGCACGTGGTCCGCGGCGACCGGTCCGCGGTGACGCGAGTCGACGCCCTCGTCGGGGTTGTCGCTGAGCAGCCACCACCCGTCCCCTCCCGACGTCGTACGTCGCCTCTCGACCGCGCGCTTGACCGCGAGCGTGCCGTCCGCGAACCGGGCGACCACCAGGTCCCCGGGCCGCACGCGGGCGCCGTGGCGGACCAGCAGGCGGTCACCGTCGCGCAGGGTCGGGAGCATGGAGCGCCCGCGCACCACCGCGGTCCCGAAGGGCGCTGCGAGACCCCCACCCCTCGGGGCGAGACCCCGCTGCCGACCCCGCTTCACGCGGAGTAGTGTCGCAGCCAGTTGCAGATCTCCCGATTGAGAGGAACCAGATGCTTCGCCACCTGCTTGCCCCGACCGTCGAGGTCTCCGCCCACTGCGACCTGCCCTGCGGTGTCTACGACCCCGCCCAGGCACGCATCGAGGCCGAGTCCATCAAGGGCATCATCGCCAAGGTCGCCGACAACGACGACCCGGACTTCCGCACCCGCGCCATCCTGATCAAGGAGCAGCGCTCGGAGCTGGTCAAGCACCACCTGTGGGTGCTGTGGACCGACTACTTCAAGCCCCCGCACTTCGAGAAGTACCCGCAGCTGCACACCTTGGTCAACGAGGCCACCAAGCTCGCGGGTGCCAGCGGCACCAAGGGCGAGCTCGACGCCGCGAAGGCTGACGAGCTGCTCGCCAAGATCGACGAGATCGCCGAGATCTTCTGGGAGACCAAGAAGGCCTGAGCGGTCCACCACCACGCCCAGCTCCGCGCGCAGATGCCGCCCCGGTCGACCGACCGGGGCGGCATCTGCCGTCTCAGTGGTGCCCGCGCGGGCCCCGGTCGGCACGCTGCTGACCGACTAGGGTGTGTCGAGCACATCAGCCTCGAGGACGGGACGCAGACGCAGATGTCAGATCACACGGGGGCCGCCGACGTCGAGCTCCGACTTCCCGCGGAGGGCGCCTACGCGTCGGTGGTGCGGACGACCGCCGCCGGGCTGGCCGCCCGCCTCGACTTCACGATCGACGAGATCGAGGACCTGCGCATCGCGATCGGTGAGGCGACTGCGCTGGCGATCCCGGCAGCAGACCCCGGGTCCGACCTGGTCGCATGCTTCTTCTTCGATCGGGGCTCCCTGACCGTCACGCTCGAGACCGCGGCGATGGACGACCCGCCCCTCGACGCCGAGAGCTTCGCCTGGCAGGTGCTGGACACGATGGCGCAGGACGCGTCGGCGGGATCGGAGGACGGACGCTTTCGCGTCCGGTTCACCATGACGTCGCAGGTCCATGCGGGGACGACGGGTGCCGAGCGCTGACATGCGCGCACATACGGGGGACGAAGCCGAGTCGGTCGGACTCAGCGGCATGGACCAGGTGCGCGCGCGGAGCGCCGCGCTGTTCGCGGTGCTGCGCGACGACGACCGCAGCGTTGCGGCACGATCGACGGCCCGCGACGACCTGGTCCACCTGCACCTGTCGCTGGTGGAGCACTGTGCACGGCGCTTCCGCAACCGCGGCGAGCCGTTCGAGGACCTGGTCCAGGTGGGCACGATCGGGCTGATCAAGGCCGTGGACCGCTTCGAGACCGACCGTGGTGTCGAGTTCTCGACCTACGCGACGCCGACGGTGATCGGTGAGATCAAGCGCCACTTCCGCGACAAGGGATGGGCGATCCGGGTGCCCCGGCGCCTGCAGGAGCTCCGCATGCAGATCGGCGGCGCGACCGGCGAGCTGACCCAGAAGCTGGGCCGCTCCCCCACCCCCCGCGAGCTCGCCGAGGTGATCGGCTGCTCGGTGGAGGAGATCATGGAGGGCATCGAGTCCAGCCATGCCTACGCCACGCTCTCCCTCGATGCCTCCGACGACTCCGACGACTCTCCCCCGGCGATGCTGGCCTCGCTCGGCGTGGAGGACGCCAACATCGAGCACGTGGAGGTCCGTGAGTCGATCAAGCCGCTGCTCGAGGGTCTCGGCGAGCGCGAGAAGCGGATCCTGCTGCTGCGCTTCTTCAAGAACATGACGCAGTCGCAGATCGCCGAGGAGATCGGCGTCTCGCAGATGCATGTCTCGCGGTTGCTGACCCGCACGCTGGCACAGCTGCGGGTCTCGCTCGAGCAGGACTAGCTGCTAGCTGCGCGCGTCCTCCTCGAGCACCACGGTGCTCGCCGGATGCACCAGACCCGCGATGACGACCAGGGCCACCACGGCCAGCCCGGCCGACAGCGGCTTGGTCGAGCCCGCCCACAGGTTCCAGGCCAGCCCGAGCTGGATGAGCTGCGCCATCACGACCGGGCCCCTGGCCCACCGGCGCACGCTCCACAGTGACCAGGCGCACCAGGCGAGACCCGCAGCCGCGACCAGGAAGAAGACCGAGGTCGTCAGACCCATGGTCAACCGCACCGATCGCAGGTTGGCGAGCTCCAGGACGCCCAGTCCGGCGAGGACGAACGCCTCGATCGCGCTCAGCGAGGCCGCCACCACGAGAGGTGGCGGAGCACCGTCGTCGGGACCGGCAGGCGTAACAGGCACTCCGCAACTCTAGTTGTGACCGAGACGACCTTGCTGGGGGGTTGTGTGAACGTTCAAATCTTGCAACTCTTGTCGCTGCGCTTCGCCGCGCCCGGGCCCCGCTGAATGTCCGCAAACAGCCACCTTGCCTGTGAACGAAAGAGAACCCCCCACACATGGATTGGCGCAGTCGCTCCGCATGCCTCGACGAGGACCCTGAGCTGTTCTTCCCGATCGGCAACACCGGTCCCGCGATCCTTCAGATCGAGGAGGCCAAGCAGGTGTGCCGTCGCTGCGAGGTGCGCGAGCAGTGCCTGGCCTGGGCCCTGGAGGCCGGACAGGACCACGGCGTGTGGGGCGGCCTCAGCGAGGACGAGCGGCGTGCGCTGAAGCGGCGCAACGCCCGCGCTCGCATCCGCACCGCCTAGTCGACGGGCAGGTCCGCCTGCACGCGCGTCCCCCGGGTCCCGGGACCGATCTCGAGGACACCGCCCAGCTCCGACTCGACGAGCGTGCGCACGATCGAGAGCCCGAGCTGGGTCGAGCCGTCGAGGTCGAAGCCGTCGGGCAGCCCGCGACCGTCGTCCTCGACGATGACGTGCAGCCGGCCCACGATCCGACGCGCGGTCACCACGACGCGACCCTCGGCGCGGTCGGGCAGGCCGGCGTAGCCGTGCTCGACGGCGTTCTGCAGCAGCTCGGTCAGCACCATCGCCAGCGGGGTGGCCGCCTCGGAGGAGAGCTTGCCGAACGATCCCTCCCGCACGACCCGCACCGGCAGCTCGACGCCGCTGACGTCGACCACCATGGCTCCGAGCCGGTCGGCGATCTCGTCGAAGTCGACGGTCTCCTCCAGCGCGTGGCTCAGCGTCTCGTGGACGATCGCGATCGAGCCCACCCGACGCACCGCCTCCTCGAGCGCCGCCTTCGCGTCCTCGGCCTGCGTGCGTCGTGCCTGCAGGCGCAGGAGGGCCGCGACCGTCTGCAGGTTGTTCTTCACCCGGTGGTGGATCTCGCGGATGGTGACGTCCTTGGTGACCAGCTCGCGATCGCGGCTGCGCAGCTCGGTGACGTCGCGGACCAGCAGCAGCGCCCCGCTGCGCTCCCCCTGCGGCCGCAGCGGGATGCTGCGCACGATCAGGGTCACCTCGTCGGTGCCGACCTCGGTCGCGCGACCGTCCCGGCCACCCAGCACGGCGCTCAGCGTCTCCTCGTCGGGGCGCTTGCGGGCCGGGACGAGGTCGCGGGTCAGGTCGGTGAGGACCAGACCGGTGAGGTCGCCCTGCAGCCCCAGGCGGCGGTAGGCGGAGAGCCCGTTGGGACTGGCGTAGACGACCTTGCCGGCCGGGTCGAGACGGACGAACCCGTCACCCACCCGCGGCGAGTCGGCATGGTCGCTGCGCTGGCCGGACAGGGGGAAGTGTCCCGAGGCGATCATCTGGGTCAGGTCGGCGGCGGTCTGGAGATAGCTGAGCTCGAGCCGGCTGGGCGTGCGTACGCCGAGGAGGTTGGTGTTGCGGGCGATGATGGCGATCACCCGGCCGGCGCGCCGCACGGGGATGACCTCGACCCGCACCGGCACGTCGTCGCGCCACTCGGGATCGCCCTCGCGCACGAGGCGCCCCATGCCGTAGGCCTCGTCGAGCATCCGCCGGCGACCCGCCGGGATGAAGGTGCCGAGCACGTCGTCGACCAGGGCCGTCGGTCCTGTGGTGGGGCGCATCTGCCCGCCCGCCCAGAAGCCCCGCCCGTCCCGGTCCGGGAGCCACAGCACCAGGTCGGCGAAGGAGAGGTCGGCGAGGATCTGCCAGTCCGCCATCAGCAGCTGGAGCCACGTGACGTCGTCCTCCACGAGGTCCGTATGGGCTCGCACGAGCTCGTGGAGGGAGGGCACCGGCCCAGCCTAGGGCCGTGTCGGAGACGGCTGGCAGGATGGGGCGCATGTCGATCGGCTACTGGGACCAGGTGCAGGCGACCGGTTTCGATGTCCCCTCCGACAGGCCGCTGGACGACCTCACCGCAGAGCTCACGACGATGCTCGGCTCCACCCGCCCGGAGGTCCGTGACGGCACCGCCTTCCCGGCGCTGGCCACCTGGATCGAGCGTGGCGTCTACGACGACCTGCTCGCCGGCCTCGGTGACGGGATGGTCGCGGGCCTGTCCGTGGGCCTCGGCGAGTCCGGCACCGACTCCGTCTTCCGGCGCAGCTTCAGCGCGCTGATCCTGGCCGCGTGCCTCGAGCGCGACAACGACCAGCACCTGCTCCCGGGTGCCAAGATCCTCGAGTGGGGCGACCGGGTCGCGACCTGGTTCCTGGCCGAGAAGGACACCCGCGGCTTCGTGCCGGGCAAGGGCTGGGCGCACGCGGTCGCCCACGGCGCCGACACCATCGGCACCCTCGGCGACTCACCGCACGTCGCCGGGGCAGAGCACGCCGTGCTCCTCGACGTCCTCGCCGAGCGCCTGCTGCAGCGGGCCGACGAGCCGCTCACCGCCGGCGAGCCCGACCGGATCGCCGCCGCGGTGATGCAGGTCCTGCGGCGCAACACCCTTGCCACCGACCTGCTCGAGTTGTGGGTGCATCGCCTCGGCGTGGCCGCCAACCCCTTCCACGGGCCGGTCGACCACGACCCCTACGCGCCGACCGCCGCGCCCCAGGCGTTCCTCCGCGCCCTCTTCCTCCAGCTCTCCCTCGCGCCGCGGGCGCCGACCGTGCGACCCGACCTGCTGCTCGTCCTGATCGACGCGCTCCGCATGTCGAACCACCCCTACCTGCGGGTAGGCACCGACTAGCCTCGGGGCATGAGCAACGAGATCTCAGGCCACAGCGGCGAACTGGCCGTCCACGTCGCCCGCGCACACGGTGTCGAGACGATGTTCACCCTCTCGGGTGCCCACGTCTTCCCGATGTACGACGGCGCCGTCAAGGCCGACCCCCAGATGCGCCTCCTCGACGTACGCCACGAGCAGACGGCGGCGTTCGCAGCCGAGGCCACCGGCAAGCTGACCCGCGTCCCCGGTCTTGCGGTCCTGACCGCGGGGCCGGGCGTCACCAACGGGATCAGTGCCATCGCGCAGGCCCAGTTCGCCGGGTCGCCGATGGTCGTCGTCGGCGGTCGCGCCCCGCAGAACCGCTGGGGCACCGGATCGCTCCAGGAGCTCGACCAGCCGCCGATCATCGCGCCCGTCGCCAAGGCTGCCCGGACCCTGATGACCGCCGGCGAGGTCGCGCCAGGGATGGACGAGGCCTTCACGCTCGCCCGCTCCAGCCACCGGGGTCCGGTCTTCGTCGACGTGCCGATGGACGAGTTCTTCAACTCCTCGACCGGCACCGCCGCCTCGGGAGAGTGGACCCGCATCGAGCCCGACGCCGCCGCGATCGAGGCCGTCGCGCGCCTGCTCACGGCGGCGCGACGACCCGTGCTGGTCCTCGGCACCGACGTGTGGGCCGACCACGCCGAGGTCTCCGCACTCCGGTTCGTGGAGGACCTGGGCATCCCCACCCTGACCAACGGCATGGGCCGGGGCGTCATCCCCGGCGGTCACCGCTCGCTCGTCACGAAGGCTCGCGGAGCGGCCCTCTCCGGTGCCGACCTGGTCGTCGTCGTCGGCACCCCGCTCGACTTCCGGCTCGGCTACGGCGTCTTCGGCGGCCCGGACAAGAACCCGGACGGCGCCTTCGCCCGGGTCGTCCACATCGCCGACTCCCCCGGCCAGGTCTCCGGCCACGCCGAGCTCGCGGGCTCGGTCGCCGGCGACCTGACGACCGTGCTCGACGGCCTCCAGGCCGCGATCGAGCGCGGTGACAAGCCCGACTGGCGCGCCTGGTCGGACCAGCTCGCCGACCAGGTCAAGGCCGCGGCGGCCCGCGACGCCGAGCTGCTCACCGCCGAGGCCGACCCGATCCACCCGGCCCGCATCTACGGCGAGCTGGTCCCGCGCCTCGCGGACGATTCGGTGGTCATCGGCGACGGGGGCGACTTCGTGTCCTTCGCCGGCAAGTACGTCGAGCCGAAGCGGCCCGGCGGCTGGCTCGACCCCGGCCCCTACGGCTGCCTCGGCGCCGGCCTCGGTGCGGCGATCGCGGCGCGCCTGGCCCGACCCAGCGCCCAGGTGACCCTGCTGCTGGGCGACGGCGCGGCCGGCTTCTCGCTGATGGACGTCGACACGCTGGTGCGCCACGACCTGCCGGTCGTGATGGTCATGGGCAACAACTCCGCGTGGGGCCTGGAGAAGGGCCCGATGCAGATGCTCTACGGCTACGACGTGGTCGCCGACCTCGCCCCGCGCACGCCGTACGACGACGTGGTCAAGGCGCTCGGCGGCGACGGGGAGACCGTCACGGACCCCAAGGAGATCGGACCTGCCCTCGACCGCGCCTACGCGTCCGGGGTCCCCTACCTCGTCAACGTGATCACCGACGTCGAAGCGGCCTACCCGCGCTCCACGTTCGGCATCTGAGCGACGTGCACCTGCGCCGCGCCACCGCCGAGGAGCTCGAGCGGGTCGGCGACCTGACCGTGCGCGCCTATGCGGCGTTCACCCTCGGCCCCGCCGACCCCTACGTCGAACGCCTCAGGGACGCCGCCTCCCGCGCCGCGGGCGCCGAGCTGTGGGTGGCCGTCGACGGCGACCGGCTGCTCGGCAACGTCACCTACTGCCCGCCGGGGTCTGCCTACCGCGAGGTGAGCCGAGGTGACGAGGGCGAGTTCCGGATGCTGGCGGTGGACCCCGACGCCCGCGGCTCGGGAGCGGGGACCGCCCTTGCCGCGCACTGCGAGGAGCGCGCCCGCGAGCACCACGCCGTCGGGATGGCCATCTCCTCGCTCGCGGAGATGACCGACGCGCACCGGATCTACTCCCGCCTGGGATATGCCCGCGACCCCGAGCGCGACTGGTCGCCGCTGCCCGGGGTGGAGCTGATCGCGTTCGCCAAGGTCTTCTGACTCAGCAGGTCCGCATCGTCGACGGGTCGTCGACATCGTCGAAGCAGACCGTGGTGCCCGGAATGGCGAACGCGCGGTTTCGTGAGGTCACCTGCCAGAACCACAGCTGCCACGTGCCGTCGTCCCCGGCGACGGCCGACACCACCGAACCGCTCTCGGTGTGCCAGAAGAGCGTGTCGTCGGTGTTCTCCAACGGCACCTCCCCGACGGGTTGGAGCACCACGATCCGGTCACCGCGCTGCACCAGGAACTGGACGAGGGAGGGGTCGGAGGCAGACCTGACGACGAGGGACACGCCGCCCTGGTAGAAGCCGCTGTCGGTCTGCACCGCCGAGACGCGCGGGTCCGGGACGTCGAGGTCGTGACGCAGGGCGCCCGCGTCGTACCCCTGGACCACCAGCAGCGGCGGGTCACCGGACTCCACCCGGAGGGAGAAGGGGTAGCTGCGCGTGAACTCGGCGCTCTCGCCGGGTCCCACGGTGGTCTCCACGGGAGCGCCCAGGTTCGGGACCTGGTCGCTCGGGTCGCCCTCGCAGTCGCGTAGGTCGAACTCCAGCTCCTGGCAGCCGGCGGCCTCCGGACGGAGCACGCCGTCGTCGCCGAGCCGCCACTCCCAGGTCTCGAGCGCGACCACCAACGGCCTCGCCTGGTTCTCGCCGGCTCGGGCGAAGGACTCCTCCGATCGTCCCGAGAAGAGGCTCCCGTCGGCGATCCAGTAGTGGTGGACGCGCGCCCGGTCGTAGAACTCCGTCTGGCTCCCGGGCACCTGCACGTCACCGCGGAGGAGCAGTCCGGGCTCCTCGGGCACGACCTGCGCCAGCAATCCCTCGCGCAGGTCGAAGACGAGCGGCACACCGCCATTGGTGCCGGAGTCGAAGTCCGGGTCGAACACGACCAGCTCCTGGTCGCCGTCCCCGTCTGCGTCGATGACTCCCTCCGCCGTCAGGCCGATCGTCGACTCGACGTCCGCGATGCCGTAGGCCTCCTTCCCGGTGGTGGTGAGGGTGGTCTGCAGGCGGATCCGGCCGTCGAAGTCATTGGTCTTCTCGGCGAGGAACTCGATCTTCTCCTTCTTGCCGTCGCCGTCGAGGTCCACCTTGGCGGGGGTCGACTCGAGGCCGACCTGCCAGTCGCGTCCCACGTCCGCCGGCAGCTCGAGCTCGACCTTCGGGTCTTCAGGCTTCGGGGCGATGTCGTCCGAGCGCTGCCGACCCCCGACGCCCTGGAAGAGGACGCCCAGGATCAGCACCAGCACCGCAGCGGTGGCCAGCAGCACCCAGGGCGACTGCCAGCGCGGCCGCAGCTGGAGGACCGGCGCCCAGGGCGTCAGGTCCTCGGGGCGGACCAGTTCCGTGCGTGCGGTCAGGGCGGCGCTCAAGAGCTCCTCGATGTCGGGCTTCGGGTCGGATGTGGCGCTCATCGTTCCTCCTCTCCCGAGCTCGGCTGCATGGCCTTCTCCAGCGCGACCAGCGCACGGCTGGCGGTGGACTTCACGGTGCCCTGGCTGACGTCCAGCGTCCGGGCGATCTCGGCCTCGGACAGGTGCGACCAGTAGCGCAGCACCAGGACCTCGCGCTGCCGGGGGGCCAGCCGCTGCAGTGCCGCGATGACGGCCCGGTGCTCCTCCGCCAGCACCGCGCTGTCCTCGGGCGAGGGCGGCGAGAGGTCGTGGGGTGGCGAGTACGCCCGTGCCGTACGACGTCTGCGCAGTGCCGAGCGCGCGGTGTTGACCACCGACACGCGCAGGTAGGCCAACGCCTTCGACGGGTCCTTGACCGCGTCCGGACGCCGGGCGAGTGCGGCGAACGCGTCCTGGACGACGTCCTCGGCCGCGGAGAAGTCATCGACCAGCAGGACCGCAAGTCGGACCAGGGAGAGCCGATGGGCGGCGTAGAGCTCAGTGATGTCCACTGATGGCTTCATCTCGCTGGTCCCCGTGCTCATGTCTGGTAGACGTGTGGGTGGCACACAGGTTGCCCCACCGCTGGAACGAATCGTCGAAAGGCCACCATGCCGCACCCCGAGACCGCCACGCTGACCTTCCTGGTCACCGACGACGACACCGCCGCTGCCGTGGGCAGCGGGTCGCTCCCCGTGCTGGGTACCCCGCGGTTGCTGGCCTGGCTCGAGGCCGCCACCTGCGCCTGCCTCGACGCTGCCCTGCCTGAGGGGTCGAGCAGTGTCGGCACCCGGATGCAGGTCGAGCACCTGGCAGCCAGCGCGGTCGGCGCCGAGGTCGAGGTCAGCGCATCGAGCTCCTACGAGGACGGGCGGCTGCACCGTTTCACGGTGAGTGCGCGCGACACCGGCACCGGCAAGGTGCTGGCCGCCGGCGAGATCACGCGCGTCGTGGTCGACACCGATCGGTTCCTGTCACGCCTGTGAGGCGCTGCGTCGCCGGGTGTCACGCCACGGGTGACTAGACCAGCTGGCACGGCGAGAGGAGTTGCTCGCCCTCCGCACGCGCGTCTGGCAGGCTCGTCGGCGGCATCCGCGTGGGGCGGGCGCCGACGAAGGGGGAACACCATGGACGACCGACTGCGCGAATCGCTGGCCACACTGGGCCAGCGCATCGAGGTCGCAGAATACGAGCGACAGATCGCAGTGGACGAGGTGCGCGAGCTGATGTCGCGCCACCACGCCGAGCTGCACCTGCCGCACGTGGCCGAGCTGACGCTGCTCCCGCAGGTCGCGCTGGACGCGATGCTGCCCGACTGATCGGGGCACAGGTCGAGCACCGAACGTCGGCACGGACGACGGGACCGGGGACCCATGGACCCCGACAACCCTTCTCGGTGGGCGGACGCACTCGCGGCCGTGCCTCGGGCGGCGGCTGCTGCTGACGCCATGCGACCCCGGACATGCAAAAGTCCCCGCCGGGGCGGGGACTTCCACTGGTGCGGTGCGCGTCAGGCGTTGGGGCGCTTGCCGTGGTTCGCGCCCTTCTTCTTGCGAGCGCGGCGCTTGCGTCCGGTCTTGCCCATCTGGTCCTCCTGAAGTCGGTGCTCGGGTCAGTCTCTCAAATGACCCCGCGCGGAGCCAATCGGCTCAGGTCCCGGGTCAGGCACCGCCCTCGGTGAGGCGGATCTCGACCTCGCGCAACCGGATGCGTACGCGGTCGCGCAGCGACTCCGGGGCCGCCTCCGAGCAGGAGCGGGCGACGAGCTGCTTGACCGCCCGCTGGAGGTCGTGGCGCTCGAGGCAGGGACCGCACTCACGCAGGTGCATCTCCACGACGGCGCAGTCGGCCTGGTCGAGCTCGTTGTCGATGAGGTAGACGATGCGCTCGATGAAGTCGACGCAGTCGTCCTTCCCGTACTCATGGGCGCTGGCGTGCTCGTGGGTGCTCACGATCCGCTCCCCTCGGTCGCGGCGGCCGGCAGCAGGTCGTTGGCCCTGACATAGTCGGCGAGCATGTCGCGCAGCTGGCGCCGGCCACGGTGCAGGCGCGACATCACGGTGCCGATGGGCGTGTCCATGATCTCGGCGATCTCCTTGTAGGGAAATCCTTCGACGTCGGCGAGGTAGACGGCCAGCCGGAACTCCTCGGGCAGACGCTGCAGGGCGTCCTTCACCTCGGAGTCGGGCAGGTGCTCCAGCGCCTCCATCTCCGCCGACCGCAGACCGGTCGAGGAGTGCGACTCCGCGCGGGCCAGCTGCCAGTCCTCGACGTCCTCGGACATCGACTGCTGCGGCTGGCGCTGCTTCTTGCGGTAGGAGTTGATGTAGGTGTTGGTCAGGATCCGGTAGAGCCAGGCCTTGAGGTTGGTGCCGGGCTTGAACTGGTGGAAGGCGCTGTAGGCCTTCGCGAAGGTCTCCTGCACCAGGTCCTCGGCATCGGCGGGGTTGCGGGTCATCCGCATCGCCGCGCCGTAGAGCTGGTCCAGGAACGGGAGGGCGTCGCGCTCGAACCGCGCGGAGCGCTCGTCGGTCGACTCCTCCTCGAAAGGGGTGTCGGAGGCGGACGCATCGTCCGTGAGTGATTCAGTCATCACCGACCACGATAGCGCCGTAGGTCGTTCCAGGATCATTGACTGCACACTGGCTCCAACACATCACCCCGTCCGCGGATTCCCGACGACCTCGCGCACCAGCCACTCGAGGGTCGACTCGACGACGATCCCCATCGCCTCCTCCTGGGTCACCCCGCCCCGGAAGGGCACCTTGAGGCCGTGGTCACCACCGGGGATGACGACCATGTCGACGCCCGGCAGGTCGCCCGGGACCTCGTCGGGGCGCCCCATCGGGTCACGCTCTCCCTGCACCACCAGCGTCGGCAGTCCGACCCCGCGGAGCTCGGGGAGCCGGGTCGGCTCGGTCTTCCCCGGCGCGTGGAGGGGGAAGGACAGCGCCAGGCAGCCGGACGCGCCCAGCGCCTTCGCCGTACGCGCCGCCGAGCGCGCGCCCGCCGATCGACCTCCCACCACGAGAGGCGTACGCACGCGCATCACATCGGCCGCGCGGGTCAGGGCGACGTCGAGGGTCGGCGGGGCGGTCGCGACCTTGCGGCCGGCCACTCGCCAGGGCTGCTCGAAGACCACCACCGACACGCCCTGCGCGGGCAGCGCGTCGGCGAGCGCCCACAGGTCGCGGGACTCGATGCCGCCTCCGGCGCCGTGGCTCAGCAGCAGGGTCGCCATCGGGCTGGTCGCCCGTCGCGTGTGCAGGCGCCCCTCCCCGTGGGGCGTGTCGATGCTGCGGATCGTTGCCTTCTTCACAGGTCCTTCTTCATGGGGTCGCCTCGAGGGGTTGGACCAGCTCCGGGCCGTTGTTGCGCACGTTGCTGACCAGGGTGGACACGGCGTACGCCTCGAGCCGGCCCGGAGCGGCCGGGACCAGGAGGGAGGTGTCGCCCGGGGTGGTGGGGTCGAGCCACTCGTGCCAGCGCTCGCGTTCGACCATCAGCGGCATCCGGTCGTGGATGTGACCGAGGGAGTCCTCGGCCTCGGTCGTCAGGACGGTGCACGTCCAGCGGAAGCGGGCGGGGTCGTCCTCGGCCCGGGTGGGGTCACGCCAGATCTCGTAGAGCCCTGCCATCGCGAGGACGCCGCCGTCGCGGGGGCGGATGAAGAAGGGCTGCTTGACCGGCTTGCCTCGGGCGTTGGTCTGCGCGGTCGGGTACCACTCGAAGTAGCCGTCGGCTGGCAGCAGCGCGCGGCGGGTGGCGAACGCCTTGCGGTAGGCGGGCTTGTCGGCCACCGTCTCCATCCGTGCGTTGATCATCCGGTTGCCGATCGACGGTTCCTTGGCCCACGACGGCACCAGGCCCCACGTGAGGACACGCAGCTGGCGCTGCGGCGCCTCGGGCGCCTGGCCGGCCTCGCGCGACGGCGGGCGCTCGACCACGGCGTAGACCTCCTTGGTCGGTGCGACGTTGTAGTCGGCGGCCAGGGGCGCCGCGATGCGGCTCTCGACGACCTCGAACTCCTCGATGAGGTCCTCGGGTCGTCGGGACGAGGCATAGCGGCCGCACATGTCACGACCCTCGCCGGGAACGACGGAGGCGGGCCCGGCATGGGTCGGGCGTGGGTCAGGGGGCGTCGGGAGGTCGAGTGGCCGGGCGGGGGTCAGCTGCGAGCGAGCTCGTCGAGCAGCATGCCGGCACCCCGGTCGGAGTCGGGCAGGCCCTCGATCCACACTCGCACGGGCGTCCCCGTGGGCGCGTTGCCTGACTCCAGGCTCTCCAGCAGGAGGCGGAGCACCCGCACACGCCGGCCGAGCCGGTCGTCGCGCGCCGCCATGATCGCCACCCGGTAGGTGCCGATCCGCGCGATCGTCTCGTCACGGGCGAACGCCGTACGAGCGAGCTCGCCGACCCGCGCCATCCGCATGGCGCGCGTGAAGTGGTCGCCGGGCTCCTCCGACGGGTCGTCGCCCGTCGGCATCGAGCACAGCACCAGCGCATGCCCGGCGATGGCGTCGGGGTCGGCGAGCCGGTAGAGCTCGGAGAGCCGGCTGCGCAGGTGGGCCTGGCTGGCCAGGCCGGTCAGCGGGTCGTCGCACGAGAGCTGGTGCAGGTAGCCCAGCGTCGTCTCGCTCCACGCGTCGACCAGCGACGTGACGACCTCGAACGACGGGTCGATGCCGGTCACCGCCTGCCAGGTGGCGCGCAACCCCTCGAGGGCCTCCCCCACGGAGGCCCCGTCACGCGCCAGGTCCTGACCGGCGACCGAGCAGGCACCGAGAACGTCCGACCCTGAGATGAGCGCCTCCCCCACAGGCTGGAACCGGTGCGGCAACCCCGACCGCGACCCGGTGTTCCAGGACTCGCTCATCCCAGGATCGGCTGCCGTGAGTCGACGCCCACGTGTGGCGAATCTCTTCACGGCACCCCCCGGTCTCTCCTGTTCACCGATGAAACGAGCCGCAGGACCAATCATGACGCGGACCAGACCACGCAGTTTCGGTTTTTTTCTTCAGCGCCCGCCTCGTGGGCTCGGGGTCTAGCATCGGTCGTGCCTGGCGCCGTGCCAGGAGAGCTTCGTCGGAAGTGTCGATCCAGATGAGCCTTGCCCCCAGCCTCGAGGCGCCGGGCGACGCCGAGTTGATCTCGGCGGTCCGGGGCGGGGATCTCGACGCCTACGGCACCCTCTTCGAACGACACGTGGACGCCGCCCGGCGGCTCGCCCGGCAGCTCGTGTCGGCCGGTGACGCCGAGGACCTGGTCTCCGAGGCCTTCGTGAAGGTCCTCGGGGTGATCCAGCGTGGCGGCGGCCCCGACGTGGCGTTCCGCGCCTACCTCCTCACGTCCGTGCGTCGGTTGCAGGTCGACCGGTTCCGGGCGACGTCCAAGCTGCACACCACGGACGACATGGAGGCCTTCGACCCCGGCGTGCCGTTCCACGACACGGCAGTCGCGGGGTTCGAGAGTGCCGCCGCGGCGAAGGCGTTCGCCTCGCTGCCCGAGCGCTGGCAGCTGGTGCTCTGGCACACCGAGGTCGAGGGCGACAAGCCGGCCGACATCGCCCCGCTGCTGGGCATGAGCGCCAACTCCGTCTCCGCCCTGGCCTACCGCGCCCGCGAGGGCCTGCGCGAGGCGTTCCTCACCCAGCACGGCGCGGCAGCCGACGAGGAGACCTGCAGGTGGACCCACGGCCACCTCGGGGCCTACGTCCGCAACGGCATCTCGCGACGCGACGCGACCAAGGTGGAGGACCACCTCGGAGGGTGCCGGCCCTGCATGGCCGTCTACCTCGAGCTGACTGAGGTCAACTCCAACCTGGCCGCCATCTTGGGCCCTCTCGTCCTGGGCGGGGCGGCTGCTGCGTACGCCGGCGCCGCCGCAGGCGGCTTCGCGCTGCCGGCCGGTCTCGGCGTCGTCGTCGGACGCATCCGCGACACGATCGCCGCCAACAGCGGGGTGGCGGCGGTGGCGGGCGTGGCGGCCACGGTCGTCGTGGTCGGTGGAGCGGTGGCGGTGGGCCTCAACAACGCCGATCGGGTGACGGCCGAGCCGGCGGCTGTGCCCCCGGGCCTGTCCGGCACCGCGCCGGTCGCCCCGGGCGGGGACGGATCGTCGTCATCGTCGAACGGTCGGTCGCCACGGACACAGGTCCCGCTCAGCGAGGAGCCCGACGTCGTCCTCGCCCCGGGCGACGTGGTCGTGCTGACCCCGGGGACGACGGAGTCGCTCACACCCACGCCGGTCGAGACGCCCACCCAGTCCGAGACGCCCACCGGGTCATCGACCCCGTCCGCGTCGGTGACACCGACCCCCACGACGAACCCGACTGCGACCTCCACCCCCACGAAGACACCCACGTCGACCCCCACCCCGACACCCACTCCCACGCCCACTCCCACGCCGACACCGACCCCCACTCCGACTCCGACTCCCACGCCCACACCGACCCCGACCCCCACACCGACTCCGACCCCCACGCCCACACCGACCCCCACGCCCACACCGACCCCCACGCCCACACCGACTCCGACACCCACACCCACGCCGACACCCACCCCGGTCGACGTGTCCGTGGGGGGATCGGTCCGGGGCAGCACGCCGTTCTTCCAGGTCACCGTGCGGGTGGTGGACCTGCCGACCGACCGCACCGCCCGGCTCGAGCTGGACACGGATCGGGTGCTGCTGATGTGGACCAACCGCTCCGGGTGCACCCTGCGCGGCTCCGGGATGACGTGCACCATCACCGGCAGCAACCTCGCGCCGGTCGAGCTGAACATCCTCGCGCTGCCCGGCGCCTCGATCACCGCCGCGCTGGTGCTCACCGATCCCGATCCCAATCCCGACAACAACACCTGGCGCGCCGACCTCGGCTGACCCGGCCGCCACCGCACGTCCACTGCACCCCTGCGGACGGAGCGACCCGTTGGTGGATCGTGTAGACAAGACTCCATGACGATCACCCGGTTGCTAGCCCGTCCGATGCTCGCCTCGATCTTCGTCGTCGGCGGGGTCAACGCCCTGCGCAACACCGAGGGACATGCGGTCAAGGCCAAGAAGGTCGCAGACCGGATCGTCCCGCTGGCCCAGCGGGTGGCGCCGGGTGCGCCCATCCCGAGCAGCACCACGACGCTCGTACGCCTCAATGCCGGTGCGCAGATCCTCGCCGCCGCCGCTCTGGGCACCGGTCGGGCGCCGCGCCTGAGCGCCTCTGTGCTCGCGGCGTCACTCGTCCCGACCACGCTGGCCGGACACGCGTTCTGGGAGGAGACCGACCCGCAGGCCAAGGCGACGCAGCGACTCCAGTTCACCAAGAACACGGCCATCCTCGGCGGCCTCCTGCTCGCCGGCGTCGACACCGACGGCAAGCCCGGCCTGGCGTGGCGCGCCCGCCGCGCCGCGGCGGACGTGCGCCGGGAGGCCAAGCAGGTCGCCAAGGATGCCCGTCGCGAGGCCACGCTGGCGCGCGCCCAGCTCTCCTGACCTCGATAGGGTGCGCGGGTGAGTGAGCCCGCCCCGACCCCCGACCTCTGGCCGGCGCCGCGACCCCGCGACCCCGTCGACCGGGTCGTGTCGCTGCCGGGCAGCAAGTCGTTGACCAACCGCGCGCTCCTGCTCGCCGCGATCGCCGACGGCCCCAGCGTCGTACGCCGTCCGCTGCGCTCGCGCGACACCCTCCTCATGGCCGGGGCGCTCACCGCCCTCGGCACCGGCATCGAGGACCGGGACGACGACTGGTCGGTGACCCCCGGCTCCTTCGACAGTGACGCTGCGGTCGACTGCGGTCTGGCTGGCACCGTGATGCGCTTCGTGCCGCCCGTCGCCGGCCTCGGCACCGCGCTGGTCTCCTTCGACGGCGACCCGCACATGCGCCTGCGCCCGGTCGGGCAGGTGCTGTCGGCCCTGCGCGACCTCGGCGTGTCCATCCAGGGCGACTCCCTGCCCTTCTCGATCCACGGTCTCGGCTCCGTTCCCGGTGGCACGGTCACCATCGACGCGAGTGCCTCCTCGCAGTTCGTCTCGGCGCTGCTGCTGGCCGGTGCGCGCTACGACCACGGCGTCGACCTACGCCACGTCGGCAGACCGGTGCCCTCCCTCCCCCACATCGAGATGACCGTCCAGATGCTGCGCCGGCATGGCGTCGAGGTCGATGACAGCGACGCCAACCGGTGGGCCGTCGCCCCCGGCCCGGTCCGCGCGGTCGACCACGACATCGAGCCCGACCTGTCCAACGCGGCACCGTTCCTCGCGCTGGGCGCGGCGACCGGGGGTCGGGTCACCGTCACCGACTGGCCGGACCGCACGACGCAGCCCGGGCACGAGCTGCGCCGGATCCTGGCCCTGATGGGCTGTGAGGTGACCCTGGCGGAAGGTGACCTGACCGTGGTCGGTCCCGAGCGGCTCTCGGGCGTCGACCTCGACCTGCACGACGTCGGCGAGCTCACCCCCGCGATCGCCGCCCTCTGCGCTCTGGCCGACTCCCCGTCGCACCTGCGCGGCGTCGCCCACATCCGTGGGCACGAGACCGACCGGCTCACCGCCCTGGCCACCGAGCTCGGACGCCTGGGTGCGGACGTCACCGAGCGCGAGGACGGCCTGTCGATCCGGCCGGCGCCGTTGCACGGTGGTGTCTTCCACACCTACGCCGACCACCGGATGGCCCACGCCGGCGTCATTCTCGGACTCGCCGTGGACGGCGTCCTGGTCGAGGACGTCGCGACGACGTCGAAGACCTTCCCCGACTTCGCCGCGGCGTGGACCCACGCCGTGCACGGAGGAGCCTCGTGACCACCGGTCGCTACTCCGACCACGACCAGGAGCACTACGAGCGGCCGCGCCGGCGCACCCGTCCCCGCACCAAGGACCGCCCCTCCTACGACGACGCGGTCGACGCCCGCGTCGTCACGGTGGACCGCGGCCGCTTCACCCTTCTCCTCGACGGTCGCCGGGTGATGGCGATGAAGTCGCGCCCGCTCGGACGCAAGGGCGTCGTGGTGGGCGACCGCGTCCGCGTGGTCGGCGACACCAGCGGGGTCGACGGGTCACTCGCGCGGATCGTCGAGGTGGTCCCGCGCACGACGACGCTGCGCCGCACGGCCGATGACGACGACCCCGTCGAGCGGGTCATCGTGTCCAACGCCGACCAGCTCGTCGTCGTCACCGCGCTCGCCGACCCCGAGCCCCGCCCGCGCCTGATCGACCGTGCCCTCGTGGCGGCGTACGACGCCGGGATGGCGCCGCTGCTGTGCCTCACGAAGGCCGACCTGGCCGACCCCGAGACGCTGCTCGGCACCTATCGGTCGCTGGGTGTCCCGTGGGTGGTCACCCAGCTCAAGGGCGAGGGCGCCGGCGACCTGACCGAGCTGCTCGACCGGCTGCGCGGCCGCACGAGCGTGCTCGTCGGCCACAGCGGTGTCGGCAAGTCCACCCTCGTCAACGCACTGATCCCCGACGCGCACCGGGAGGTGGGCATCGTCAACGCCGTGACCGGCCGCGGGCGCCACACCTCCACGAGCGCATACCTCCTCGAGCTCCCCCACGGCGACGGCTGGATCATCGACACCCCCGGCATCCGGTCCTTCGGGCTGGCGCACGTCCAGCCGGAGAACCTCATCGAGGCGTTCCCCGATCTCGACGAGATGACCGAGACCTGCCCCCGCGGCTGCTCCCACGGCACCGGAGAGCCTGAGTGCGGGCTCGACGAGGCCATCGTCGAGGGTGAGGCCGACCCGGACCGGGTCGAGTCCTTCCGGCGCCTGCTCAGTGCGCGCTCGGCCACCGACTGGTAGGCGACGGGTCAGCCCCACACGGCCCGGGCGCCGGAGTCGCCGGCCAGGAAGAGCACGACCAGCAGGGCCACCGCGGACAGCGCCAGCAGCACCGCCACGGGCACGCCGAACCTGGTCGTCCGGGCACCCCTGCCGGACGCCAGAGCGCTGACCCCGCCGAGCGCCCAGGCCGCGAGGGTCGAGACGAGCACGTAGGCCAGGGCCACGTTGCGCATCAGCTCGCCATGGTCCTCGTGCTCCTCCACCAGCGGCTCGAGCTCGGGGCGCGCCTCCAGCAGCGCCTCACCCGCCTGTGTGGCCAGGACGGCGGCGACGGCGGTCACCAGCGCCAGCACCACCAGCGGCCAGCGCAGCAGCCAGCGCCACCGCGGGACGGCGGCGTAGGCCAGTCCGGCGAGGGCGGCCAGCGGGCCCAGGACGACCACCGCGTGCACGACGAGCGGGTGAAGCGGCACACCGTTGATCTCCATGCGTGCAGCCTAGGGCGCGGCGCGGGCCATAACCTGTGGACATGCCCCCCTCCGGCCCGTCCGACCCCCGTGGCTCGACCGACTACACCGACGACCTCCGTCTCGCCCATCTCCTGGCCGACGACGCAGACTCGTTGACCCAGGCGCGCTTCAAGGCGATCGACCTCCACGTCATGAGCAAGCCCGACCTCACACCCGTCACCGACGCCGACACGGCGGTCGAGGAGGGCATCCGCCGCACGCTCTCGCGGGTCCGCTCGCGCGACGCCGTCGTCGGGGAGGAGCAGGGCGCCACCGGGCACAGCCAGCGCCGCTGGATCGTCGACCCGATCGACGGCACCAAGAACTTCGTCCGCGGCGTCCCGGTCTGGGCCACCCTCATCGCGCTCGCCGTCGACGACGAGGTCGTCCTCGGCGTGGTGTCCGCGCCGCAGCTGCAGCGCCGCTGGTGGGCCTCGGCCGGCCACGGCGCCTGGACCGGCCGCTCCCTGCTCAAGGCGACGAGGTGCGAGGTGTCCGACGTGCGCCGCCTCGAGGACGCCTCGCTCAGCTATTCCTCGCTCTCGGGCTGGGACGAGCGCGACCGGCTCGATGACTTCGTCTCCCTGTCCCGGCGGTGCTGGCGCACCCGCGCCTACGGCGACTTCTGGTCCTACATGCTCCTGGCGGAAGGGGCGGTCGACATCGCCGCCGAGCCCGAGCTCGCGGTCTACGACATGGCGGCCCTCGACGTGATCGTGCGCGAGGCCGGCGGCATGTTCACCTCCCTCGACGGCACCGACGGCCCGTGGGGCGGAAACGCGCTGGCCTCCAACGGCCACCTCCACGACGCCGCGCTCTCCTTCCTGGGCTCGCTCGGTGACGACGACCTCGATCCCGACGTGCCACGCCGCGGCCCGGGCTCGGTGAGCAGTCTGCGCGAGCGGCAGGCCCCGCCCGTCCTGGACTGAGGCCCGTCCCAGCGACACCTGTTGCCCGCGCTCGCGCTTGGCTACGGTGAGGTCACAGGCACGCCCACGCCGGACGAGAGGTGCACCCGATGAAGATCCATGACGTCATCCATGCCAAGTCGACCCAGGCCGTGGTGACCATCAGTCCCGACGCCACCGTGCGGGAGCTGGTCGCGCTGCTCGCCGAGCACAACGTCGGCGCACTGGTGGTGAGCGAGGACGGCGAGCGGGTCTCCGGGATCGTCAGCGAGCGCGACGTCGTACGCCGCCTGCACGCCGACGAGGCGGTGCTCGACACCGCCGTGCGGCAGATCATGACCGCCGACGTGCGCACGTGCGGGGGCAACGACGGGCTCACCGACCTCATGCAGACCATGACCGAGCACCGCATCCGGCACGTCCCGGTGGTGGCCGACGGAAAGCTGACCGGCATCATCAGCATCGGTGACGTGGTCAAGAACCGGATCGGTGAGCTCGAGTTCGAGCGCGACCAGCTCGACAGCTACGTGCACCAGACCTGAACGACCCGACCTGACCCAGCACCGAATGGAGCAACCTGTGAGCGAGAAGCCCGACGTCGACCCCCACATGGGCGACGCGCCCGCCGACCTCGAGGTCACCGACCTCGTCGAGGGAGATGGTGTCGAGGCCACGTCCGGCTCGACCGTCTCGGTCCACTACGTCGGCGTGGCCCACTCCTCGGGCGAGGAGTTCGACGCGTCCTACAACCGCGGCACGCCGCTGCAATTCCGCCTCGGCATCGGCCAGGTCATCTCCGGATGGGACACCGGCGTGCAGGGCATGAAGGTCGGCGGACGTCGCCGCCTGGTCATCCCGCCGCACCTGGGCTACGGAGACCGCGGTGCGGGTGGCGCCATCAAGCCCGGCGAGACGCTGATCTTCGTGGTGGACCTGCTCGAGGTCCGCTGACCACCCCTCACCAGGGGACGTCGATCTCGACCTCTCCGGTGGCGACCCTGGCCGCCAGCGCGCCCAACGTGACCACGTCACCCGGGGCGAGCTGGCGGCCTCGTCGCGTCTCGACCTCACCGTTGACGGTGACCGCGCCGTCGGCGACCACGGGCTTGGCCTCGGCGCCGGTCTCCACCAGGTTGGCGAGCTTGAGGAACTGACCGAGCCGGATCGACTCGTCGCGGATGGGCACGTCCACCGGTTCGCTCATGGGCTCAGTGAACCAGCAGGCTGAAGGCGTGGATCACGACACCCACCAGACCGCCGACGATGGTGCCGTTGATCCGGATGAACTGCAGGTCGCGTCCCACGTGGAGCTCGATGCGGCGCGAAGCCTCCTTGCCGTCCCAGCGCTCGATGGTCGAGGTGATCACGGTGGTCACCTCGGCGCCGTAGCGCTCGACCAGGAAGACCGTGAGGTCGGCGGCCGAGCGGTCGAGGCGCTCGCGCAGCGCGGCTTCGTCCTGCAGTCGCTCGGAGAAGTGGTTGAGCTCGACCAGGAGACGCTGGCGCACCGCGCCCTCCCGGTCCTGGATGGAGCTGAGCAGCGCCGCGCGCATGGCCTTCCACAGCGAGATGGCCGTGCTGACGACCTGCGGGTGGTCGAGCAGGCGCACCTTGAACGCCTCCGCACGCTCCTGCGTCTCGGTGTCGTTGAGCAGGTCGTGGGCGAGCTGGCCCAGCATCGAGTCCAGTGCCTCCCGGGCCTGGTGACGGGGGTCGTCCCGGATGTCCTCCAACCACGCCAGGGCCTGGACGTGGAGTCGTGAGGTGACCGCCACGTTGAGCTTGGGCGGGGCCCACCAGGGCGCCCGCTCCTCCAGCACCCGGGAGAACGTCTCCGGGTTCTGCAGCAGCCACTGGTGCATCTCCTCGACCGCCAGGTCGACCACGCCGTGGTGCAGGTCGTCGCGCAGCACCTCCATCAGCGTGGTGCCGAGCAGCGGGGAGATGGGCTCCTCGCGGAACCGCGGCACGAAGGCCTGGGTCACCAGGTCGGCGACGTGGTCGTCGCGCACCTTGTCGAGCGCGATCGCGGCGACGTCGGAGACCTCGTCGACGACCCGGCGGGCGTTGGCGGGATCGCCCAGCCAGTCGCCGACCCTCGCCGAGATCCCGGCCGCGACCACCCGCTCGCGGATGATGTCCTCCTGCAGGAAGTTCTCCCCCACGAACTCCTCGAGCCCCTTGCCGAGCTCGTCCTTGCGCTTGGGCACGAGCGCGGTGTGCGGGATGGGCAGGCCGAGCGGGTGCTTGAAGAGGGCGGTCACGGCGAACCAGTCGGCGATCGCACCGACCATCGACGCCTCGGCGCCCGCGTTGACGAAGCCCCAGAAGCCCTCGCGCCCCAGTGTGGCGACGTAGACGAGCGCGGCGAGCAGCAGCAGGCCGACCGCGACCGTGCGCATCTGGCGCAGGCCACGGCGACGGGCCTCGTCGGCACCGGGGTCGGGAGTGATGAGCGAGTGGCTCGGCTGCGGGGACGGAGGCGTGGCTGCGGCCGTGGTGGGCATGCCGGCCATCCTCCCCCAGACCCCCTCACCCGCCGCGTGCCAGAATGCCGCGCATGCCTCGCACCGTGATGACCTTCGGGACGTTCGACGTGTTCCACGTCGGGCACCTGCGCGTGCTGGAGCGCGCGGCGGCGCTGGGTGAGCGGCTGGTCGTCGGCGTCTCCGCCGACGCCCTCAACGAGCGCAAGAAGGGCCGGGCCCCGATCTTCAGCCAGCGCGAACGGCTCGCGATCGTCGGCGCCCTCAGGGTGGTCGACGAGGTGTTCGTCGAGGAGAGCCTCGAGCAGAAGCGCGACTACCTCCTCGAGCACGGCGCCGACGTCCTGGTGATGGGTGATGACTGGGCCGGAAAGTTCGACGAGTACGCCGACGTGTGTGAGGTCGTCTACCTCGAGCGCACGCCCGCCATCTCCACCACGGCGATCATCGAGCACATCGCCGACCTCTAGCCGACCTCTAGCCGACCTCTAGCCGACCTCTGGTCGACCTCTCGTCGCCTGTCGGCTTCTGGGTGTCGCCCGGGCGGGTTAGGGTCACCCCTGAGCTGTCCAACCTGAGGGGAACCATGCGCCGAATCGTGACCACCGCTGTGGCCATCGCACTGATGGGCGGGGCAGTGCTGTCGGCACCAGCCGTCGCTGCCGACAACGCCCGCCCGACCGGCCCCGGCGCCTCCGCCGTGCCGTCGCCCGCGGACGCCCTGGAGCAGGCGCCTGAAGCCGCCCTCCCCGCGTTCGGGGAGCAGGCCGCATCGAAGACCCTCGCCGTCGCCCGCCGGGTCCTGGCCGGCAACGCGCTGTCTCGCGACCCGTCCGCCACCTTGGCGCTGCGCGACCTCTGGCTCAAGAAGTCCGAGCTCCGCGGCCGGGAGCGCAAGATCGCCAACTCCCTCCTCGCGCGCCCCACCGACGGCTACGGCGACACCCAGGGCTTCGGCTACACCGTCCCCGAGGCGGCCCCGCTCTGCAACACCCGGCTGTGCCTGCACTACGTCCCGACCGGCGCCGACGCCCCGCCGTCCGCGGAGTGGCCCGCCCAGAACCTCGCGATCATGGACTCCGTGTGGTCGACCATCGTCGACCAGATGGGCTACCGCGCACCCCTGACCGACGGCGCCCGAGGTGGCAACCCGCTCTTCGACGTCTACCTCAAGGACCTCGGCGGTGACATCTACGGCTTCTGCGCCGGCGAGAAGCGGGTCAAGAACCGCACCGGCTACGGCTACTGCGTCCTGGACAACGACTTCGCTGCGTCCCAGTTCCCCAACGGCACGCCCACCGACAACCTCACGGTGACCGCCGCCCACGAGTTCTTCCACGCCGTCCAGTACGCCTACGACTACGCCGAGGACCCGTGGATGATGGAGGCCACCGCGACGTGGATGGAGGAGCGGATCGCGACCGCGGTCAACGACAACCGCCAGTACTTCCCCTGGAGCCAGGTCTACGCCCCCTACGTGCCGCTCGACGCCTTCAGCCGCAACTCCGGCTACCAGTACGGCAACTGGACCTTCTGGGAGTACCTCTCCAGCAAGTACGGCGTCGGCATCGTCAAGAAGGCCTGGGGCCAGGCCGGGTCGCTGCCGAGCGACGGCGGGAAATACAGCGTGACTGCGCTCCAGAAGGTGCTCAAGCGCAAGGGCGGCCTGACCAAGGTCTATGCCACCTATGCCGCCGGCAACCTGACCCCGGCCGCCAACTTCCCCGAGGGGGCCGAGTACGCCGTTCCGAAGACTCGCGGAGCCAAGAAGCTCAGCAAGCACAAGCGCACCAAGCGCTTCTCGGTCAAGGTCGACCACCTGTCCTCCGCGTCCTACCGCTACGTCCCCGGCAAGGGTCTCGGCGCCAAGAAGTGGAAGCTGTCCCTGCGGGTGACCGGTCCGGCCAAGCGCACCTCGCCGGCCGCGGTCGTCGTCATCCACCGCACCAACGGCAAGCGCCAGGTCAAGAAGGTCAAGCTCAACCGCAATGGCGACGGACGCAAGACGGTGAGCTTCGACAAGCGCAAGGTGAGCGCCGTCACGGTGACGCTGGTCAACGCCTCCACGCGCTACCGCTGCGGCAAGCGCACGGTGCTGGCGTGCAAGGGACTCCCCCTGGACGACAAGGCGCGTTTCTCCGTGCTGGGTCGCGTCACCAAGCGCTGAGCGATCAAGGACTGATCCGCAGCAGGGCGTGGAGGGCGGCGACGCACTCCTCCACCAGCTGATCCACCGGGACCGGGCGTGCACCGGTCGGCACTGCCGACCAGGTGAGCGCCCGGTCCTCGGTGTAGGCCCACCACGCACGTACGACGGGGCGCTGGCGCTCCGGCACGTCGAGGGCCCGCACGACCCGCTCGGTGCTGCCGTCGCGGACGGAGTCCATCACCTCGCTCACCCGCGGGTCGGCCACGCCGTGGCCGTGCACGAGCGCGAGGTAGAAGGCGCGGCGACGCTCGATCTGCTCGACCATCAGCCGCGTGGTCTCGCGCACCTGCTCCTGCCCCGAGTGGCTCTCGTCGGGGGCGGTGTTGCGCAGGATGCGTCGCCCGGCCGCGGCGATGCAGGCGAGGTAGTAGTCGGTCTTGGTCGGGAAGTAGTGGAAGAGCAGCCCGCGCGAGATGCCCGCCTCGGTGGCGATGTCGTCCATCGAGAGGTCCTGGATCGGCGTCCGGACGATCTGGGCGAGCCCGATGGCCACGAGCTGGCGGCGGCGCTCGTCGGCGCTCAGCCGTCGGCGTACGGGTGGCTCGGACACACTGTTGAGCATTGCTCAATAGCCGGTTAGGGTCAATCCCATGGACTTCTCCCTCTCCCCGCGCGCCGCCGACCTGCGCGATCGCGTGCGCGCGTTCGTCACCGACGAGATCCTGCCGATCGAGGCGGACGCCCACACCCGGATCACCCGGCTGCGCGAGTCCGGCGGCGACAACTGGGCACCCGACCCGGTGATCAAGCAGCTGCAGGCCAGGGCGCGGGCGCAGGGCCTGTGGAACCTCTTCCTGCCCGCGACCCACGCCGGCACCTATGCCGCCGACTTCGGCACCGACGGGGGCGAGGGCCTGTCCAACGTCGACTACGCGCCGGTGGCCGAGGAGATGGGGCGCTCCTTCCTGGCGCCCCTGGTCTTCAACTCCAACGCCCCCGACACCGGCAACATGGAGGTGCTGCTCAAGTACGGCACCGACGCACAGCAGAAGGAGTGGCTCGAGCCGCTCCTGCGCGCGGAGATCCGCAGCGCCTTCTGCATGACCGAGCCGGCCGTGGCGTCCTCCGACGCGACCAACATGGCCGCGACCGCCCACGTGGATGGTGACGAGGTCGTGATCAACGGTCGCAAGTGGTTCTCGACCGGCGTCGGCAACCCCGACTGCAAGATCCTGGTCTTCATGGGCCTCTCCGACCCCGAGGCCGAGCGCCACTCGCGCCACACCATGGTGCTGGTCCCCCGCGACGCCGAGGGCGTGAAGGTCGAGCGGATGCTCACCACGATGGGCTACTACGACGAGCCGCTGGGCCACGGCGAGGTGTCCTTCGACAACGTGCGCGTGCCCGCAGCCAACGTGCTCCTCGGCGCCGGTAGGGCCTTCGAGATCGCCCAGGGCCGCCTCGGCCCGGGTCGCGTCCACCACTGCATGCGCGCCATCGGCCTGGCCGAGCGGGCGCTCGAGCTCGGGTGCGCCCGCGCCCTGGAGCGCACCGCCTTCGGCAAGCCGATCGCCCACCTCGGCGGCAACCGCGAGCGGATCGCGGACGCCCGGATCGCGATCAACCGATCGCGGCTGCTGGTCATGCACGCTGCCTGGCTGCTCGACCAGGGCATGGGTCGCGAGGCCTACTCCGCCGTCAGCGAGATCAAGGTCGAGGTGCCCATGATGGCCCTCGACGTGATCGACATGGCCATCCAGCTGCACGGCGGCGCGGGCATGACCGACGACACCATGCTCGCCGCCGCCTGGGTCGGCGCCCGCTCGCTGCGCCTGGCCGACGGCCCGGACGAGGTGCACCGCAACGTCATCGCCAAGGTCGAGCTCGCGAAGCACACCGCGTGAGCGCCCCGACGAGCCGCCGCGTGCTGGTCACCGGCGCCGCCTCGGGCCTCGGCGCGGCCCTGGTCGCGGCGTTCCGGGCCCGCGGTGACGAGGTGCTCGCCACCGACCGCGTCGCCGCAGACGGCATCGACCTGGTCCTCGACATCACCTCGGACGACGACTGGGCCGCGGCGCTCGACGCCGTGCGGCAGCGCTGGGGCGGGCTCGACGTGCTGGTCAACAACGCCGGGGTCGCCGGCGGCGGGCGGGTCGACCGCTGCACGCTCGAGGAGTGGCAGTGGATCACCGAGATCAACCTCTTCGGCCTGGTGCGCGGCACCAAGGCGTTCACCCCGATGCTCAAGGAGCAGGGCTCCGGCCACCTGGTCAACGTGGCCTCGCTGGCCGGCCTCGTGCACCCGGGCGGGATGGGCTCCTACAACGCGGTGAAGGCCGCCGTCGTGGCGTTCACCGAGACGTGCGGCCACGAGCTGGCGTCGTTCGGCATCCGGGCGAGCGTGGTCTGCCCGTCCTACTTCCGCACCAACCTGATGGACTCGATGCAGGGCACCGACGAGCTGGTCGGGCAGGTGGTCGGCGGGCTCGTCGAGCGCTCGAGGACCAGCGCCGACGACATCGCCGCCGCCGTGCTCGCGGGCATGGACGCCGGCGAGGACGTGATCGTCCCCGACGAGGCCGCTCGCCAGGCCTACTTCCTCAAGTGGGCCGACCGCCCCGCCTACGACGCGGTCATGCGCGACCAGGCCGCCAGGCTTGAGGCGGCGGGCTCGTGAGCTCCGTGCCGGGCGCCCGCGAGGTGCGTGAGGAGGACGCCTTCGACGTGGCGCGCGTCGCGGAGTGGATCCGCACCCACGCCGCCACCCCCGACGGTCTCGACGGGGAGCCGGAGGTGCACCAGTTCACCGGCGGCGCCTCCAACCTGACCTATCTCCTGCGCTTCCCGTCCGGGCGCGACCTCATCGTGCGCCGAGCGCCGCAGGGCACCAAGGCCAGGGGTGCGCACGACATGCACCGCGAGTACGTCATCCAGTCGGCGCTCGCCCCGGTCTTCGACTACGTCGCGCCGATGGTGGCCTTCTGCGACGACGCCGAGGTGGTCGGCGGCGACTTCTATGCCATGGACCGCGTCGCGGGGATCATCGCGCGCAGCGAGTGGCCCGCCGACGTACCCCTGTCGCCGGAGCAGGCACGCGCCCTGTGCCTCGACGCCGTCGACGTGCTCGCCGAGCTGCACGGCATCGACGTCGCGGCCGCGGGGCTCGCCGACCTCGGCAAGGGCGCGGGCTACGTCCGCCGCCAGGTCGAGGGCTGGTCGACGCGCTACCGCAACGCCCGCACTGTGGACGTGCCCGACCTCGAGGCGGTCATGGCGTGGCTCGACGCGCGCCAGCCCGAGGACGTCGCCACCTGCGTGATCCACAACGACTTCAAGCTCGACAACCTCGTGCTCGACGGTGACGACGTCACCCGCATCGTCGGGGTGCTGGACTGGGAGATGGCCACCCTCGGCGACCCGCTGATGGACCTCGCCGGCTCGATGGCCTACTGGGTCCAGGCCGACGACACCGAGGAGTTCCAGCTGATGCGCCGGGTGCCGACCCACCTGCCCGGGATGCTCACCCGCGACGAGTTCGTGGCGGCCTACGCCGAGCGCACCGGTCGCTCGGTGTCGCCGGAGCAGTGGCGCTTCTACGAGGTCTTCGGACTCTTCCGGATGGCCGTCATCGCGCAGCAGATCTACTACCGCTACTTCCACGGCCAGACCACCAACGAGATGTACGCCCTCTTCGGGCCGGCCGTGCAGATCATCGGACGGCGCCTCGACGGGCTCATCGAGGGTGCACGGTGAGCCGGATCCTGCTGGTGCGGCACGGCCAGGCCTCCTTCGGCGCGGCCGACTACGACAACCTCTCCCCCACCGGCCACCAGCAGTCCCGGGTGCTCGGTGCCGCGCTCGCGGCCCGCGGCGTCACCGCCGACGTGGTCGTGGCGGGCGAGATGAAGCGGCACGCCCAGACGGCCGCCGAGGTGCTCGACGGCTCGGGCTGGAGCGCCGAGGTGAGCGTGGACGCCAGCTGGAACGAGTTCGACCACCTCCAGGTGCTCGCCGTCCACGACCAGCCCGCGACGGTGGAGGGCGAGTCGGAGAAGGCCGTCTTCCAGCGCTGGTTCACCGAGGCCACCCTGCGCTGGACCTCGGGCGAGAGCGAGGAGTCCTACGACGAGTCGTTCGCCGCCTTCACCTCCCGCGTGGAGGCCGCCCTGACCCGGTTGGTGGACGCGCTGCCCCGCAAGGGAACGGCCGTCGTCCTCACCAGCGGCGGTCCGATCGCCTGGGCGGTCGCCGCGCTGCTGGCCGATGACACGCGCGCCCGCACCGATCTGTGGCTGCGGCTCAACCCGGTGTCGGTCAACACCGGCGTCTCGACCGTGGTGTGCGGCGCGAGCGGCACCACCCTGGTCACCTTCAACGCCCACGACCACCTCTTCGTCGACGGCTCCGCCGACCTGCTCACCTACCGCTAGACGACTCCCTAGGAGCCCCATGTCCACGATCCTCATCACCGGCGCGAGCAGCGGCCTCGGCGCCGAGATGGCCCGCCAGTTCGCCGCCCGGGGCCACGACCTCGCGCTGTGCGCCCGGCGGACCGAACGCCTCGACGACCTCAGGGCCGAGATCCTGGCCGCGCGGCCCGACGCCCACGTGGTGGTCAAGGCGCTCGACGTGACCGACCACGACGCCGTCTTCCGGGTCTTCGAGGAGTTCCGCGATGAGCTCGGCGGTCTCGACAAGGTGATCGTCAACGCGGGCCTCGGCAAGGGGCAGCCGCTCGGCACCGGCCGCTTCGACGCCAACCGCGAGACCGCGGAGACCAACTTCATCGGCGCCCTGGCTCAGACCGAGGCGGCGGCCCAGATCTTCCGCGCGCAGGACGCCGGCCACCTGGTGATGGTCTCCAGCATCTCCGCGCTGCGCGGGATGCCGAAGAACATCACGACGTACGCCGCCTCCAAGGCCGCCGTCGCACACCTCGCCGAGGGCTTGCGCGCCGACGTGCACGGCACCCCGATCAAGGTCACCGTGCTCTACCCCGGCTACATCGTCTCGGAGATGTCGGGCACGTCGAGGAAGACGCCCCTGATGTCGTCGACCGAGAGGGGCGTGCGCGCCATGGTCGAGGCGATCGAGAAGGAGAAGGCCTCTGCGCGGGTGCCGGCCTGGCCGTGGGCGCCCCTGGGCTTCGTGATCAAGCACGTCCCGGTCGCGATGCTGCGGCGGATGAGCTGAGCCGAGCTCTCAGGCGCCGTCCTCGGTCAGGCTCGTCACCGGGAGCCAGTCGGCCCCGAGGAGCTCGGCGAGGGCGGTGAGGCCGGTGGTGTCGCTTCCCACCGTGTCGGAGGCGGCGGCGATGCGCTCCACCATGACCTTGCCGACCTGCTCCTCGACGGTGCCCTCGGCGTAGGCGATGTGCCAGGGCGAGACCTGGTGGTCGCGGTGGGTGCGGCCGGTCACCTGCCGTGCGGCGATACCCGAGAAGCGGGCCTGGTGGAAGACACCGACGCGGGGTTCGGAGCTCGCCCGGTGGCCCTCGCTGAGGGTCTCGTCGGCATGCAGGCTGATCGAGGCGACCGCGGTGAAGACGCAGACCTTCGCCTGCCCGGTCTGGAACCGGAGCCGCTCGGCCTCGGCATCGAACCGGCCGCGGCCGTAGATGGTGGCGACGTCGATGCCGGAGTCACGCAGCCGGTCGGTGATGGGGTCGGCGGCGGTCGCGACGAACTCGACCGAGCACGCAACCTGTCGCTCCGCCCGGACCTGCTGGGCGATCCAGTCGACCGTCGAGTCGACGCGGATCAGGCCGGCCTTCTGCCGGAAGCG
>JBBSOR010000023.1:0-40429 GCA_038259535.1 Propionibacteriales bacterium | reverse complement strand
GAGCACATGCGGATCTTCCCGCTGTCCAACTGGACCGAGCTCGACATCTGGCACTACATCCACCGCGAGCAGATCGAGATCCCCTCGATCTACTTCGCCCACGAGCGCGAGGTCATCGAGCGCGACGGGATGCTGCTCTCGATCGGGCCGGAGATCCAGGCCAAGGCCGGCGAGACGGTCGAGACCAAGATGGTCCGCTTCCGCACGGTGGGTGACCGCACCCAGACCGGCTGTGTCGAGTCCCACGCCACCGACACCGCCGCCATCATCGACGAGATCGCCATCGCTCGCGTCACCGAACGCGGCGCCACCCGTGGCGACGACCGGTTCTCCGAGGCCGCCATGGAAGACCGCAAGAAGGAAGGCTACTTCTGATGGCCACCACCCCCCAGAGCACCGAGATCAACGATCCCCACACCGCGGCCCAGGGCGGGATGGACCTCCTGCGCTTCGCGACCGCCGGCTCCGTCGATGACGGCAAGTCGACGCTCATCGGGCGGCTGCTCCTCGACTCCAAGTCGATCTTCGAGGACCAGCTCGAGGCGGTGGAGTCGACGAGCCAGTCCAAGGGCTACGACTACACCGACCTGGCGCTGCTGACCGACGGTCTGCGCTCCGAGCGCGAGCAGGGCATCACCATCGACGTGGCCTACCGCTACTTCGCGACCCCGGCCCGCAAGTTCATCATCGCCGACACCCCGGGCCACATCCAGTACACCCGCAACATGGTCACCGGCGCCTCCACCGCCGACCTGGGCCTGGTGCTGGTCGACGCCCGCCAGGGCCTGACCGAGCAGTCGCGTCGCCACGCGGTGCTGCTGTCGCTGCTGCGGGTGCCGCACCTGGTGCTGTGCATCAACAAGATGGACCTCGTCGACTGGTCGGAGGAGGTCTACGAGAAGATCCACAAGGAGTTCACCAACTTCGCGACCAAGCTCAACATCCCCGACCTCGAGGTCATCCCGATCTCGGCACTGCAGGGCGACAACGTCGTCAACCGGTCCGAGAACACCCCGTGGTACTCCGGGCCGACGCTCATGCACCACCTCGAGCACGTCCACGTCGCCTCAGACCGCGACCTGGTCGACACCCGCTTCCCCGTGCAGTACGTCATCCGCCCCAAGTCCGAGCAGTACCACGACTTCCGCGGCTACGCCGGCCAGGTCGCCGGTGGCGTGCTGAAGAAGGGCGACGAGGTCGTCGTCCTCCCCTCCGGGATGACCTCGACGATCTCGAAGGTCGAGCTCTTCGACCAGGAGGTCTCCGAGGCCTTCCCGCCGATGTCGGTGACGGTCCACCTCGAGGACGACGTCGACGTCTCCCGTGGGGACATGATCGCCCGGCCCAAGAACGCTCCGAAGCCCAGCCAGGACATCGACGCGATGATCTGCTGGATGACCAACGAGCCGCTCAAGCCGCGGCAGAAGCTGGCCATCAAGCACACCACCCGCACGGGCCGCGCGATGGTCAAGGACATCCAGTACCGCCTGGACGTCAACTCGCTGCACCGCGACCAGGACGCCGGCGAGCTCGGGCTCAACGAGATCGGCCGCGTCCAGTTGCGCACCACCATGCCGCTGCTGTGCGACCCCTACTCCAAGAACCGGACCACGGGCTCGTTCATCCTGATCGACGAGGCGACCGGCGTGACCGTTGGCGCGGGGATGATCAACAGCGGCACCTGACGCCCGGCGCGACACATTTGCCTGAATTCGATACTACATTGGCAAATGTGCCTGACAATGGATGGATGGACTCGCACCAAGCCGAGCTGCTTGCCCAGACGGACCGCGTCGCGCTGGGCCAGCGCCTGCGCTCCGCCCGACAAGCTCGTGGCCTCACCCAGGGCGGGGTGGCGAAGGAGATCATGTCCGTCGCCTACCTCTCCCGCATCGAGAGCGGCCACCGTCAGCCCACGGCCCCGGCCCTGCAGGCCATCGCACTACGTCTCGACGTGTCGGTGGAGTCCCTGCTGGGCGAGCCGGATCGTCGTGAGGTGGACGAGATCCGCTTGGCCCTCGACTACGCCGAGCTGTCACTGGAGTCCGGCCAGACCGAGGACGCCGAGGCGCACCTCGGGCGCGCCGTCGACCACCTCGCCCTCGAGCACCTGGTCGCGGCGCGGATCGACGGGCTGCGCGAGCGGGCCCGGCTCCTCCACGCCCGGGCCCTCGAGGCGACGAGCCAGCACGACGACGCCGTCCTCGAGCTGGAGTCCCTGATCGAGGACCGATCGACCGACGGGCTCACCCAGATCAAGGCCGGCATCGCGCTGAGCCGGATCTATCGCGAGACCGGAGACCTCGGCCGGGCCATCGAGTGCGGCCAGCGCGTCATGACCCACGTCGAGGAGGCCGGGCTCGACGCCTGCGACGAGGCCGTCCAGCTGGCGGTGACCGTGGCGGCCGCCCACTTCGAGCGGGGCGACACCGCCCACGCCGTACGCCTGTGCCGCAAGGCCATCTCGCGCGCCGAGACCCTCGGCTCGTCGCGGGCGCGCGCCTCGGCCTACTGGAACGCCAGCGTGATGCAGGCCAACCGCGGAGACGTCACGGCGGCCGTGCCGCTCGCCGAACGCGCCCTGGCGCTGCTCAGCGAGGGCCAGGACGCCCGCAACCTGGCGCGTCTGCGCACCGAGGTCGGCCGACTGCAGCTCGAGCTGGATCCGCCCGACCTCGTGGAGGCGCGCAACAACCTCGAGCAGGCGGCAGCAGAGATGGAGTGGAGCAGCGCCACGCCCGTGGACCGGGCGTGGACTCTGCTCGGGCTCGCCCGGGTGGCCTTCCTGGCCGGCGACCTGACCACCAGCCGCGAGCTGATCGCGCAGGTGCACACCACCGCCGACGGACATGCGCCGCTCGCCGAGGCCGAGGCCCTCACCCTGCGGGGCCGGACCCAGGCCGCCGAGGGCGCCACGGACGAGGCCGCACGGTCCTACCAGCAGGCCGTGCTCCGGCTCTCGGCCATCGGTGCCGACCAGAGCGCCGCACAGATGTGGTTCGACCTCGCCGACCTGCTCGAGGGCGTGGGCCTGGTCGAGGAGGCCCGCGACGCCTACCGTCGCGCGGCAGTGTCCACGGGGCTGCGGACGCGCGTCTCGTCGTCCACGCTCGCCCGCAGCTGACGCGCACCGCGCGTCACGGTGATCAGCAGCACCACACGTTGCGCAGCTGCGCCTTCACGGGCGCGGCCTCGGCCGGGGCCGTGACTCCGGCCATGCTGACGAGGGCGATCGATGCGACGATGACGCGAATGACCTTGGTGCTCATGATGTCTCCTGGGGCTAGATGCAACGTGGGGTGGGGATGTCCGAGCATTCTGTTTGATAAATAGTGCCAAAACACGTGCCGAGTGTTCCGCGCTTTGGCAAACTTGGGCAAGTCCCCCTGGCAAACGTCCCTGTTACAGGCCGAGGGACGACGTCTCGCGGGAATCCCCCTCCCGCAAGACACGCGCCGGACCCCACCCGGAACGCGACCGGACCCCCCGCACGAGGTGCGGGGGGTCCCTGCGTCCGTCTCCGCCCGGCGTGAGCCGCGGCGCGGCGTCAGCGAGGGAGCTCGACACGCACGGTGGTGCCGATGCCGGCGGTGCTCTGGACCGACACGTCGCCACCGTGGGCCTCGACGATCGTCCGGACGATGCTGAGCCCCAGGCCGGTGCCGGGGACCTGGCGTCGGCGCGCGCTGGCGCCGCGGAAGAAGCGGGAGAAGACCTGGCCCAGCTCCGAGGTGTCGATGCCGTCGCCCTCGTCGGCCACGGTCAGCACCACCCGGCCCTCGTCCTCGGCCAGCCTCGCGGTGACCCGCCCTCCGCGGGCGCTGTAGGCGATCGCGTTGGCGAGCAGGTTGTCGCAGACCTGCCGCAACCGCATCGCGTCGGCGACCACGACGATCGAGGCTGGTTGCTCGCACGTCAACGCCACCCCGGCGCCGGCCGCCACCACCGAGGCTGCGTCGACCGCCTCACCCAGCACGGTGACGGCATCGACGCGATGGGGGTCGATCAGAGGGGATCCGGAGGTGGCCCGGACCGAGAAGAGCAGGTCGGCGACCAGGTGGGACAGTCGCAGCATGTTGCGCCTGGCCGCGGCGACCTGGAGGTGCACCTCGGTGTCCGGCTCCACCGCGTCGTCCAGCAGCTCGAGGTAGGCGAGCGCGGCCGTGAGGGGCGTACGGAGCTCGTGGGACACCGTGGCCACGAAGTCGTCCTTGACCTGCACCGCGCGGATCATGTCGGTGACGTCGTTGTAGGCGAGCGCCGCCCCGGTGAGCCTCCCGGTCCGGTCCCGGACCGTGCGGGCCGAGACGGAGAGCCCACGGCGCGAGCCCGGCTCCTCGCCGATCCAGACCAGCACGTCGTTGAACTCCTCGCCGGCCATCGCGCGCGCACACGGGAACTCCTCCGGCGTCAGGGTGTGCGACTGGTCGGCGTCGTAGACGAATCCGGTCTGCCCGGCGCGACCGAGGTGTCCGGCCGGGAACGCGACGGCGAGCAGCTCCTGCTGGCGGCGGTTGTAGGCCGAGTAGGTGCCGTCTGCGTCGACGAGGAGCAACCCGACCGAGACGCTCTCGAAGATGGCCGTCGCCTCGCGCTGGCCGGAGTCGAGCGCGGCCTCGGCGACGTCGAGGCGATCCACGAAGGCCTGCCGCTCGCTGAGGTCCGCGATCTGGGAGATGAAGTGGACCGGCAGGCCGTCGGCATCACGCAGCAGGGCCACGGACAGGTCGCCGACCACGATGCCGCCGTCGGCGGCGATGTAGCGCTTGGTGACGCGGTAGGAGCTGATCTCCCCGGCAAGGGTCCGGTCCCTGAGCCGCAGGTCGATGGCGAGGTCGTCGGGATGGGTGATCTCCTGGAAGGAGAGCGTCGCCATCTCGTCGGGGTCGTAGCCGAGCATGTCGCACAGCGCGACGTTGGCCATGACGAAGTCGCCGCTGGGAGACACGATCGCCATCCCCACGGGCGAGTGCTCCATGGTGAGGCGCCAGAGGTCGTTGGTCGCGGGCATCCGCGTCCGTGCGTCCACGAGACCCTCCCGTCACCACACCAAGCCGGATTTCCACGGTACGAGTCACCGCGGGGGCTCGCGCCGCTTCGGGCGGAATAGAGGTGAAAATGAGGAAAGCCCCGCACACGCCTCAGCGGTGCGGGGCCCTCCTGCTGCGTCCCCGTGGACGCGACCGGTTCAGGCGCTGACCAGCACCTGCACCTCGGCCACCGAACCGGTGGCTGCGACGACGCGCGTGTCCACCGGCTCGGCCCGGGGCGCGAGGGTCCGCAGCGTCCACTCACCGTCACCGGCGAAGAACCTGAAGTGACCGGTCGCCGACGTGGGGACCTCGGCGGTGAACTCACCGGTCCGATCGAGGAGACGCACGTAGGCGTTGGGAACGGGCTCCTGCCCGCGCAGGACCTGGCCCTGGATGACGGCCTCCTTGGCCACGTTGACACCGTCGAGCGACAGACCGCCCTCGGTCGCGCCGCACATCAGGCCTCACCCTTCTCGTCGCCGAGGGCCACCGGAACGCCGACGAGGGAGCCGTACTCGGTCCACGAGCCGTCGTAGTTCTTCACGTTCTCCTGGCCGAGCAGCTCCTTGAGGACGAACCAGGTGTGCGACGAGCGCTCACCGATGCGGCAGTAGGCGATGGTGTCCTTGTCCCAGTCGACGCCGGCCTCGGAATAGATGGCCGTGAGCTCGTCGTCGGACCTGAAGGTGCCGTCGTCGTTGGCAGCCTTGCTCCACGGGACGCTGGCCGCCGTGGGGATGTGACCGGCGCGCTGCGCCTGCTCCTGCGGGAGGTGCGCCGGGGCGAGCAGCCGACCGGCGTACTCGTCGGGGCTGCGCACGTCGACCAGGTTCTGGGTGCCGATCGCGGCGACGACCTCGTCGCGGAAGGCCCGGATCGAGGAGTCCTGCTCGGTAGCGGTGTACGACGTCGTGGCGCGGCTGGTCGCCTCGTCGGTCAGCTCGCGGGAGTCGAGCTCCCACTTCTTGCGGCCACCGTCGAGCAGCTTGACGTCGGTGTGGCCGTAGAGCTTGAAGTACCAGTAGGCGTAGGCGGCGAACCAGTTGTTGTTGCCGCCGTAGAGCACGATCGTGTCGTCGTTGGCGACACCCCGCTCGGAGAGCAGCGCCTCGAACTGGGCCTTGTTGACGAAGTCGCGGCGGACCTGGTCCTGGAGGTCGGTGGTCCAGTCGAGCTTGATGGCGCCCGTGATGTGGCCCTTGTCGTAGGCGGTGGTGTCCTCGTCGACCTCGACGAGGACGATGCCGGCGGTGTCGAGGTTGTCCTCGACCCACTGTGCGGTGACGAGCGAGTTCTCGCGGCTCATGGTGGTGTGCTCCTTGGTGTGGTGAACGGTCGTGGTGGTGGATGCGTCAGGCGGTGACCCGACGGAGAAGCAGGTAGACCTCGCATCCCAGGCAGAAGGCGAAGAGGGCGTTGAGCAACGCGGCGACGAGCGCGGCGCCGACGGCGACCTGCCCCACCACGGTGGCTCCGGCGAGGAAGGCCACGAGGCCGACCGTCGCGAACGCGAGGCCCACCCCCTGGGCGAAGCGCGGCGGCTCCGGCGACTCCCACTCGGTCGGCGGCGCCAGACGCGGCCGGACGAGCGTGCGGAAGAGCCAGGCGTGTGGCGTGGCCTGCGCGCCGCGCACCGCACCGATCGCGAACAGCGCCGCCTGCACGGTGAGCAGCACGACGTTGAGCGGCGAGGGCAGCAGCAGCACGCCGACGAGTACGACGGCGGTCAGCGCGGCGGTGAACTGCGGGCCGCGCGGGTCGATGCCGCCCTGCCGCCGGGCGGCGAGGCCGGGAGACGCCACGCGGGTGGTGCCGCCGTCGATGGGGGTGGTGGTGGACATGTCGCTCTCCTGGGGAGTCGTCGAGCCCGACCTCGTGCCGGGCGCGCTGGGATGCTGCGCAGCGCACGGGTCTTCACCAGCCTTGGTCCAGCAACCTCATGGACTAAGACGAAAAGAGAGTGGCGGACCCGTCAGGACATTCGACACAGCGCCGAGCGCACGAGGCAGTGATCCACTGCGCGGCGCTTGGTGAGCATGGTCGAGGACATGCCGAGGACAGTAGGCGTTTCCCGGCGCGCGATCCGACGGTGTCTCATGATGTGGTCTACGCATCCATATCGTGAGATCACGCGAGGGAGAGTGCGGTGAGCACCTGGTCGCGGGTGGGCGCGCCGGTCGCGCGGGTGACCTCGGCGCCGGACGCGTCGAGCACCACGGTGGTCGGGGTGCGCAGGATGCCGAAGGCGCGCGTGGCGTCGAGGTGGTGCTCGGCATCGACCTCGACGTGGGCGACTCCCTCCACCAGTCCGGTGACCTCCTCCAGCACCCGGCGGGTCGCCCGGCACGGGGCGCAGAAGGCGCTGGAGAACTGGAGCAGCGTGGCCCGCTCCCCCAGCTCATGGCCGACGGCGGCCACGAGCTCGGCGCCCATCGGAGTCGCCGCCACAACGGCGGCGTCGTCCTCGAGCCGACGACGTACGACGTGGGTGCCACGGAAGCGACCATCGGTCGCGGCCCGCCACAGCCCGAACACCAGCGCCAGCACGACAGCTGCGACGGTGATCCAAGCTCCGGTGGTCATGCCCACCCAACGCCGGATCCCGTGCCAAATGTTCCGCCGGGCGATCCGGGCGGCACCGAGATCCTCAGCCGCCCGCGAAGGGAGGCAGCAGCTCGACGACCGCGCCGGGTGCGATCACCACCGTGGCCGGGTCCTGCGACCGCACCGGACGGTCGCCGACCAGCACCGAGCAGACCCCCACCGTGCGAGCCATCCGGTCATCGGGGTGCCGCTCGAGCACGAGGGCCAGGAGGTCGGACAGCGACCCGTCGGCGGCGAGGTCGAAGGTGTCCTCGGCCGTGCCGGCGGCCGCGCGCGCTCCGGCCCAGTAGCGGACCGTGACCGTCTCACGGACCTGTTCGCGCCCTGCGGTGTCATCCATGCGGGATATCCTTGCTCATTCGCCCGCACGAGGAGGCACAGGCCATGAGCGCACTGCTGCTGCTCACGAGCGCGCTGCAATCCTCCGCAGAGGTCCTCCCAGGGCTCGCGCTGCTCTCGCACACCGTCAAGATCCTGCCGTCGCAGGGCAGCGCCCTGCTCGACGCCCCGGAGGCCGACCTGGTCCTCGTGGACGGTCGTCAGGACCTCGCATCAGCCCGAGACCTGTGTCGGCTGATCCGCACCACCGGCACCGAGGCACCCGTCCTCCTCGTCGTCACCGAGGGCGGCCTCGCCGTCGTGGCCCACGACTGGGGCATGGACGACGTGGTGCTGCACACCTGCGGCCCCGCCGAGCTCGACGCCCGGATCCGGCTGGCGGTCGGCCGCTCCAGCGCCTCCTCGCCCGACGACCCCGCGGCCCACGTGATCCACCGCGGCGAGGTCGTGGTCGATGACGCGACCTACACCGCGCGCATCGGTGGTCGGCCGCTCGACCTGACCTACAAGGAGTTCGAGCTCCTGAAGTACCTCGCCCAGCACCCGGGCCGGGTCTTCAGCCGCGAGCAGCTGCTCCAGGAGGTCTGGGGCTACGACTACTTCGGCGGCACCCGCACCGTCGACGTCCACGTGCGCAGGCTGCGCGCCAAGCTCGGCACCGAGCACGAGCACCACATCGGCACGGTGCGCAACGTCGGCTACCGTTTCGTCGTGCCGATCCGCGAGAAGGACGTCGCCCAGCAGGCGAGCCCGTCGCGATCGACCACCGACGCCTGACCCGGTCTGCGAGGGGCCGGGGAACGTCCTCGTGACATGTCGAGCACGACCTTCCCCACTCTGCGCCCACCCCGCTCCGACTAGTCTCGGCCCCGTGGACGAGGTCGCCGAGGTCATCCGAATCGCCGCTGCTGCCGAGGTCGCGGACGGCGCTTCACCCCTGGACGAGGCCGCGCGGATGGCGCTGGCCGACGGGGCAGCCGTCGTCGTCGTCGGTGACGGTGGCTTCACGCTCGTCCACGACGGCGACCTGAGCCTGGCGGTGCACCCCGACCACCGCCGCCGGGGCGTCGGCGGCGCGCTGCTGCGCGAGACGTCGTGCGACGGCGAGCTGGCCGCGTGGTCGCACGGCAACCACCCCGCCGCCATCGCGCTCGCCGCGGCCCACGGGTGGGACCGGGTGCGCGACCTGTGGGTGATGCGACGCGACGCGGTGCTCACCCTCCCGCCGGTGGAGCCACCGCCGGGCGTGGCGATCCGGTCCTACCGCGACGCCGATGCCGCCGCGATCGTCGAGGTCAACGCGGAGGCCTTCGCCCATCACCCCGAGCAGGGCGCCATGGACGAGGACAACCTGGCCAGGCGGATGGCCGAGCCATGGTTCGACCCCGACGGTCTGCTCGTCGCCGAGGACTCGTCGGGCGTGCTCGGCTTCCACTGGACCAAGCAGCACGACGCGGGACTCGGCGAGGTGTACGTCGTCGGCGTCGCGCCCGGCGCGCAGGGGCGCGGGCTCGGGCGGCTGCTCACTCTTGCCGGGCTCCACCACCTGGCCGGGCTCGGGGTCGCGGAGGTGCTGCTCTACGTCGAGTCCGACAACGCGCCCGCCGTGGCGGTCTACTCACGCCTCGGGTTCGGGCACGTCGACGCGGACACCCACGTGCAGTACGTCCGCCGTCCGGGCACCGCTACCCGTCCCCCGGACATCTAGGGACGTTGTGGTAGGGGTTGCGGCCCCATCTCCTACCGAAACGTCCCTAGATACCGCCGCGGTCAGTGCGTAGAGGGTCAGCGCAGCGGGCGGACGTGCAGCCCGACCTCGGGATCCACGATGACGTCCTGGGCGGCCGGCATGTCGTCCACCACGAGGGTGGCGTCGATCGGGACGTTGCGCTTGACCAGGGCCAGCGCGACCGGCCCGAGCTCGTGGTGGCGGGCGCTCGACCCGACGAACCCGATGTCGCGGCCCTCGAGGGAGACGGGCGACCCGGCGGGCGGCAGCCGGTTCTCGGAGCCGTCGAGGTGCAGCAGGACCAGGCGGCGCGGGGGTCGCCCGAGCGTGTGGACCCGCGCGACCGTCTCCTGGCCGCGGTAGCAGCCCTTGTCCAGGTGCACCGCGGGACCGATCCAGCCGACCTCGTTGGGGATCGTGCGGTGGTCGGTGTCGAGGCCGAAGCGGGGCTCCCCGCGCTCGATGCGCAGTGCCTCGAAGGCCCAGAGCCCGCACGCGGGCCCGGCTGCGGCGGCGTAGGCCTCGAGCCGGTCGCGGGGCACCAGGTCGTAGCGTCCGGCACCCTCCCCCGGGCGCCACATGACGGCGACGTCCTCGACCAGCGAGACCTCGACGCGGGTCATGAACTTCATCCGCTCCAGCCACTGCACCAGCGCCGCTCCCGCACCGGGCTCGGTGTGCGCGGTGAAGGACTCCCCGTCGTCGACACCGGCGAAGGCGTGCTCGACGTGGCCCTGGGGACTAAGGACCAGCGCCTGCGTCCAGGTGCCGGGCGCGAGGCCCTCGAAGAACTGGGTGGTCAGGTTGTGCAGCCACGACAGCCGGTCGGGGCCGGCGACGCGCAGCACGTCACGATGGGACAGGTCCACGAACCCGTCACCTGAGGCCAGGCTGCGCTGCTCGGTGTTGAACGAGCCGTAGTGCGCCGCCACGGGCGCGTCGATGCCGTCGCCGGCGACGGCCCCGGGGAGGGCGAGGAGAGAACTGGCCATGACCCGAGTCTAGGCCGCGGGTGCGTGTGCGGCCTCGGGCGCGGTCGGGGAGACCGTGGCACCCCGGTCGTGCAGGACGTCGCGCAACCAGTACGCGATGTGGGCGGCACCGGCGAGCGTGACGACTCCGATCGCCACGAAGATGATCCGCCAGTCCACGACCGTCACCAGCAGCGCGCCCACCGCGAGCGAGGCCGCACCCGGCACCGACATCACCACCTCGGCTGCCACCGAGACGCGACCCATCAACCGCTGCGGCGTACGACGCTGGAGCAGCGTCATGTAGGCCACGACCAGGATCGGCAGGGCGGCACCGAACCCGGTGATGGCGACCAGGACCCACCCCACCGACGGCGAGAGGGCCATCGCGAGCGCGCTGGCGCCGAGCAGCACCAGCCCGGCGATGCCGGCGCCCACCTCGCCGAGACGTCGTACGACCCGGGGCGAGGACAGCCCACCGACGACCGCGCCGATCCCCTGCACCGACACCAGCACGCTGACGAAGGTCGCCGGCTTCGCGAAGTGGTCGCTCAGCGCGAAGATCGCCGACTCGCAGAAGCCGAGGACGAGCATCGTCAGACCGAAGCCGACGAGCATGTGCTTGAGGACGCGGTCGCCCACGAGGTGGCGCGCTCCCCCGGTGAGCTGGGTCCAGAAGGACCCGCCCTCCGGCTCCGGGGCCTGCTCGCTCACCGGGATCGAGGCGATCACCACCGCCGCGACGAGGAAGGACGCTGCATCCACGAGCGCGACCACCCAACCGCCGGTCCAGGCGAAGAGGGCGGCGCCGAGCAGGGGGCCGAAGAGCCGGTAGGACTCCTTGATCGTCTGGAGGCTGGAGTTGGCGTCGACGAGCAGGTCCTCGGGCATCAGCTCCTTGAGCAGCCCGTTGAGGCCGGCGGGCAGCACCACGAAGCTGACGCCGTAGAACATCGCGACGGTCCAGATGATCCAGACGTCACCAGCGTCACGCACCAGGAGCAGCGGCAGGACGGCGACGGCTGAGGCGACGTTGCCCCAGACCAGCAGGGGCTTGCGACGCACCCGGTCGAGCCAGGCGCCCGCCAGCGGGGCGAAGATCGCCGGCAGGCACATGAAGAAGAAGGTGAAGCCCGCCATCGCGCTGGAGCCGGTGAGCGTCTTGACCCAGATGCCGAGGACGAGCAACAGGATCGAGTCGCCAAGCATCGAGGTCGACAGGCCGGCGAAGAGGCGACGGAAGCCCGGCTGGCCGAACGCCGCCCTCATTTCTCGATCTCCACGGCCGCACCCCACACGACGATCTCGCACAGCCGCGCACCCTCGGGCCGCTCGCCGGTGGCGAGGCGCTCGGCGAAGCTCCCGGCCACCTCCTGCAATCGGGCGGTCAGGTCGCCCAGCTCCTCGGGTGTCAGCCAGGCGACGTTCTGGGCGAGGCCGGCGCTGTCGCGCCACACGCTGCTCTCCTCGCGCTCGCTGGCGGCCAGGAACCGGTCGACCCAGCGCTCCATCAGCATCCGGCTCAGGGCCTCGCCGGCGCGCGTCTCGTCGACGCTGGGGTCCTCGCCCTCCGCCCACGACATGCCGAGGTGCCGCATCTGCCAGGGACGCTGACGGCCGCGGCCGGTGGGCGCCTCCTCGATGAAGTCGTGCTCGGCGAGCTTGCGCAGGTGCCACGAGCAGTTGGCCGGGGACTCGTCGAGCCGGTCGGCCAGCTGGGTGGCCGTCATCGGACCACTGACCGACAACAGCTCGACGATCGCCATCCGGACGGGGTGGGCGACGGCCTGCAGGGCACGGGGGTCGCGGAGTCGGCGTGGTGCGGTCACGCGATCGAAACTACTCTTTCGAAAGAGTCCTTGCAATACGTGGGGACGGACAGGTCCGTCCCCTCCGTCAGCCGGACGACACCGACGCGCAGGCCGCGCACTCCCCGAACACCGCGAGGTGGCCCACGTCCACGACGAATCCGTCCGCGCCGAGGGCGGCGACCAGGGGTGCCACGACGGCGGAGTCGTAGGAGCGCACGGCGTGGCAGCGCCGGCACACGACGTGCACGTGCTCGTGCTCACTGGTGGAGTGGTAGGTCGGGGAGCGATCGCTCAGGTGCGCGTGCCGGACCAGGCCGAGCTCCTCGAGGACCTCGAGGGTGCGATAGACGGTGGAGGCGTTGACCGAGCTCACCTGGCTGCGGACGTGGGCCAGCACCTCGTCGGGCGTGGCGTGGCGCAGCTCCTCGACCGCCCGCAGGATCAGCTGGCGCTGCGGGGTGAGTCGCAGTCCCTGCTCGCGGAGCCGGGCAGCGAGGCTCGCATCGCCCGAGGGGGCGCTCATGCGCGTTGCAGCCGGGCCCAGGTGTGCGGCTGGAGCTCCTGTCCCACCGCCGCCATGTCGTAGGCGTAGAGCAGGGCGCCGTCGACGTTGCCGTACATCCGCGAGCCCGCGGTGACCTCCTTGGCCGTCTCGGTGAAGGAGACGCCCGCGGTGTGCATCTCGACCTTGCCGCCCTCGGCCGCGCCGTACCAGACCTCCGAGAAGCCGATGTTGTGCGCGAGGAGGAACTCGACCTTGCCGGGCTCGGGGCACCGCAGGAAGCCGGTCTCCATCGCCGCGTCGCGGACGAACTCGCCCTCCGCGTCGACGATCCAGGCGCGCGACATGTAGTGGAAGAAGGGGCGGCCGTCGTGGGTGAAGATCAGCTCCTGGCCGAACTCGAACGACTCGATCGTCGGGTAGGCGCCGTGGCCGTTGCCGCGCCAGGTGCCCAGCAGCCACGCCACGGGGCCGCAGTTGGGGTGCAGGTTGTCCGGCAGCTCGAAAGGCATGGCAGCACTCTAGTCTGGGCCGATGTCTCGATCACTGGTCGTCAAGGTCACCTGCGGGGCCGACGATGCCGAGCGCTGCAACCAGGCGTTCACCGTCGCGGCAGCGGCCGCCGCGTCCGGCGCCGACGTCTCCCTGTGGCTCACCGGGGACGCCGCCTGGTTCGCCGTCCCGGGCCGTGCCGAGGAGTTCGAGCTCGACCTCGCCACCCCCCTCGACCAGCTGATGGGCGCCGTCCTCCTGACCGGATCGGTGACCGTCTGCTCGCAGTGCGCCGCCCGCCGCGGCATCGTCGTGGGTGACCTCCGTGACGGCGTCACGATCGCCGGGGCCGCCGTCTTCGCCGAGCTGGTGCTGGGCGACGGCGTCCAGGCGCTCGTCTACTGATCCCGTCCCTGCGTCACGTCACCATGCGTTCACCCACCGGTGCCACACTTGGCCCATGACGGACCCGGCCACCCTGACCAGCGCTGCCTCGCCGTCGGTCGATGAGGGGCCGGTCTCGGAGCCGTTCGGGCACCCCAGCGACACCTTCGACGTCGAGCCGCCCTACACGCCCGACGCGGCGCAGATCGAGGCCGTGGAGAAGTTCGACGACCGCTTCATCGACCGGGAGATCTCCTGGGTCCGGTTCAACCAGCGTGTCCTCGAGCTCGCCGAGGACCCGCGCCTCCCCCTGCTCGAGCGGGCGCGCTTCCTGGCGATCTTCGCCAGCAACCTCGACGAGTTCTTCATGGTCCGCGTGGCCGGCCTCAAGCGCCGCATCAACGCCGGAGTCGCCGTACGCGCTGCCAGTGGGCTGATGCCCCGCGAACAGCTCGAACGACTCTGGGCCAGCTGCCGTGCCCTGATGGAGCGGCACGCCCGCGCGCTGTCCGACCTGCTCCCCGAGCTCGGCGGACACGGCATCGAGATCGTCCGCTGGTCCGAGCTGGACCGCGAGGAGCAGAAGGTCTGCAAGAAGCTCTTCAAGGACCGCATCTTCCCCGTCCTCACCCCGCTCGCGGTCGACCCGGCGCACCCCTTCCCCTACATCTCGGGACTCTCCCTCAACCTCGCGGTCGTCGTGCGCCACCCCAAGACCGGCACCGAGCACTTCGCCCGCGTCAAGGTGCCGCCGACCTTCGGTCGCTTCGTCGGGCTCGGCAACCAGCGCTTCGTCCCGATCGAGGACGTCATCGGCGAGCACCTCAAGAAGCTCTTCCCCGGGATGGAGGTCCTCGGCGCCCACACCTTCCGGGTCACCCGCAACGAGGACCTCGAGGTGGAGGAGGACGACGCGGAGAACCTGCTCAAGGCGCTCGAGAAGGAGCTCCTGCGGCGCCGCTTCGGCGCACCCGTCCGCCTCGAGGTGGAGCAGTCGATCGACCGCAAGGTCCTCGACCTGCTGGTGTCCGAGCTCGGCGTGGGTCGCGACGAGGTGGTCTCCCTGCCCGGCCCGCTGGACCTGACCGGACTGCACTCCATCGCCGACCTGCCCCGCGACGACCTCAAGTACGCCGCGTTCCTGCCGTCGACGCACCCGAGCCTGGCCGAGGTCGAGTCGGCCTCTCCCGTCGACGTCTTCGACTCGGTGTCGCGCCACGACGTGCTGCTGCACCACCCCTACGACTCCTTCGCCACGTCGGTGCAGCGCTTCCTCGAGCAGGCAGCGGCCGACCCGCACGTGCTGGCGATCAAGCAGACCCTCTATCGCACCTCGGGCGACAGCCCGATCATCGAGGCGCTCATCGACGCCGCCCAGGCGGGCAAGCAGGTGCTGGTGATCGTCGAGATCAAGGCCCGCTTCGACGAGCAGGCCAACATCCGGTGGGCGCGCAAGCTCGAGCACGCCGGCTGTCACGTGGTCTACGGCCTGGTCGGTCTCAAGACCCACTGCAAGCTCTCGATGGTGGTGCGTGACGAGCCCGAGGGCATCCGCCGCTACGTCCACCTCGGCACGGGCAACTACAACCCCAAGACGGCCCGCCTCTACGAGGATCTCGGCCTCCTGACGGCCGACCCGGAGATCGGCGAGGACGTCGCGCTGCTGTTCAACAACCTGTCCGGTATCAGCCGCAACACGACCTACGACCACCTGCTGGTCGCGCCGCACAACGTGCGCGACGGGTTGATCGGGCAGATCCACCAGGAGATGGCGAACCACGAGGCGGGCCGCGGGTCCGGGATCCGGATCAAGGCCAACTCGGTGGTCGACGAGGCGGTGATCGACGCGCTCTACCTCGCCTCGCAGGCCGGGGTGCGCGTGGAGCTGCTGATCCGCGGCATCTGTTCCCTGCGCCCGGGTGTGCCCGGACTGTCCGAGACCGTGCGGGTCCGCTCGATCCTCGGCCGCTTCCTCGAGCACAGCCGACTGTTCTGGTTCGAGAACGGCGGTGAGCCGGCCGCCTGGATCGGGTCGGCCGACATGATGCACCGCAATCTCGACCGCCGCGTCGAGGTGCTCGTGCGCCTGCGCGACCAGCACGTCATCGAGGAGGTGGGCGAGCTGCTCGACCTGGCGCTCGACCCCGACACGACGGCCTGGGACCTCGACTCCGAGGGCGAGTGGCACCTGCACGTCGGTGAGCGGCACCTGCACGACGAGCTGATCGTGCGTCAGCGACACCGGCGACGCTGACGTACGTCCCCGGCGGGCCCGGCGCACCGCCGGCGAGCAGGCTCGCGGTTGCGTCGTTGACCGGATCACCCCCTAGCATGATCCCGGTTCATCCGCCCCCCGTTCGGAGTTCACCGTGCGTTTGAAGTTCCGCCCTGTCGACAGCTCGTTCTACGACCTCTTCAGCGAGGCAGCCGACCACCTCGTCGTCGGTGCCCAGCTCCTCAGCGAGATGCTGGCCGAAGGCTCCTCCAAGGCGGAGATCGCCCAGCGCATGCGCGAGGCCGAGCACGCCGCCGACGAGACCACCCACTCCATCGTGCGGCGCGTCAACAGCACCTTCGTCACGCCCTTCGACCGCGAGGACATCTACAACCTCGCCTCGGCGCTGGACGACGTGATGGACATGATGGACGAGGCCGTCGACCTCGTCCTCCTCTACGAGGTGACCTCGCTCCCGCCCGAGACCACCCAGCAGGTCGAGGTGCTGCAGCGCTGCGCCGAGCTCACCTCGGCGGCCATGCCGTCGCTGGAGTCGATGGCCTCGCTGGACGAGTACTGGATCGAGATCAACCGCCTCGAGAACATGGGCGACAAGTCGTTCCGGCGGATCCTGGCCAACCTCTTCAGTGGTGAGTACAAGGCCATGGAGGTCCTCAAGCTCAAGGACATCGTCGAGGCCCTCGAGGGGGCGATCGACGCGTTCGAGAAGGTCGCCAACATCGTGGAGCAGATCGCCGTCAAGGAGTCCTGACCTTCCATGGAGATCGGCATCATCATCGCCGTGGTCGTCGTTGCCCTCGTCTTCGACTACACCAACGGCTTCCACGACGCGGCCAACGCGATCGCCACGTCGGTGTCCACCGGCGCGCTCAAGCCCCGGGTGGCTCTGGCGATGGCGGCCGTCATGAACTTCGTCGGCGCCTTCCTGGGCCAGAAGGTCGCCCAGACCGTCTCCGACACGATCGACCCCGGCACCGGGAGCCACGGTCTGGTGATCGTGATGTGCGGACTGCTCGGCGCGATCTCGTGGAACCTCATCACCTGGTACTACGGCCTGCCGTCCTCCTCCTCCCACGCGCTGATCGGTGGCCTCGTTGGCGCCGCGGTGGCTGCGGGGGCGACCGCCAACTGGTCGGTCGTGCTGGAGAAGGTCGTGATCCCCATGTTCATCTCGCCCGTGGTCGCCTTCACGCTCGGCTTCGCGCTGATGCTGGCGATCATGTGGCTCTTCAGGAACGCCAACCCCGGACGCACCAACCGCGGGTTCAAGATCGCCCAGACGATCTCCGCCGCGGCGATGGCGCTGGGCCACGGCCTCCAGGACGCGCAGAAGACGATGGGCGTGATCTTCCTGGCGCTGCTGACCGGCGGCTACGTCTCCGCCTCCGACGGCCTGCCGCTGTGGGTGATCATCGCCGCCGCGACCGCAATCTCGCTCGGCACCTGGTCGGGTGGGTGGCGCATCATGCGCACCCTCGGTCGCCGCATCATCCACCTCGACCCGCCCCGCGGCTTCGCGGCCGAGTCGGTCGCCGCCTCGGTCCTCTACACGACGGCCTACGTCTTCGAGGCCCCGATCTCGACCACCCACACGATCACCTCCGCGGTGATGGGAGTCGGCGCGACCAAGCGGCTCTCCGCGGTCCGCTGGGGCGTGGCGAAGTCGATCCTCACCGCGTGGGTGCTGACCTTCCCGGCCGCCGCCTTCGTCGCGGCGGTCTGCTACTGGGTGGCGCACCTCTTCCTCCCCTGACCGCGAAGCGCCTCACCACCCACCGACCCCGCCCCTCGGTATCTGGGGACGTTCTGGTTGGCCCAGGTCGGCGTCCGCCCACCAGATCGTCCCCAGATACCGCCGGCTACGGGCGCCCGAGGACCTGCTCCCTCAAGAAGCCAGCCGATACTTCAGCAACCGACGGCGATCGTACGAGGACAGCGCACGTCGCTGCTCGACCGTGAAGGTGGGCGTCCACCAGCTCGGCAGGCCGGGCAACCACCGCCGATCGTCGCTCGAGCGGCGCTCGGCACGGGCGTGCGCCTCGCGCAGTCTCGTGACGAACGGCCCTCTGTCCAGCAGATCGCCCGCCATCATCGTCACGCCCTCCAGGCCCAGCGCCCGATAGGCGGCCTCCTTGGCGACGTCGCCATGACGTACGTCGCCCGCGAGGTGGAGCGCCCCGTCGTACATCCCGTAGATGCCTGTCCTCAGGTCGAGCAGGTCCGGCGTACCGATGAAGCGGCCCGCGCGGTCGAACACAGGACAGTTCGACCGCGGCCGCCCGAAGCCACTCCCCTGCCAGGTGCGTCTCATCACCGTTTCCTGCGGTGACCAGCTGTTCTCCTCCAGGTGCGACAGCAGGTCACGCACGCGTGGGACACCCCGCCTGATCCAGAGGGCCGCATCGACGAACGAGGCCAGCTCGGCGACCGAGACGAGATCGTCGTAGGCGGCCATCTCGAACGCGACCACGGCATCCTCGTCGGTGCGTGCCTTGCGCATCTCGAACGCGACGCTCCACGACGGGCTGGTGATGCGGACACCGCGCACTCGACGGACCTCTCCGGCCGGCACCAGCTCCTGACTGACCCGGATCCGGGCGTCGGGCCTGAGGGTGTGACGGCTGCCCAGCGCGAGCGTGACCGGTCGCTGCGTCATCCGGGGGCCGGTGCCGTCGAACCAGCGCCCCTCGAGCCAGGCGAGGGCGGCCCAGCCGGTGACCGCACCGTGGGGTGGAAGCCTCGACGCCGCCTCGACGACCCGCTGCCGCGCGTGCTGCTCCACCTCCGAGGGAACCCAGAGACCGCCGCCTATGCGCCGAAATGCGCCGGAGCGGGTCTCCCACTCGGTCGGCCCATCCGGGGACCCTCGTCGTGCGGGCCAGACGCTGCCCGGAGAAAGGCCCTCGCGCGGCCCGATGCCGTGGAGCGGCCACGCTCCCGGTGTCCACCCGTTCTCGCCCATGCGTCGAGCGTCTTCGAAGCCGCCGGCAGCTTGCTCCGGTCATCCACAGGTGCCGCCCACGGGCTCGGAACGGGTGACCTGTGGAGGTCCCGTGGCGTACGCACACGCGTCAGGACGTGGGTATCTAGGGACGTTCTGGTGGGCAAGACCCCCGTGTCGCCTACCAGAACGTCCCTAGATACCCACAAGAGATGGGGCCCGTGCCGCCCGCAGCTCAGCCGAAGCGGCCGGAGATGTAGGCCTCGGTGGACTCGTTGTCCGGGTTGGCGAACATCTTCTGGGTCGAGTTGAACTCCACCAGGTGGCCGGGCTCCCCAGCCGCCTTCAGGTTGAAGAAGCCGGTCTCGTCGGAGACGCGAGCGGCCTGCTGCATGTTGTGGGTGACGATCACGATCGTGTAGTCGGACTTGAGGTCGTGGATGAGGTCCTCGATGGCGGAGGTGGAGATCGGGTCGAGGGCCGAGCACGGCTCGTCCATCAGCAGGACCTGCGGCTCGACGGCGATCGCCCGGGCGATGCACAGGCGCTGCTGCTGGCCGCCGGAGAGGCCCATGCCGGGCTTGCCGAGGCGGTCCTTGACCTCGGTCCACAGGTTCGCGCCCTTGAGGGAGCGCTCGACGATGTCGTCGGCCTCGGCCTTCTTCATCTTCTTGGCGTTGAGACGGTTGCCGGCGAGGACGTTCTCATAGATCGACATCGTCGGGAACGGGTTGGGTCGCTGGAAGACCATGCCGATCTGGCGGCGTACGGCGACCGGGTCGACGGCGCTGTCGTAGAGCGACTGGCCGTCCACCATCACCTTGCCCTCCACCCGGGCACCGGGGATGACCTCGTGCATCCGGTTGAGCGAGCGCAGGAAGGTGGACTTGCCGCAGCCGGAAGGCCCGATGAAGGCGGTGACCGAGCGTGCCTTGATGGTCATGCTGACGCCCTGCACGGCGAGGAAGTCGCCGTAGTAGATGTCGAGGTCGTCGACGGTGATGCTCTTGGCCATGGGAGTGAGTCTCTCTTGTCTGTGGCTCAGCGGCCGGTCTTGGGGGCGAAGATCTTGCCGATGATGCGCGCCACGAGGTTGAGCACCATGACGATCACGATCAGCACGAGCGCTCCACCCCAGGCGATCTCGATCCCGGGCGGGGTGCCGCCGGGGGTCTCGGCGATGCCGGGGTTGGCGTTCTGGGTGTAGATCAGCACCGGGAGGGTGGTCATCCGGCCGTCGAAGACGTTGAAGTTGGTCCTCGTGGTGAGCCCGGCGACCAGCAGCAGCGGGGCGGTCTCACCGACCACGCGGGCGATGGCGAGGGTGACACCGGTGACGATGCCGCCCAGCGCGGTGGGGAGCACGACCTTGACGATCGTGCGCCACTTCGGCACCCCCAGGGCGTACGACGCCTCCCGCAGGTCGGCGGGCACGAGCCGCAGCATCTCCTCGGTGGCCCGGACGACCACCGGGATCATCAGCAGCGACAGGGCGACGGAGCCGCCGATGCCCACGCGCGTGGACGGCCCGAAGATCAAGATGAACAGGGAGAAGGCGAACAGCCCCGCGACGATCGAGGGGATGCCGGTCATCACGTCGACCAGGAAGGTGATCCAGCCCGCGAGGCGGGTGCCCTTGCCGTACTCGATGAGGTAGATGGCCGCCATGATCCCGACCGGCACCGAGATGAGGGCCGCGAAGAGCGTGATCAGCAGCGTGCCGATCAGCGCGTGGTAGATGCCCACCTCCTGGTCCAGGTCGGTGCGGTACATCGAGAAGGTGAGGAACGTGGAGCTGATGGCGGGGGCGCCGCGTTCGACGACCGTCCACAGCAGCGACACGAGGGGGACGATCGCGACGACGCAGGCCGACCACACGAGCCCGGTCATGAGGCGGTCCGTGGCCCCGCGCCGACCCTCGACCACGCGGGCCCAGCCGGGCAGCGCGACGAGGAAGACGACGCCGGAGAGGATCGCCCAGGCGAGCAGCCCCCAGCCGACGAGGAGGACGGGCAGCGCGGCCGCGGCGATCGCGACGACGGCCACCAGGACCGGTGCGATGCGCGGCAGCTTGGCGTGGGTGAACGACACCGCCTCGGGCGCCGCGCGAAGAGGAGCAGTCGTGGTGCTCATCGCGCGAGCCTCCTCTCGCTGCGGGTGACGATCCAGCGGGCCGCGAAGTTGACCAGGAACGTCACGAGGAAGAGCACGAGGCCCGTCGCGATCAGCACCTGGATCTTGCCCGGGGTGCCCTCCTTGTAGTTGGAGGCGATGTTGGACGCGATCGATGCCGGGTTGCTGCTCGAGATCAGGTTGAACGAGATGCCGCCGCCGGCGGAGAGCACCATCGCCACCGCCATCGTCTCGCCGAGCGCGCGGCCGAGTCCGAGCATCACCGCCGACACCATGCCGGACTTGGCGTAGGGGAAGACCGCCATCCGGATCATCTCCCAGCGGGTGGCGCCCAGGGCGAGGGCAGCCTCCTCGTGCAGGGTGGGCGTCTGCGCGAAGACCTCGCGCGAGATCGCGGTGATGATCGGCAGGATCATGATCGCGAGCACCAGGCCGGCGGTGAGGATGGTGCGGCCGGTGCCGGAGGCGGGACCGGCGAAGAACGGCAACCAGCCCATGTTGGCGTCGAGCCAGACGTACGCCGGCTGCAGGTGGCGCGCCAGCACGCTGATCCCCCAGAGGCCGAAGACCACCGACGGCACGGCCGCCAGCAGGTCGATGACGTAGGCGATCGGCGTCGCGACCGACTTGGGGGCGTAGTGGCTCACCACGAGCGCGATGCCCCAGGCCAGCGGCACGGCGACGACCAGCGCGATGACCGCCGCCAGGACCGTGCCGAACAGCAGGGGCGCGACGTAGCCGGCGAACGTGCTGGCGCTGCCGTAGAACGACGAGGGCTGGGTGAGCCCGGGGACGCCCTCGATGGTCAGGAACACGAAGACGCCCGCCAGGGCGACGAGGATCGCGATCCCGGCGGACAGGGCGAGCCGGGAGAAGACCAGGTCGCCCACCCGGGGCTTGGCCCGGGGCGTGCTCTCAGCAACGACGGTGGTTGCCACGTACTACCTCATTCACTCGGTTCATGCGGCGGTGCGGCGGGCCGGTGTCCCGACCCGCCGCACGCGGTGCTGGATGACCGGGGGCGTGCCCCCGGCTCCGTTGGATCAGCCCGCCGAGATGGCCTCGACGATGCCCCGGGCGCGCTCGGCGACAGAGCTGGAGAGCGGCGCGGAGCCGGCCTCCTCGGAGGCTGCGGCCTGGCCCTCGTCGGAGACGATGTAGGACAGGTAGCCCTTGACCAGGTCAGCCTCGGCCTGGTCCTCGTAGGTCTGGCACGCGATCACATAGCTGAGCAGCACGACCGGGTAGGCGCCCGACTCGGTGGTCTCGCGGTCGATGTCGACGGCCATGTCGACCTCGGGTCGTCCCTCGGCGGACGGTGAGGCCTCGACGACCGTGGCCGCGCCCTCGGCGGACGGGGCGACGTACTCCTCGCCCACCTTGACCGAGACGACCGACAGGTCGCCGACCTGGCTCTCGTCGGCGTAGCCGATGGTGCCGGTGCCGCCGGAGACCGCAGAGATGACGCCCGAGGTGCCGTCGGCAGCCTCGCCACCCGTGACCGGGAACGCGTCGGCAGCCTCGTAGGACCAGGAGTCGCTGGCCTTGCCGAGGTAGTCGGTGAAGTTCTTGGTGGTGCCCGAGTCGTCCGAGCGGTGAACGGCCGTGATCGCCTGGTCGGGGAGGTCGGCGTCCGGGTTCTCGTCTGCGATCGCCGCGTCGTCCCAGGTGGTGATCTTGCCGTCGAAGATCTGCGCGATCGTGTCGGGCGACAGGTTGAGGGCGTCGACTCCCTCGACGTTGAAGGCGACCGCGATCGGCGAGACGTAGGCCGGGACCTCGATCGGGTCCTCGCCGTTGCAGCGCTCCGTGGCCGCGGTGAGCTCGCCCTCGTCGTCGTTGAGGTAGGAGTCGGAGCCGGCGAAGCTGACGCCACCGCTGATGAAGTTGGTGCGGCCGTCACCGGATCCGACCGGGTCGTAGTTGACGGTCACGTTGCCGTCGTTCACGCCCTGGAAGCCGGTGGCCCAGGCGCCCTGGGCCTTCTCCTGAGCGGACGAACCGGCGCCGCTGAGGTCGCCGGAGAGACCGCCGGCGGCCTCGCTCGCGCCGTCACCCGAGCCGGCGGCGCTCTCGTTGCCGGCACCGCAGGCGGTGAGCGAGATCGAGAGGGCAAGCACGGCGACGCTGGGGGCGAGCGCCTTGCGGAAAGAAGTGCGGTTCACTTCGAGTGCTCCTGAAGTCTGATGAATGCTGACATCAGGGACGTTAGGGACGTCAGGAGAACGACCGCGGCGCCGTCGGTGAACGGGCGGTGAACTCGACCGGGCCGGATGGCGTCGCACACCCGGTGGTGAGACGACCATCACATGAACTCGGCCGGGCGTCCTTGACGGGGGCTCGTCCGCACATCTAGGGCGTCAGGGTTCGACGGCCTCGGTGGCGACCACACGACCCTTGCGGTGGTGGACGACCAGCATCGCGCCGGGCGCCAGCTCCACGTCGGGCAGCCGCAGGGCGTCGAACACCGTCGGCAGCACCGGCCGGTGGGTGCACATGACCGCGCTCTCGCGGACGCCGAGCAGTGCGTCGACCAGATCGACGATCCCCTCCACGGAGCAGCCCTCCTCGCTCAGCTCGGCGTGCACCTGGGCCGGCCAGCCGGTCGTGTCGACATAGGGCGTGACGGTCTGCACGCAGCGCACGCTGGACGAGCTGTGGACGGACGTCACGCCGAAGGCCGCGAGGAGCGGCACGAGTCGCTGCGCCTGGCTCTCGCCGAGCTTGATCAACGGACGTTGCCGATCCTCCTTCTTCCACCCGCCTCGGGTGCGCGCGCGGCTGTGGCGCAGCACGACCAGCGCGCGCGTCCGGCGGCGCAGCGGCCGTGCCTCCCCGAGGGTACCGCGGTCGTAGGGGTAGGTGAGCCGGCGCACGGCGTCTCGCCACGGGACCCACTCGACTGCGTCGATCTCGTCGTTGGGGCGATAGCGGCTGACGTCGTCGTCACCGATCGCCCGGGCCATCCAGTAGTCCACCGACTTCCAGCGACCGTTGGACATCCGGTAGCGCTGCGGGGTCAGGGCCGGGCCGAGCCGCACGTCGAGGCCGGTCTCCTCCGCCACCTCCCGCACCGCCGCCGTGACCGCGTGCTCCCCGGGGTCGAGCTTTCCCTTGGGGAAGGACCAGTCGTCGTACTTGGGACGGTGCACGAGCAGGACCTCGCCGCCCTTGCGCGTCACCACGGCGCCAGCAGCGCGCACGTCGCGGAGCTCCCCGTTGGGCATGGACGTAGTCTCACACCCACTCACCCCTCCACGAGGAGCCTGTCCGTGTCGCGTCGTGCCGTCGTCGCCCTCGTGGCCGTGCTCGCCGTCGTCGTCGCCGGGTTCCTCGCCTGGCGCCTGCTCAGTCCGGGCACACCGATCGCCCGGGCGCTGTCGCTGGTTCCTGCGGACACGAGCCGGGTCTCGTGGACCGACTGGACGGGCGTACGCCGCGAGCTCGGCGCGCACCTGGCCGGCGACACCTCCGCCGAAGCCGTCGAGGCCTTCATGGACGAGGCCTTCGCTGCGGACCTCTCCGCGATGTCGGCGCTCGTCACCTCCGCGGGCGTGATGCAGGTGGAGCTCGGCTTCTCCCCCGCCACGCTCGACTGGGAGCTGCTGGCCCAGTCACCCGGCGGCGCGGTCGAGGTCATGGGGGTGGCCGACGACGTTGACCTGGGCGACATCGCCGAGCGCCTCGCCGCACTCGGCTGGACCGAGCCGGAGGAGGCGGACGGGGTCTGGGTCGGCGGTCCCGACGTGCTGACCGGGGTAGGCCCCGGTCTCACCCCCGAGCTCCAGCACGTCGTCCTGCTGACGGAGCGCCGCGTGATCCTCTCCTCCGACCAGGCGCCCTACCTCGAGCAGGTCGGCAGGGTCGTGAGCGGCCACGCCGACTCCGCGGACGACCTCGCCGAGCTCGCCACGCACCTCGGGGAGCCGCTCGCCGCGGCGGTGTACGACGGTGCCTATGCGTGTGAGCACCTGGCGATGTCGCAGGCCGACGACGACGCCCGGGCCGAGGCCGACCAGCTCGTCGAGGCGGCCGGCGGCGTCCACCCGCTCAGCGGATTCGCGATGGGCCTGCTCGCCGGGGGCGACCTCCGCACCGTGATGGAGGTCGAGGACCCCGACGACGCGCCCGGGGACGCCGACGCCCGCGCACGGCTGGCCGCCGGGCCCGCGCCCGGCCAGGGCGGCGACTTCGGTGACCGCTTCTCGGTGGAGGACGCCGGCTCGCGGGGACGCGCGATCACGCTCGAGCTCCGGCCGCGCGACGCGGGCTACGTCCTCTCCGACCTCACCAGCGGGCCGGTGCTCTTCGCCGCCTGCTGAGGGGCGGCGGCGGGTCAGGACGACTCGGGCTGGCGCGGCTTCACGCCGAGCAGCCGGTCGATCTCTTCCTGGGACAGGTGGTCCTCGGACTCGCTGGCCGCGATGATCAGTGTGGTGGTGAGCTCCACCTCGCCGAGCAGGTCGCCATCCTCGAGGGTCACGTCGAACTGGTCGTGCACGTCACCCTCCCTCCTGCTGATCATTGACTCTAGGGGTCAAGGACAAGTGTCGCCGACCGGGCTGGGTCCACGATATGACCCGAACGTGCTACTAGTGTCCCCCGAAATCAACTCTGGCCCCACCCCAGAAGAGGGGAGGAGCCAGAGTATTGATGAGATCTGGAACAGGTCCAGTCTTCTCAGCCGGTCAGACCGGGCGGACGTTCTCCGCCTGGGGGCCCTTGGGACCCTGGGTGACGTCGAACTCGACCTTCTGGTTCTCGTCCAGCGACTTGTAGCCGTTGGACTGGATGGCCGAGTAGTGCACGAACACGTCGTCGCCGCCGTCCTCCTGCGCGATGAAGCCGAAACCCTTCTCGGCGTTGAACCACTTCACGGTGCCTTGAGCCATGTGCTCGGTACTCCTGTTATCGGAACGAGAAGCCATCACTTCGACAGCTCCGCACCAAGTGCGGTGACACGCCGCTCTGACTCACAAGCTGGAAAGGCCCGAAGAAGAAACGCCGTTGGATCACAAACTCCGCGGGCGTCGACCTGCTGGAACTTGCACCTGTTGCACCACCAACAATACCAATAAATCGCTCCGCGTCACGGCCCGGATGTCACCTGTGTGTGAACCCTGGGCCGACGAGCCGCGCAACTAGCGCAGTCGTGATGGTCGTCGGCGACGTCGCGGGCGTCGACCGGGTGGCTGAGGCGGCGCTCTTCCCGGGTGATTCGCGGTCTGACTGACCAGCGGGTGCCCGAGACCGGCATCGGGTGCGAGATACTTCCTGCCTGGACCCGGGCGCTCACGCGCGAGCGCCCGGTCCCGGGCCTCTAGCTCAATGGGTAGAGCAGCGGACTTTTAATCCGTTGGTTGTCGGTTCGAGTCCGACGGGGCCTACTGACCAGCCCGTCCTGCGCCGGGTCGTACGGGCGGGGAGCCCCTACGACCCGGGGGTCACGCCACCGTCAGGTCAGCGTCGGCACGGAACGAACGAGACACCTCGCAGGTCGTTGCCGGTCTGCACTGCGGGGACGGCGTTCGGTGAGTAGCAGGAGGCGTCGGGGCCCCAGACGTAGTCGCCACCGAAGTGGTTGTTGGTCAGCTGGGTCTTGCCGTCGTTGTCGGCCCCGTACATGACGCCGAACGCTCCTCCGAACAGCCAGTTGTTGTCGACCACCGCACGGCTGATCCCGCCATTCGCGCCGCCCTCGAGGTAGACGGGCGAGTTGTGGGTCTGCTGGTCGGGGGCACCGAAGTCGTAGTTGTTGCAGTAGACGCGGATCCCGTCCACCCCACGCACCTGCAGGCCGTCGAAGTGCTCACCAGCACCGGGGCGCGGGTCGTGAACGTAGTTGTTGGTGATCACGACATCGGTGGCTCGCTCTCCGGCATCCGACGTCACGTGCATCGCATCGCCCACGGACGAGAAGCCGATGTTGGCCTTGTTGAGCACGACGTCCTGGCTCGAGGACACGGTGAACGACTGGGTGGCGACGTTGCTCACCCGAGCTCCACGAGAGTTCTGCACGATGATCTTCCCGGAGACCCTGCTGTTGCGGAGGGTGATGTTGTCCCCGAGCAGACGGAGGTCCCCGTTGATGGCCTTGTTCTCGATGACGGTGCCGGACGCGGTGACGTCCGCGCTGCCCGTGTACGCCGTCAGGGCGCCGGAAGGCCCAGTGTTGCCGGCATCAGGACGGACGCAGCCCGACGGGGCCGGGGTCGGAGTCGGAGTCGGCGTCGGCGTCGGAGTCGGCGTCGGAGTCGGAGTCGGCGTCGGCGTCGGCGTCGGAGTGGGCGTCGGCGTCGGCGTCGGAGTCGGGGTCGGAGTCGGCGTCGGCGTCGGCGTCGGCGTCGGGGTCGGAGTCGGCGTCGGCGTCGGGGTAGGCGGCGGAGCCGTGCTCGTGCTCGACGGATCGAAGAGGACGTCCACGAAGTAGTGCGAGCCTCGCCACGACTCGGTGGGGCGACCGGCCCCGTAGTTGAACGTGCCTCGGTGGGCGGTCAGACCCTTCGCGGACATCGTCGTGCCGTCGACGAAGAGGTCGGGCTCCATGGCGTAGCGCCCGGCGGGCGCCCGGTACGAGACGGTGTACTTCCGGCCGGCACGGATCTTGACCGGTGTGGAGAGCATTGCCGTCTTCCAACCGTTGGTCGAGGACTGCGCGAAGGTGACCCTGGCGATGCGCCTGCCCCTGGCATTCCACACGTCACCGGTCGTGGCGACCCGGTTGCCGCCGGCGGCGTAGTACTTCACCCCTCGCAGCTTGCCGGCACCGGCGCTGCTGAACACCAGGCCCAGGGTGACACCTTGCGTGTCCTCGGAGGACGGCGATGCGGGGACGGTCCAGTCGGGCCAGATGCCGTACGTCGACGCTGCGGCCGCGCTGGCTGCCCTCCTGTCCAGGGCAGGGGCCGCGGAAGCGACGAGGTGGGGCAGGACGGAGAACGCGGCGGCCGCGATGGCGACCAGCAGCGCGAGCGCCATCTTGGGACGCGACGAGCGCGCGTCAGTGAGGTGAAACGTCATGTCGGGGGTATCTCCAGATTGCTTATCGGGTTGCCTAGGGGGTCCTTTTTGACGACTGCCCCCCAGGACGAAACGCGCGAACGGCGCAAACTTCGTCCTCGGGATCCGGGCCCCGGTGGGGCACACATCCCGGCTGTCACCCCTCCCAGAGAGACGGCGCGCATACGCTCACGTCACCTGGGGGTCTAGACAGGTACTGGAGTACGCTAACACCAGTTCTACGCAAACTTGACCAAATCTAGATAAACTTGCGGATATACCCAATATTTGTCAGCCAGGTCCCTCGCCCAGCGGCGTCCGCGTCGCGGTCGTCAGCTGACCGCGACAGCACCCACGCGGCAGGCCCCGTCCGCGGTGCTGCCGAGGTTGGCCAACCGCATCGGGGCGGAGTAGCCGGTCGGATCGATGACGCTGAGCAACACGTCGTAGCGCCCGGGACGCAGGCGCGAGGTGCCGACGCGTGCGTTGCGCTGCGCGAGGCCGATGAGGCCCGTGACCTGCCGGCCGAGCGGCACCACGACCCGCCTCCCGCCGCCGCGGCGGACAAACGTGAGCCTGACCTCCCACGGGTCGTACGTCGGCGCCGTGCCGTGGTTGGCCCACGCCGTGCGCACCACGATCCGGCTGCCCCCGGTGAACCTGGTGGGCAGGGAGACCGACCGGGCCCGGATCCGGTAGCCGGCGGTGGCGAGTGCCCTGCGTAGGCCGAGCGCTGGCGGGCCGTCAGGGGGCTCGCATCCCACGGCATGCTTCCCGACGACATCGTCGAGATGTGGAACCGGCGGACCTGCCGCGCCCCGAGGACCGGATCGGCCCGCGTGCACCACTCGGAGAAGAACGGGCGGGTCTTCCAGACCTTCTGGAGGCGTAGGTCGCCCGGAAGGATGGCGTCACGGCCGGGAGGTCCGCACGACCCTCCATCCAGCAGCCGGGGCAGTAGGCCATGACGCGGAAGCCGAACTTGCCGCCGCGAGCCTCGGCCAGTCCAACCTCCAGCCAGGTGAAGTCCCAGACGTTGTCGGCCTTCTCGATCCGGCCCCAGTAGACCTGGTCGCGGTAGTAGTCGTCGTGGGAGGTCGCCGTGGCCGGCGTGGGCTCGGCACCGAGCCAGCGGTACTGGCCTCGCAACGGGTTGGGCAGATCGGCGCCTCCGGCCAGCGGTGCGAGCCTGAAGGTGCGCTCCGACCCGGACCCGGCCGCCACCGCGGACGGCCGCGGCACCGCGGCCAGCGACGCCGCGAGGCACGCGACGACGGCGGCCGACGCGAGCGTGCGCCAGTGGTGCGTCATCGCGGTCCGTCCGATCAGGTCGAGGTCGAGGTCGAGGTCAAGTGTGAGGTGGCGCGGCTCCCCGGTCAGGCGTTCGCGTAGACTGGCGGGCGAGGGAGTTCGGTCCCCCGCCGTACGCTCGCGACGTGACCGGGCGCCCCCTCCTCGCGGCCAGGGCTGCGACCTCCGCCCTGCTGGCGAGCGCCGGCTTGCTGCTCGTCCTCTCGGAACGGGCCAGGTGGTGGCCGTCGTGCCGGTTGGGCCGGTTCGACGCGGCGGCCTGCGAGCTGCGCCAGGACCACCGCTTCGACCAGATCGTGCCGGCGCAGCCGTGGACCCCGCTCGGTGGGTCCTCACTCCTCGCGGGGCTCGCCCTGGTCGCGCTCGGCCTGGCTGTGATGCTGCTCCTGCCACTGCTCTCAGGGCGTCACGACCGGCCCCGCTGGTGGCTGCCCGGCCTCCTGCCGGCCGCGGGAGTCGTCGGCGCGGGCGCCGCCACCCTCGTGGCGCACGCCTCCGGCCACCCGGCCGCCGGACCGCTGCCCGGCCTCGCGGTCTATGTCTGGGCGCTGACGGTGCCGGCTCTGCTGCTGGTGTCGGGACTGCGTGCGCCTGCCAGCGACCGCAGGGACCGGCTCACACGGTGGCTGGCGATCGCCTGCGTCGGCGCGTCGACGCCGCTCGTGCAGTTCTTCCTCGCGCGGACGCTGGTGCCCAACCGGTCACCCGACACGACGCCCTGGACGTGGGCGGCATCGGGGCTGCTGCTCGGCGTCGCCGCCGCCGCGGCGTGGGTCGCCACGCGGCGTACGACGTCGGACTAGCGCGCCTCCGAGACCCCGCGGGCGCCGGAGTCGGTGAGCTCGGCCTCGCGCTCCGCGGCGGCCTCGAGCTCCTGGCGCCGGGTCTCCTCGACCATCGCGCGGGAGGCGTCGTAGATGCCGGGGTCGGACACGAGGTCGGCGGCCCCGCGACGCAGCCTGGCCAGCGCGGCGCGGGCGAAGATCTGCTGCTCGGTGGTGGTGCGCTCGGACCGGTTGTTGCTGATGAACGTGATCGCCCACCGCATGAGCGCCGAGACCTGGTTCTTGAAGCCGGTGAGGTAGACGAGGTGGACGCCGAGCCACATCAGCCAGGCCACGATGCCGGTGAGGCGGAACTTGCCGACCATCGCGACCGCGCGGAAGCGGCTGATGATCGCCATGGAGCCCTTGTCGAAGTACTTGAACGGCTCCTGCGGCGGCTTGCCCTCGAGCCGGATCTTGATCTCCTTGGCGGCGTACTTCGCACCCTGGATCGCGACCTGCGCGACGCCCGGGAGGTTGTCGAGCGCGATCATGTCGCCGACGACGAAGACCTCGGGGTGACCGGGGAGCGTGAGGTCGGGGTTGACCGCGATCCGGCCGGCACGGTCGAGCGGCGCACCGGTCTGGGCGGACAGCGTCTGGCCGAGGGGGTTGGCCTGCACACCGGCGGCCCAGATCTTGGCGACGGAGTTGATCCGCTCGACGCGGCCGTCCTTGAACTTCACCTCGAGGCCCCGCTCGTCGACCTCGGTGACCATGCCGCCGAGCATGACCTCGACACCGAGCTTCTCCAGCTCGGCCTTGGCCTTCTCGCCGAGCTTGGCGCCGAAGGGAGGCAGCACCTGGGGAGCGGCGTCGACCAGGACCACGCGGGCGTGGCGGGTGTTGATGGCGCGGAAGTCCTTGTGGAGCGTGTTGTGGGCCAGCTCGGCGATCTGGCCGGCCATCTCGACGCCGGTGGGCCCGGCTCCGACCACGACGAACGTCAGGAGGTGGTCGACCTCGTCACCGCGCGTCGCGCCCAGCTCGGCCATCTCGAAGGCACCGAAGATCCGGCCGCGGAGCTCGAGCGCGTCGTCGATGCTCTTCATGCCGGGGGCGAACTCGGCGAAGTGGTCGTTGCCGAAGTAGGACTGGCTGGCACCGGCCGCGACCAGCAGCGAGTCGTAGGAGGTCACCGTGTCGCGACCGAGGACCTGCGAGGTGACCGTGCGTGCCTCGAGGTCGATGCCCGTGACCTCGCCGAGGATGACGCGGGCGTTGTCCTGGCCGCTGAGGACCTCGCGGGTCGGCGGGGCGATCTCGCCCTCCGAGAGGATGCCCGTCGCGACCTGGTAGAGGAGGGGCTGGAAGAGGTGGTGCGTCGTCTTCGCGATGACGGTCACGTCGACGTCCGCGCGGCGCAGTGCCTTCGTGCCGAACAGCCCGCCGAACCCGGAACCGATCACGACCACCTTGTGGCGCGGTGCGTGCGTCGGGGCCATGCTTGCTCCTAGGGTCGTAGGTGCGATCTCGTCGGATCTCCATTGTCCGCCCGGTGGCACCGGGAGGGCGAAACGCCGAACGCGTCTCTTTGCTCACACCAGTACCCACACTTGCGAGAAACTCAGGTGCTTGTCGAGGTTTAGACCACCCACATGCGGGCAATCATGGCCCCACCGGACTGCCCGTTCCCTTGAAATGAGTGCCAGTTGCCGCTGAGCTCCGAGTTGACGCTTGCCTCGTCGCCGCGCGCCGCGGCCGACGCACGGCGATGGGTCAACGACGTCTGCCAGCGGCTCGAGCGCGCGGATCTCCTCGAGTGCGCCGAGCTCGGCGTCTCCGAGCTCGTCTCCAACGCGATCATCCACGCGGCCGGTCCCTTCAAGATCCGGGTCCGCGGCACCGCCAGCCACCCGCGCATCGAGGTCGGCGACGGATCCACCAACCCTCCCGTGCCGCCGGTGCCGGTGCCCGGTGACGACCTCGACCTGCTGCTGACCTTCGGGCGCGGGCTCAGCATGGTGGCCCAGTGCGCCGTCGCCTGGGGAGCCACCATCGAGGCGGACGGCAAGATCGTCTGGTTCGAGCCCGCGCAGCAGATGAGCGACGACGGCACTGCCGAGTGGGTCATCGACCGCCTCGAGCCGGCCGTCCAGCCTCTGATGAGCGAAGCGACCCTCGACATCCGGCTCATCGGCGTCGACGTCCCGCTCCACACCGCGCTCGGTCGCCAATACAACGAGCTGCGCCGCGAGCTGAGGCTCCTCTCCCTCTCCCACCAGTCCGACTACCCCCTCGCCGGCGACCTCACCGCGATGTTCGCCAGCTTCGAGCGCCAGTTCCCCGACGCCTACCGCGCGCAGGTGCGCGATGCGGAGGCGCGGGGGGTGCGGCGGGTCGACCTCACCTTCCCGATGGTGCGCGAGGCCGCGCCCGTCTTCGTGACGATGACGGAGATGTTCGATGTGGCCGACGCCTTCTGCCGGGCCGAACGCCTGCTCTCGTTGGCCCGGACCGCTCCCCAGCGCGCATTCCACAACTGGCTGCTCGGCGAGCTCGTCCACCAGCTCGACGGTGCGAGCGCGCAGCCCTGGACCGGGCGCGCCGACTCCTCCGCACACTCGACCAGCCAGGTCGGGTGAGCGCCCGCGCCCTGCGCGGCACCGACCTGCTCCTCGTGGCCGCCGGCGGCGCACTGGGTGCGGCGCTCCGCGTCGTGGTCGACGCGGCCGCGCCCGACACCCTCGTGCCGTGGCCGACTCTCGCCATCAACGTCGTCGGCGCCTTCCTGCTCGGACTGCTGCCGGCACTGGCTGCCGTACGACGCTCTCGCCGGGTCGCGCTCGCCATCGGGCCGGGCCTGCTCGGTGGGTTCACGACCGTGTCGGCGTGGGTGGGCCAGGTCCGCGACCTCGCCGACACCGGCCACGCCGACCTCGCCGGCCTCTACCTCGCACTCACCCTGGCCGCCGGCCTGGGTGCGGCCGCGCTCGGTCAGCACATCGCCCACGCCCCCGAACCCCGCGGGGCCCTCGAATGAGCACCCCCATGACGGTGCTGCTCGTCGCCCTGGGCGCAGCGGTGGGTGCTCCTCTGCGCTACGCCGTGGCGATGAGCCTCGACGGGCGCGTGCGGTTCCCGGCGGGCACGCTGCTGGTCAACGTGGTCGGTTCGGGGCTGTTCGGCACCTTCGCGGCCCTCGCGCTCGGCGACGCGGGTTGGGCGCTGCTCGGCGCCGGATTCTGCGGCGCCTTCACGTCGTTCTCGTCCTTCGCTGTGCAGACCGTCGAGCGTTCGGGTCGGGCGGCGACCGCCTACGTCGTCGCCACGACGGTCCTGGCGACGGTTGCGTGCGCCCTGGGGTGGACGATCGGCACCCATTGGGGTGGGGTGGGCTAGCCCCACCCAAGATCGTGGAGGCGCGCGTCGTCGAGGCCGAAGTGGTGCGCCACCTCGTGCACGACGGTGATCCTCACCTCCTCCTCCAGGTCAGCCTGGGTCTCGGCCATGTCGAGCAGCGGGCCTCGGAAGAGCAGGATCCGGTCGGGCAGCATGCCGAAATGATTGGCTTGACGCTCGGTCAGCGCCAGCCCGTCGTAGAGACCCAGCAGGTCGGGGTCGTCGGCGGGCGCCTCCGCCTCGACCAGCACGACCACGTTGTCGACCAGGCGGGCCAGGTCGTCGGGCAGACCGTCGAGGGCCCGCCCCACCATGGCGTCGAACTCCGCTGGATCCAGGTCGACCGACATGACCACAGCCTAGGGAGACGCGGAAAACCCGCTCCTGGAGCCGAAATGCCGATCAGGGTGAGCCTGGTGGCTCACCCTGATCGGCATGCAATGGCGACCCCGACGGGACTCGAACCCGCGACCTCCGCCGTGACAGGGCGGCGCGCTAACCAACTGCGCTACGGGGCCAGGTGTTACTGGTGAAGCGGATGGAACTCTAACCCATGGCCGACGGCTGCCACCAATCGGCGTCCACCCCGCACCGGGTCGTACCCCCAACCGGATTCGAACCGGCGCTACCGCCGTGAAAGGGCGGGGTCCTGGGCCGCTAGACGATGGGGGCCAGCTTGCGTCGGGCACGCCCGTTCAAGCGACGACAAGCATAGGGGCAGCCCCGCGCCGGAGCCCAAACCCGAGGGGTCACCGAGCGTCTCCGGGGCACTTGCCACGCGTTGTTAAAAAATTCGTCACCACTTGTCAAGCGCGCGTGGCCGAATGTGACTAGCCTTCACCTGTGGTTGGGGTGGCACGCGAACTCAGTTTCCTCGTTGTCGATGACAACGAGGACATCCGCGACGTCTTCTGCCGGCTCGTCGAGCGCGCGGGGCATCTGGCCTCCACCGCGGGCGACGGCCAGGAGGCGGTGGACACCCTCCAGCGTGAGCAGTTCGACGTGATGCTCCTCGACCTCACCATGCCGCGGATGAACGGCGTCGACGTGGTGCGGTGGCTGAAGTCCCACCCGGACGTCGCCCCCGCCCTCCGGGTGGTCGTGATCAGCGCCTGGGCGGGCGAGCACCGGGCCGTCCTCCAAGAACTCGGAATCGAGACAGTCATGCAGAAGCCGCTACGGATTCAACAGCTGACTGACCTGATCGCCGAGACACTGCTCGACCTGGAGTCCTGAACCCGTCCCTGAATGCACCACCGGGTCCCGCGTCTCCGAGCAGTGTCACCGCACACCTACCCCAGGTGTGCTTCTCACCCCAACCCCCTGGAGAAGAACATGATGAAGAACATCCGCACCCGCATCGAGTCCAAGCGTGCCGCCAACCAGCTGCAGGCGATGTACATGTGGCGTCCCGCCCCCGGTCGTCGCTGACCCTGGGTGACTCACCACACATGATGAACCAGCAGTGACGCACCGACAGTGACGCACGTGGACAGTGCCGAGTCGGCCGGCGGCCGGCTCGGCGCTGTCCTCGCCGCACCACGATCGGGCGTCGTCGCGCTGGGGGGGGCCGGGCCCTGGCTGACCACGACGCCGGGCCAGGCCAAGCAGGTCCTGACCGACACCGCGCACTTCGACTTCCCGGGTGACGTCAGCCGCAGCGGCGACCTCTCCGCGAGTCGGGGCGAGACCCGCTCGGGCCACCTCGTCTTCGCGCCGGTGACACCCGCCCAGGTGGAGCGAGGGCTCGCCACCTTCACGCGCGAGTGGGAGTCCGCACTGGACGCCCACGATCGCGACGCCCCCGACACGCCGTACGACGCCACGGCTCTGCTGCGGCGCCCGGTGGCCCGCTCCACCACCGACGCCCTGCTCGCCGCGGCCAGCGAGGAGCAGCGCGACGTCGTCGCGGACCAGGTCCTGGCCTGGATCGACGCCCTCGCCCCCGTCATCGCCGCCCACCGCCCGCCGCGGAGGTGGAGCCGGGTGCGCCGTGTCGAGCGCGAGGCCCGCCTCGCCCTCGAGGACACCCTCTCCGCGGTCCCGGAGCTCGTGGGCTCTGCAGCCCAGATGGCGGCCATGCTCGCCGCCGGGATCCAGGTCCCCATCGCCGCCGGGTCGTGGTTGCTGGCGTGGCTCGCTCACCGTCCCTACCCGGGAGTCGACCCCGTCCACGCGGTCTGGGAGACGCTCCGACTGACCCCACCGACATGGATCACGGCTCGGGTCACGACGGCCGAGGTGGTCCTCGACGGCCAGCAGCTCCCGGCCGGGGCCGTGGTCATGGTGAGTCCCCTGCTCCTGGGCCGCCTCCCTGACCTGGTCGCCGGCGATCCCGACGGCGTCAGCGACTTCGACCCCGATCGGTGGCGCGAGGGCACCCGGCGGCCCGGGGCGTGGTTGCCGTTCGGTGCCGGGCCGCACGCCTGCCCGGGTCGCGCCCTGGGGATGGCGCAGCTCGTGCACCTGGCCGAGTGGTCCGGTGCGTGCGAAATCACCTTGAGCGAGTCGGTGGCGATCGACCAGAGTCGCGGCATCACCCCGGTACCGTGCCGGGTCACCGTCAGCGCCAGAAGGGAGCCGCTCCCGTGATCAACCACCCCGCGCTCCAGGACACGACCCCCGCGGGGCAGGCCTCATCGGAGGCGGCCGCGCTGGCGAAGGCGATCCTCGAGAGCGACATCGGTCTCGGCGCGGCCATCGACCTCGTCGCCCAGCACCTCCTGACCGAGCCGCGCGTCGACGTCGTCGTCACCGCCCTCACGACCGTCTCCCCCGACGACACGGAGAACTGGCTCCAGCTGGGCGGCCGGGCCTGGGTCCGCGAGTGGGCACGCACGGGCTCCGCCCACAGCTTCTTGCCCCCGCCAGGCGCCGGGCCCGAGGCGGCGTTGAGCCAGCCGTGGCTCTCGCAGTTCGCCCGCAGAGGAGGCGTCGCCCTGATCGACCGCGAGCTCCTGCCCCCGGAGGCGGCCCAGGACCGTGAGGAACTGGCCCGCGTCGGGGTTCGCAGCGTCGTCGCGACGGCCTACGTCTCCGCCGGGGAGATGTTCGGGAGCCTGTCGGCAGTCAGCGTCGAGCCCGGCCCGTGGCCCGAGACCGTGCTTCAGGACGTCTGGCTCCTCAACGCCTCCATCGCTGCCCGGATCACGCTGGAGCACTCCCGGCACGCCCTCGCCGAGGCGCTCGACGCCGGGAACCAGGCCCAGCTGGCCTACCAGCAGTTCTTCGGCGCGGTGGGCCACGAGCTGCGTACGCCGCTCGCCGCGATCCTCGGCTACACCGAAGGGCTCCTCGACGACGCCGAGAGCGCCCCCGCGGAGGTGGTGTCCGACGGGATGCTCCGCGACGGGCCGGTCATCCTGCGGGCCTGCGAGCAGCTGCTCCTGCTGGTCGACAGCCTCCTCGGCGCCGGTCGGACGCTCTCCGGGACCGACGAGCGCCAGGACGTCGTGATCAGCGATGCGGTCGCGGACGTCGTCCACTGGCACCGCACCCCGGCTCAGACCGCGCACGTGGAGATGCACGTGTCGGTGGACCCCGGCGCCACTGCGTGGGCGCACGGCTCGGGCGTGCGCCAGGTGGTCGCCAACCTGCTCGGCAACGCCATCGCACACCACCACCCGGAAGGCGGCAACGTCCACCTCTCCATCGAACCGCTGCGCGGCGAGAGCGGCCAGGCGATGGTGCGCATCATCGTGCGCGACGACGGTCCCGGGCTGACCGCCGAGCAGATGGAGCGCATCTTCGAGCCGTTCGTGCGGTTCGCGGGGCCCGGGAACAAGGGCAGCGGCCTCGGGCTGTCGATCTCACGCACCGTTGCCGAGCGCGACGGCGGCGCCGTACGGGGCGAGTCCACACCCGGCGTGGGGTCGTCGTTCTGGCTCGAACTTCCGGCCTTCGCGCCACTGCGCCCGTGAGCCGAGCCGATTCCACCGGCGCCCCGGGGCTCATGTATCCTCGTCCCCGCTTGGGCAGGTAGCTCAGTTGGTACGAGCGATCGCCTGAAAAGTGATAGGTCGGCGGTTCGACCCCGCCCCTGCCCACAAGCACAGAAGGGCCCCGATCGCGTCCCGATCGGGGCCCTTCTGCTTCCCCGGTGAGACCACCCCCGGACCTGCCCGCGGCCTCGGCCACCCGTCCTTGGGCTGGACACAAGCCGCACAGACGACCAGCCCTGCCTAGGATCGGGCGATGCGCATCGTGCTCGCCACGTCCGCCTTCCACCACGTGGGCGGCAGCGAGACCTACCTGTCGACCCTCGCGGAGAACCTCCTGCGTCTGGGGCACGACGTACGCATCTACACCCGCGTCGCCGGCGACATGGCGATGCTCGCCCGCCGCCGTGGCATCGAGGTGGTCGACTCGGTGGCGGACCTCGGCGCGCCCGCGGACGCCGTGCTCTCGCAGGACGGCATCGTCGCCTACGACCTCGCCGGGGCATGGCCGGAGGTCCCCCAGACCTTCGTGTGCCACAGCTCGCTCTTCGACGTGCAGCAGCCGCCCCTCGTGCCGGGGACGGTCGCGTCGGTCATCGTCCTCAACGACCGCGTGCGCCGGCGCATCGAGGCGCTCAACGCGGATCTGGAGGTGGTGCGCCTCACGCAGCCGATCGACACGCAACGGTTCTCACCCCACTCCACCCCGCAGGACCGGCCGGTGCGGGCGCTGGTCCTGAGCACCTACCTCGACGGGGCCCCGCGCCGTGCGCTCGAGGATTCGTGCGCGACAGCGGGCATCGAGCTGGTCTCCCTCGGCATCGACGAGGTGGACCTCGCGCCCGAGGTCGTCATGAGCCGCGTGGACTTCGTGGTCGGCAAGGGCCGCGCCGTGCTGGAGGCGATGTCGTGCGGCCGTCCGGCCTACCTCTTCGACAGCTTCGGCGGCGACGGCTGGATCACCCCCGACACCTATCGCGCGATCGAGGCCGACGGGTTCACCGGGCAGCTGGGTGAACGCGGGCTCGACGTCCAGCGGCTGCGGGCGGACCTGGCGGCGTACGACCCGGAGCTGGGGCGCCTCGGTCGCGAGCTCGTGCTGCGGCACCACGACGCGAGGCAGCACGCGCACGCGGTGCTGGAGGTGCTGGCCGCGCTGGGCGCCGGGCACGGCCGCGCGCCGACGCTGGAGACCGAGCTCTCCCGGCAGGTCCGGCTCCGGTGGAGCGTGGAGGCCGACCTCTTCGGCCTGCGGGCCGAGATGCGCCGGACTCACACCTGGACCGACGAGGTGCAGGCGACGGCCGCTCGGGAGGTCGAGCTGGCCCGCCAGGAGACCGAGCATGCCCGGGCCGAGGTGGCCGAGGTGCTCGCCGAGCTCGAGAAGGTGCGCGAGCGGGTCGAGGACTACCAGCAGCGCAACCGCCGGCTGCGCCGCAGGCTGCGGCGCCTCGGCGACGACCAGGAGGCCGGTGCGGACGACGAGACGGGCCACGGCGATGAGTGAGCTCCGGCCCTCCGACCTCGCGCCCTACCTCCTGCTCGCGGCCGACGTGCTGATCGGTGCGGACGTCGAGATCGGCGCGCACGTGGTGCTGCATGCCCGTGTCGAGCTGCGGCCGGGGTGCCGCGTCGACGACGGGGCAATCATCGGGAGACGCCCCCGCATGAGCGGCGCGTCGGGCTCACCGGACGCGGCGGATGCCCCAACAGTCGTGGGCGAGGGAGCCGTGGTCGGCTGCCACAGCGTGCTCAACGTCGGCGCGGTGCTCGGAGACCGCAGCTGGGTCGGCGACCACTGCCTGGTCCGCGAGGGCGCGCGCGTGGGCGAGGACGCCTCGATCGGGCACGCGTGCACCATCGGGCGCGACTGCGTGGTCGGCGACCGCGTGCGGATGCAGGGCTACGTCGGCCTGGCGAGCGGCGTCGTCGTGGAGGACGACTGCTTCTTCGGTGCGCAGGTCGTCGTCAACGCCGGGGTGACGATGGGCTCGCGGCCCTCCGGAGCGCCCGTGCTGCGCCGCGGGGCACGCATCGGGAGCGGCGCCCAGGTGCTGCCCGGGACCGAGGTCGGAGCGGCCGCAGTGGTCGGAGCCGGCTCGGTCGTCGTCCACGACGTGCCCCCCGGGGCAACCGTCCGAGGCGTGCCGGCCCGCTGAGCCGGCGGTGCGGCAGCATGTGCCCGTGCTCCCCCGCCTCAAGATCGTGCGCCGAATGCGCCCGGTCGACCTCCTCGCCCCGCACGCCGTCCGGGTGACCACGACCTCCGCACCCGCCGGAGGGATCGTGGAGATGGCCGCGGTCGCGCCGTACGTCGCCGCGACCACTGCGGTGCGCGACCGGACCAGGTTGGAGATGCACCTGGCCGACCACCGGATCGGAGCCTGGCTCGACGACGGGGCGGTGTCCATCACCGTCACCCGCGGGGCCGGCACCCGGGAGCTGCGGAGCCGCCGGTTCCAGCGCTCCGAGGCACCGACGGAACTGGGCCTGACCCTCACCGGGTCCCACGCGACCGCGTGGACACATGAGTCGGCGGGGTGGGTGGCGCGAGCCCGGCACGACCTCCGCACCACGCTCGACGTCCACGACGAGGCCACCCTGTCCGGCCTCCGGGTGGAGCTGCCGTCGTGGGGCGGTCGTGCCGGCGGCTTCGGACAGCTGGGCCTGCGCGACGTCCGGTTCGTCACCGAGGAGGACGGCCGACTGCTGCGCGACGAGGAGGCCGTGTGGCTCACCGCCACCTCCGCGGGACCCGGCTTCTTCGGCACCGCGCACACGAGCGTCTGGCGACTCGACCCGACCAGCCTCGAGCTGACCCACACCGCCGACCTCTACTT
>JBBSOR010000022.1:0-40531 GCA_038259535.1 Propionibacteriales bacterium | reverse complement strand
GTGGGGCAGCCGGGTCCGGCGATGGGTTCCTCGTGCTCACACCCACGCACGGTGAAGGAGGCGGCGGAGTGGATCGACTCGGGTGGGTGGAGATCGGCCCACCGGGCGGCCAGTGCCAGCTGTCGGGCCGAGGCGGCATCCTCGGTGGCGCGAGCGGCGCGGATCGAGGTGAGCAGGGCGGTGGGGCTGAGGTCGTCGTCGACCTCGGCTCCCACTGCCGGCCCTGCTTCTCGGGTGTCGCTCATGTGTTCGATTGTAGGCGACTGGTCCGACAGTCGGCCATCGAGAAGGCGCTGAGGAACGATCAACTTCTGATGGTGCAGGTCGACCTGCAGCCGTCCTGACATGCTGGCGCCGTGATCCCCAGTCCCCGCCGTACGGCGATGCTCCTGGTCGGCTGCCTCGTGCTCGGGACGGGGGTGGCGATGCTCCTGGCCGCTGACCTGGGCTCGGACGGCTACTCGACGTTCGTCAACGGCATCTCGCTGGGCACCGGGATCAGGTTCTGGATCGCCAACCTGCTGGTCGGCGTGGTGCTGGTGGCGATGGCGGCCGTGCGGAACGTACGTCCCGGGGTCGGCACGGTCGTCCAGGTGGTGCTGGTGGGTGTGGTCGTGTCGGTGGTGCTGGGGCTCATCGAGACCCCCGACCACCTGGCGTGGCGCGCCGTCCTGCTGGCGGCGGCCTTCCCCGTGCTGGCGATCGGGATCGCGCTCTACCTCGGCAGCCACACCGGAGCCGGACCCGCCGAGGCCGCGGCCCTGGCCTGGGACCCGCCGGTGGCGTTCAAGTGGAGCTACAGCGCGGTCCAGGGCGGCGGCGCGATCGGCGGCTGGCTGCTCGGTGCGACGGTCGGAGTCGGCACGCTCGCGGTGATCCTCCTGCTCGGTCCAGCGGTGGACCTGGCCGCCCGGATGATGCGGGTCGATCTCCACCAGGAGACGGATCCCACGAGCCGCGACGCGGCCTAGGCTGAGGATCATGCTGATCTCGGAGAGTCTGTTCCTGCTCCTGCGCCGCGACGACGGCAAGCCGGAGAGCATGACCGCGCAGCGGGGCTACGGCCTGGCCGCGGCCGTCGTCACGGACCTCGTGCTGGCCGAGCGGGTCACGCTCAGCGACGACAAGGACCCGCGCATGACGGTCCTCTGGGCGGGGCCTGTCGGCCATGTCGTGCTCGACGCCGCGATCCTCCGGCTGGTGCAGCGCAACGGGAAGAGGCTGTCGTCTCTGGTGACCGACCGCAAGCTCGCCGTCGAGGAGCAGGTGGCCGCCTCCCTGGCCGCCGCGGGTGTGATCGGCATCGAGGAGAAGCGTGCGCTCGGCCTCGTGCCCGCGAAGTACCCCGTGCTCGACCCCGGGCCGGAGCGTCAGCTGCGCGAACAGCTGCGCATGGTGCTGCAGGGCCGCGCCCCCCGACCCGAGGACGCCACGCTGCTGGCGATCCTCCAGGGCCTCGGGGTCGCCCCCAAGGTCCTCGACGACGAGAAGGGAACGCTCGGGCGCCGCGAACTCAAACGGCGCATCAAGGAGGTCTCGACCGAGGTCACGGTCGGCGAGGCGGTCGCCAAGGCCGTGGCGGCGATGAACACCGCGATCATGACGGCCGCCATCCTCCCGGCGATCGTGGCGGGCGGCAGCGCCGGCTGAGGCGTCAACCCGACGCGGGACGATCCGTCAGCACCCGCACGGCAAGGTCGGTGGTGAAGTCGTTGTCGAGGAACCCGACCACCTTCCTCACCCGATCCAGGTCCAGGGGGAGCAGCCCGCGCGATCCCGGGACGTCGGGAGTGAGGCCGAGGTCGAGGTCGTCCTGGCCCGACATCATCCGCACGTTGAAGTCGTAGCGCTCCCGGGCCCCGTCCGCACGCAGACGTCGTACGACGGTCGCGCCGAGGCGACGGCCGCCTGTCTCGGCGGCCCAGTCATCGAGCGCCTCGGCGAGTGCGCGTCCCTCGTTGTGGTCGACGTCGGACCAGGCCGCGGACATCGAGCCCGCGACGTCGAGCAGGATCGCCGCCATCTTCTCGCCGATCCCCTGGACGCCGGGGAGATTGTCGCTGGAGTCGCCGCGCAGTGCGGCGAAGGCGAGATAGTTGGCAGCGCGGACGCCATACATGTTGAACAGGCGTGCCGGGTTGAGCATCGGAGAGCCGTGGATGCCCCCGTCGATGAGCCGCAGGACCTGGGTGTGGCCGCTGATGTGGGCGAAGGCATCGCGGTCGGAGGTGATGATCACGCAGTTCCAGCCGTTCGCCGTCGCCCACGTCGCCCCCGAGGCGTTGACGTCGTCGGCCTCCAGACCGGGAGGGGTGAGCGTCGCGAGCCCGAGCGCGTCCAGCAGCGCCCCGGCGCGGTCGAGCTGGTCGACGAGCTCGGCGTCCTTCTCCGCGCGGCCGGCCTTGTAGTCGGGGTAGGCCTCGCGGCGCACCGACCCGGTCCGGTCGTCGAGCCCGAAGATCACCGCATCCGGGCCGATCGAGTCGATGGACTCGAGAATCTGCCGCAGCATCCCGTGCAGCGCCCAGATCGGCCGCCCCGCGCGGTCACGCAGTCCGGTGTGCGCCCGCGCGTGGTGGTTGCGGTGCAGCAGCGAGGGAGCGTCCACCACGAGCAGCATCCTGCGGTGGCGCGTGTCGGTCTGGGTCATGGCGATCGGCGCCAGCCTAGACGGGCCGCTCAGGCGCCCATGCCCTCGAGGTAGGAGGCGAAGCCGTCGGGTGCGCGCGCCACCCGACGCCCCGAGGTGGTCACCACGATCTCCGCGGTGGCGATCCAGCTGACGCCTGCGCTGCGCAGGGCGCCGACGAGCTCGACGTCCTCATGGGCAGGGAGGGGGGCGAACCCACCAACGGACTCGTAGGCCTCGCGGGTGAACCCGAGGTTGGCGCCGTGGATGTGCTCGTGCCCCTCCGCCGCGCTGTGGCGCTCGCGCCAGAGGGCCATCTCCTGGTCCGTGAGGTCGCCGGATCGGGGTTGCACGGTGCCCACGACGAGCTCGCGTCCCTCGCCCGCCATCCGCACCTGGGCCTGCAGCCAGTTGCGGGGCACCACGCTGTCCCCATCGGTGTTGGCCACCCAGAGCGCGCCGTGGCCAGACGCCGCGGCCCAGTCGGAGGCGGCTGCCACCCCGAGGGCTCGCGCGACCCCGACGTTCCTCGCCTGCGTGGCAACTGGCGTGACCTCGGCGCGCGCGGCGACGACCTGCGCCGAGCGGTCGCGGCACGCGTCGAGCACCACGAACACCTGGACCGCGATCTCTGCCTGGTCGACGCGGAGGACGCGAACGGCCTCCTCGACCGAGTCGAGACAGGCCGGGAGCAGCTCCTCCTCGTCCCGGACCGGGATGACCACCCCGATCGCCGACGGCGTGCTCATGACGGCCGACCCAGCACGTGCAGGAGGAAGTCGGGCTCGTGGTGCTCGACCAGCACGGAAGCGCCCGCCGCGAGGAACGCCTCGTGCACCGCCGGCCCGGCCAGCGGCCAGCCGACCGGTTGGTGCCGCCAGTGGCACAAGAGCAGGTGACCGTCCTCGGTGAGGGACTCCCGACAACGGGTGACGACCTCGCTGAGCGCGCGCGGGCTCAGGAAGTAGCCGACCTCGGAGACCGAGATCAGGTCGAAACGTCCTTCCGGCCACGCATCGGGGACACGCGCCTGCCGGAGCTCGAGGTTGTCCACCCCGGACGTGCGCCGCCGGGCCAGGTCGATCGCGGTCACGCTGTCGTCCACGGCCAGCAGGTGGTCGCAGCGTCGGGCCAGGTCCACCGCCAGCGCCCCGACGGAGCACCCGACCTCCAGGACCCGCCCGTAGTGCTCGCGCGGCAGGCTCGCCAGGGTGAGCGCCCGCTTGCGACGCTCGTAGAAGGAGTCGACCTGCCACGGATCGGGCCGTTCGCGGTGGACGACGTCGAGCGCGTCGTCCACCTCCTCGCCCACGCAGGACAGGAAGACCTCGTCGCGGGCGAAGTGGGCGAGGAAGTCGGCGTCCAGCAACACCTCGTCCCCCGGTCCCGTCGACAGGGGACGCACCTGGCTGGCATGAGCGGCGATCGCCGTCCGCGTCGCGGCGAGTGCGTCAGCGTCGAGGGGCAACCGGGTGGCGTCGTCCCACGGCAGGTCACCGTCGCCTCCCCAGTGCCAGAGCCACACGGGGTATTCGAGGAGCCGCGCATCGGTCCGGGCGGCGGCGATCGCGGCCGCCCGCGACACCGCCTCGTGGTCGGGATGAGCGTCGCGGCGCCAGGGCGCGCAGAGGAGCACGTCGCCACCCGAGCTCCCGATCGTCTCGACCAACCGCGCCACCAGCTCGGGAACGCGGGCCGCCACCTCTCCGTCGGGCAGGTCGAGGCAGGCGACGGCCGCGTCGGGGGCCAGCGCGGTGATGGCATCGCGCAGCTCGCCGCGGCGGACGTCGGCCAGCTGCAGTGCGGTGTGCGTGGGCGAGCGTGGGTGCGAGCCCTCGCCGGCGGTGGCCGTGACGACGTCGACCCGCCACCCGGCAGCGGCAGCGGCACGGATCAGGCCCCCAGCCCCGAGGGTCTCGTCGTCGGGGTGGGCGCCGGCCACGACGAGCCGGCTCCGTGATGACGGCAAGGACAGCCGGGGCAGCTCACGGGCGGCGATCGCAGTCGACCACGACGCGGCCGGTGTGCCGGCCCGGTCGTGCCGAAAGAGGGGCTCGCTCACCGTCGCGTCACCAGCCGTTCGCCCCTGCGCGCGTGAGCTCCTGCCCCAGCGCGGCCTGGTCGCGCTCGGCATGCCACTGGCGCAGGTAGAGCTCGAGGTCGGCCACGCGCCGCGCATGCTCCTCGTCGGTCGCGAGCGGCCCGGGACCGAGCCCGTGGGCGGCCCGGCGGAGCACCTCCTCGGCGGCGAGCGCGACGACCTCGCGCACCCGGAGCGCTGCGCGCCACCCGGCTGCACCGGCGAGCACGCCCGCATCGACGGCGTACGACGCCTGCTCGAGGACGCATCGTGCTGCGTGCAGCTGCGCATCGACGGCACCGAGGTGCATCAGTGCCACCTGGTCCGGTGGTCGGCTCGCGGCGCTGGCCATCAGTCGCCGGGCGATCCCGACGGCGCCGCCCAACCACACGGCGGCCACGCCGATTCCACCCCACGCGAAGCCCGGACGCTCGAGGTACCACCCCGGAGCGCCCACGGCTGACGCCGTCACGTCCACGAAGTCCACCGGCCCCGAGTCGACTGCCGAGAGCCCCCGCGCCACCCACGTGCCGGACACGGGACTGACGCCGGGGGCGGACAGGTCGACGGCGAAGAGCTGTCGCTGCTCGCCCACGCGAGCGCTGATGAGTCCGCGGTCCAGCGCGCCGGCCAACGAGCACCAGTGCTTGCGGCCGTTGAGGACGTACGACGTTCCGCTGGGCTCGGCGTGGAGCGGCGCACCCGGCCCCTCGGCGGCGAAGACGCCCCAGGTGCCCGGCTCGGGGCCGACGCCGGCCTGGTCGAGGATCGCGAGCGCGTCGACGTGCGGCTCCAGCGTGCGCGCCACCGTCAGGTCTGCGGCCGCGACGCTCGCGAGCGCCGACCACAGGTGGCCCGTGCGGCCGCCTCCGGGTGTGGGAAGGCGGTCGCCGACGAGGTCCGCGAGCTCGAGCGCTGCCGCCACGTCGCCCGACGCCCCATGGGACCGACCGACGAGGTCCGCGAGCTCGTGCTGCTCGGTGTCGGTGCGACCACCGATCAGCACGGGCCGGTGCTCAGGCACGGACGTCGCGCTCCCAGTGCCGGAGCGAGGCGCAGCGGGTGACGAAGACGTCGGCGTGGTCGGCGGAGGCGACGTCCAGGAAGCCGGCATCCGGCTGCACGCCTGCCGCGGTGAGGAGCGCGCCCGCGTCTGCGCCGAGTCCGATGAACTTGTGGTGGGCGAAGGCGTCGCTGACGAAGTCCCGCGCGCTCGCACGGCCGGCGAGATCGTCGGCTCCGTCGGTGGAGGGCAGCAGGGCCACCGCGTCGAAGAGCACGGACGGTCCGCCGTCGATCGCGTGGTCGGGGGTCAGGGTGCCGCCGCCCTTGAGGCTGACGGGCCCGATCGCGGGCGCGACGTACTCGACCACGGCACCGGCGCCCTCGAAGGCCGCGGCGAGAGCCTTGACGACCGCCTTGTCACTGCCGTCGGTCACCAACACCCCGAGCTTGCGTCCGGCGAACGAGTCCGGACCGTTGAGCTGGATGCTCAGCGCGGGCGACGGCGGGAGGTCGGTGCGGGTCGGCACCGCAGCCTCGGCGGCGTCGGGCAGCGGCATGGCGAGCTTGTCGGCCACGGACCGGGAGAGGTCCTCGTGCACGTTGCGGAGGTTGGCCAGCATGCGGGTGCGGATCTTCGGGTCCTCGACCTTGGCGAGCTCGAAGGTGAAGGCGTCGACGATGTGCGACTGCTCGACCTCGGTCTGGCTGAGGAAGAACTGGCGGGCCTGGCTGTAGTGGTCGGCGAACGACTCCGCCCGCAGCCGACGGGTCGGACCCGCCTCCTCGCGCACGACGCTCTGGTAGCCGTGGACGACGTCGGCGCGCGGGCCGCGGTCGTCGCCGGTCAACGAGTTGGGCTCGTAGGTGCCGCGCCCGAGCTGGGGGTCGGTCTGCATGTGGCCGTCGCGCTGGAAGTGCATGACAGGGCAGCGGGGAGCATTGACCGGCAGCTGGGTGAAGTTGGTGCTGCCGAGGCGCTTGAGCTGGGTGTCGAGGTAGGAGAAGTTGCGCCCCTGGAGGAGCGGGTCGTTGCTGAAGTCGATGCCCGGGATCACGTTGTGGGTGCCGAAGGCGACCTGCTCGTTCTCGGCAAACATGTTGTCGACGTTCCGATCGAGGGTCAGGCGCGCGATGATGCGCACCGGCAGCACCTCCTCGGGGATGATCTTGGTGGCGTCGAGCACGTCGAAGTCGAACTCGTCGGCGAACGCCTCGTCGAAGACCTGGACGCCGAGGTCCCACTGCGGGAGGTCGCCGCTGTCGATCGCTGCGTGCAGGTCGCGGCGGTGGAAGTCGGGGTCGGCGCCGTTGATCTTGAGGGCCTCGTTCCACACCACCGACTGCATGCCCTGGCGTGGCTTCCAGTGGAACTTGACGAAGGTGGCGTCGCCGTCAGCGTCAACGAAGCGGTAGGTGTGGACGCCGAAGCCCTCCATGAAGCGGAAGGACCGGGGGATCGCCCGGTCGCTCATCGCCCACAGCAGCATGTGGGTCGACTCCGGCATCAGCGACACGAAGTCCCAGAAGGTGTCGTGGGCGGAGGCGGCCTGCGGCCAGCCGCGGTCCTGCTCCTCCTTGACCGCGTGGACGAGGTCGGGGAACTTCGTCGCGTCCTGGATGAAGAAGACCGGGATGTTGTTGCCGACGAGGTCCCAGTTGCCCTCCTCGGTGTACATCTTCACCGCGAAGCCGCGCACGTCACGGGCCAGGTCGGACGAGCCGAGGTTGCCTGCCACCGTGGAGAAGCGGACGAAGGCCTCGGTCTTCTTGCCCGTGGTCTGGAAGGGCGCCGCGCGGGTCAGGTCGGGGATCGCGTCGAGGCACTCGAGCGTCGCGTGGGCGCTGTAGCCGCGCGCGTGGACGACCCGCTCCGGGATCCGCTCGTGGTCGAAGTGGAACATCTTGTCGCGGAAGGCGAAGTCCTCGAGCAGCGTCGGGCCGCGGTCGCCGACCTTGAGTGAGTTCTGGCCGTCGCCCAGCGGCGTGCCGGTCGCGGTCGTCATGCGCTCGCCGCGCTTCACGCCCTGGTGGATCTCGTCGCCCGCGCCTCGCTGGTCCGGGGTGGTGCTGGGTCGCTTGCTCGGCATGGCTCTCCCAAGAAGGTGCTGGGCGCCGGGATGCGCCCGATCCACGACGCTAGGCGCGAGGTCCGACGCCGGTCACACCCCAGAGGCGGTCAGTAGGCTCGGGAGCGTCCGATCCACCCCGTTCGGTCCCCCTTTCGGAGGAGACGTCTTGATCTTCATCACCGCCAAGTTCGCCGTTCGCCCCGAGCACGCCGAGGCGTGGCCGGTGATCTCGCGCGCCTTCACCGAGGCCACCCGCGCCGAGGGCGGGTGCCTGTGGTTCGAGTGGTCGCGCAGCCTGGACGACCCCCACGAGTACGTCCTGGTCGAGGCCTTCCGCGATGACGCGGCGGGTGCCGCCCATGTGGGCTCGGAGCACTTCCGGCAGGCGACGCAGGACCTGCCGCCCCACCTTGCAGCCACGCCCAGGATCGTCAGCCAGTCGGTCGAGGGGTCGGACTGGTCCGAGCTCGGCGAGCTCACGGTCGAGTGACCCGGCGAGCCTCGGGACCAGACCTCATGCGTCGAAGTCGGCCTTGAGCCGCTCGAGCGTGGTGGCGATGTTGCGCTGCTGGAACTCGTGGAAGTGGTGCCCGCGGGTGACGAACTTGTCGAAGACCGCGGCGACTCCGTCGGGCCACCGGCGGTTGTCCGACCACGTCTCGGTCACCCGGGTGCCGTCGGCGACCGGCTCGAAGGTGTAGCTCCAGGTCGCGATGCGGCTGCTGACGCGCGGGTTGCGCAGCCCGATCTGCCGGACCTCGAAGGTGAACTCGCGGCCAGGTTCGGCCGCCGTCACGACACAGCGGGTGGACCAGCGGGCGGGACCGCGCTTGTTGGTGCCGACGAACGCATCTCCCACCGACAGCGGTGAGCCGGGAGCCGGCACCTCGCCTGCGACGTTCTCCGGGCTCCACCGCGGCATCTGCGACGGGTCGGCCACCTGCGCATAGATCACGTCGGGGGCTGCGGAGACCACGGTGCTGTCGCTGACTGTCATGGGACGGGGCATGGCGTCACCCTACGGAGCAGCCGCGGCAGGACCCTGGTCCTACGCCGTCGGGACGAACGCCTCTGCCCGTCGGGTGGGCTGCCGCGGGACGCTGGGGACATGACGAACAGACTCCCCATCCTGGTGCCCTTCGATGGTTCGGCCGACGCCCAGCGCGCCCTCCTGTGGGCCGCGGAGGAGTCGGTGCGCACGTCCACGACCGTCCGCGTGATGGTGGTCAACGAGGTGCTGCCCCCGACGTGGGGCGGCGTCGGCGGCATGGCCGTGGTCACGGACGGATTCGTGCTCGACGCAGCCGGTCTGCTCGAGCAGGCGCAGAAGACCCTCGCTGACGCCGGTGTCGGCCACGTGATCGTCGAGCAGCGCTCCGGTCACGTGGTGGACGAGCTGCTGAGGGCGGCCGCGTCCGCGTCGACGCTGGTCGTCGGCAGCAGCGGGCACGGCCGCCTCGGCGAGGCGCTCCTCGGCTCGGTGAGCCAGCACCTCGCCCGGCATGCGACCTGCCCGGTCGTGGTCGTGCGCGAGGCACGCAACAGCCGGGCAGGCCGCATCGTGGTCGGTGTCGACGGCTCCCACACGAGCCTGGCCGCCCTCGACTACGCCTGTCGGAGGGCCGAGAGCACCCACGAGACGGTCGTCGCGATCCACGCCTGGCACGTCCGGGCTCCCTCCACGGACGTGTGGAGCGAGCACCCGCGCAGCATCGACTCGGGGGAGCACGAGCTGCTCCTCGCCGAGAGCACCGCCGGCGTCCAGGAGGACCACCCCGACGTACGCCTCGAGCGCGAGGTCGTCGCGGTCTCCCCGGCCCAGTGCCTCGTGGACGCGTCGGCCGGGGCCTCCCTGGTCGTCGTCGGCTCGCGTGGGCTCGGCTTCTTCAGCGGGATGCTGCTCGGCTCGGTGAGCCAGGCGGTCCTGCACGGCGCGTCCTGCCCGGTCGCCGTCATCCGCTGAGGGACCCGGCTCAGGGGCGGAGCAGCACCTTGCCGCGGCGCCCGGGCTCGACGTTGGCCCGCGCCGCGTCGGCGATCTCGTCGAGGGCGTAGACCTGCTCGACGGGGAGCGTCAGCGCGCCCGAGCCGATGCCGGTGACCAGCTCGCCCATGAGGGCGCCGCGCTTCTGCGCCGACATGGCTGCGAACACCTTGCTGCCCCAGAAACCCTTGATCACGGTCTGCTTGAAGATCACGTCGCCGGACCCGATCTGCAGGGTGGGGGAGGCCATTGCCCCGAAGACGACCAGGACGCCGTCGTCGGCGAGCAGGGAGACGACGTCGCCCGCGGCGGAGCCACCGACCGAGTCCACGCCGGCGACCAGCGGAGCATCGCCCACGATCTCGCGCACGCGCTCGCGCCACCCGTCGTCGTCGGTCGCGACGACCCGCTCGATGCCCTGCTCGCGCAGCTCGTCGACGCCTGCGGCACGTCGGACGAGTCCGAGGACGTGCACGCCACGGGCCACGGCCAGCTGGGCCACGAGGCGTCCGACCGCGCCGTTGGCGGCGTTCTGCACGATCCAGTCGCCCTCGGAGACCTCCAGGAAGTCGAGCAGCGCGATGGCGCTGAACGGCATCGAGACCAGCTGGGACGCAGCCTCGTCACTCAGGCCCTCGGGCACCGGGACGAGCCCGGCGGCGGGGGCCACGATGAGCTCGGCCCACGCGCCGAAGGTGCCGCCGGTCGCGACGCGTTGGCCCACCGTGAGGCCCTCGACGCCCTCGCCGAGCGCCTCGACGACACCGACCGCCTCGGTGCCGGCGCGGGCGGGCATCTGCGGCTTGAACCCATAGCTGCCGCGCACGGTCCACAGGTCGTGGTTGTGGATGGGGGAGAGCAGGACCCGCACCAGGACCTGGCCGGGACCGGGCTCGGGGTCGGGGACGTCCTGGACCGAGAGGACCTCGGCCGGGTCGCCGAAGCTGGGCTGGACGAGTGCGCGCATGGGGGGTGTGCCTTCCGTCGACGGATGAGGTGCGCCCGCCAGTCAAACAGGCCGTCCCACACGTGGGTCGAGGCAGCCTCCCGGCTGGTGACGCGGGGCACACTGGTGCCATGTCCCCGGAGTCCAAGGCGTGCGAGTCGTGCGGGCGAGCGATCGAGTGGCGCAAGAAGTGGGCGCGCGACTGGGACTCGGTGCGCTACTGCTCGAGCGAGTGCCGCAAGCGGGGTGTCACCGACGTGGACCGTCAGCTGGAGGTGGCGATCACCCAGCTGCTCTCGCAGCGCGCGGCCACGGCCACCATCTGCCCCTCGGACGCGGCACGCCTGGTGGCCGACACGGACGGCAACGCGTGGCGCCATCTCATGGAGCCCGCCCGGCGCGCAGCCCGCCGCCTCGTCGACCGCGGCGAGGTCGAGATCACCCAGGGCGGCCACGTCGTCGACCCGTCCACGGCGAAGGGCCCGATCCGGATCCGCCGACGTTGACGGCGTACATCACTCGAGCAGGCGCAGCGCCAGCTGGGGGCAGGCACGCACTGCGGACCGCGCGTCGGCAAGCAGCTCGTCGCTCACCGGGCCGCGGATGAGGGGGTAGCCCCACTCGTCGAGCTCGACGAGCTCGGGAAGGAGCTCGTGGCACAGCCCGCGAGCCGTGCACGAGGGCCAGTCGACACGGAGCGACGCGCTCATGACGCCACCGCCTGACGGTCGAGGGCCAGGCAACGTCCCTGCACGTGGGAGGTGACCTCGTCGTCGAGCACGGTGAGGGCCGAGTGGACCAGTCGCACGGTGCCGTCCGGGTGCGCGCAGGCCCCCCGCCGGGCCACGAGCCCGGTGAGCTGCGCGATCCGCTCGGTCGATCCCTGGCCGTGCGTCGCGGCGCGGAACTCGCGTGCGAGCGCGGGCAGGCCGTTGAGGCACGGTCCGCACCGGCCCGCACTCTGCCCGGCCAGGTAGTCGACCACGGCGCTGGTGAAGGGGAGGGGACACGTGTCGGGGTCGGGGACGTGCACGACGCCGGCGCCGAGCGGCGTTCCGGCGGCGATCATCCCGGAGGGGGAGACCTTCAGGGCCGCCAAGGTCTCCCACCGGATCCAGGCCCCGTGGAAGCCGCCGACGAGGAGCGCAGCGCGGTCCGGCAGGGGCCGCAGCACCTCCGACCAGGGGGTGCCGAAGGCGACCTCGTGGACCTCGGGGAGCGACCCGGGACGACTGAGGGTCAGCAGCGTGGTGCCCGGCTCGACCGGAGTGCCGAGGCGGTGATAGGCCGTGGGCCCGCCTAGGATCAGGAGCCCCACCTGGGCCCACGTCTCGGCGTTGGACAGCAGGGTCGGGCGACCTCCGTGCCCGGACACCGACTCCGGGCTCCACGCCGTCACGGGCAGGTTGGGCCTGCCGGACATGAGCTCGAGCACCGCACGCGCCTGACCCGCCACGAACCGGTCGTCCGCGGTGTGCAGGCTGATCCGGAGGGGGTCCTGGCGTTCGGCCAACGCGGCACCCACGGCATGTCCGACCTCCGGTCGCTCGCCCGGGAGCACGAGGTGGACCGTGCGCGACCCGAGCGCACGTGCGGTCGCGACCGCCCCGTCCAGGACCAGGTGTGGGCTGCTCAGCGCGAGGGCGCTGTCCTTGGCGCTGGCGGGCTCGCCCTCGGCGAGGTTGACCACCACGACGGGACGACGCCGTCGTGCGGCGGTGGCGAGCTTGGTGGCGAACGGGAAGGCCGCCCCACCCCGCCCGCGCACGCCCGCGTGGTCGACCAGGTCCATCAGCGTCTCGAGCCCCACCTCCGGCACCGTGCCGTAGCGCTCACGGTGCGCGGCGAGGGACGGCCCGTCCCTGAGTCCGGCGAGCAGGGCGGGTCCGGGCAGGGCCACCACCTGCCGCGGGACGGGGACCGGCGACGGTGCCGCAGTCATGTCGCTCATCTCGACCTCTCCCAGGTGGTGGCGGGGGTGGGGCGACGCAGGCGGGCGAGGCGCAGCGCGAGTGCCACGAGCACCGCGGCCAGGCACGCCGCGGCCGGCACGACGGCCAGGCCGCTGGGGGACGCGAGGTCCGTGCCGATGCCGACCGAGTGTGCCGCGGCCGAGGCGAAGGCGAGCCACGACAGCAGGTGGATCGTGCGCCAGGAGCGGTGGTCCATCCGGGAGCGCAGCAGGCTGGTGATCGTCACGGCTGCCACCAGGTCGAGGGAGAGGGTCCCCAGGCCCAGCCAGAGCGGCTCGTAGGACGCCCCCACCGGCACCAGTGCGTGCCACCAGCGGATGTCGACGTACTCGTCGACGACCGCGGTGGTGACATGGGCCAGCAGCATCGCCACCGACAGCAGCGCGATGTTGCGGTGCATCGCCTGGCTCACGAAGCGCGGCAGCCCCTTGCCCGGTCGACCGCCCAGGGACAGGACGCCCAGCACGACGCTCGCGGTGAGCAGGACCAGGAGCACGACGCCGGTGGCCCGGTTGAGGTACCAGAACAGGGGGCCCTCGCTCATGCCGCACTCCTGTCCGCCGGCCACGTGCCGGTGACCCGGACGTCGCCGTCGGTGCCGACCAGCCGGGCCGCCACGCCGCGCTTCTTCAACCAGCCCAGGGCCTCCTCGCCCAGCACGACGGCCGCCGTGCTGGCGGTGTTGGCCGCAGTGCACGTCGGCCCGCTCGCGGTGACGGTGCGCCACACCTCGTGGGCTGGGCATCCCGTGCGCGGGTCCAGGAGGTGGTGGCGGCGCACCCCGCCCCGGGACCAACGGCGCACGCGGGTGCTCGAGGTGGCGAGCCCGCCACGGTCGAGGGTGACGATCGTGTCGGCGTCGTCGCCGGGCCGTTCGCTCACGGCGATGGGCCACGGGTCCGCACCCGGTCCGGCGATCCGCACGTCGCCGCCCACACTGACGATCGCGGGCGACCGCAACTCCTGCTCGTACGCCGTGGCGACGAGGTCGGCCGCCCACGCCTTCCCGGTCGAGCCGAGGTCGAGCGAGGTCAGGTCGGGGATCCTGATGCCTCCCGACGGGTCGAGGTCGATCAGCTCCCAGCAGCGCGCCGTGGGGGGCTGCTCCTCGACGCCCGCGTCACCGAGGTCGACGAGCGCGTCGAAGTCGCGGTCGTAGCCCAGCTGGACGAGCTGCCGGCCCAGGAGCGGGTGGACGAGCCCGTCCGTCTCCCGCGCCGCGTCCACCGCCACCGCGACGGCGGCGACCAGCAACGGGTCCACCTCGACCCAGCGGCCGGGGCAGGCATTGACCCGGGACAGGTCGGAGTCCTCGCGGAACCGGCTGCAGACCTCGTCGACGTCGGTGAGCACCTCCTGGGCCAGGCGCCGGGCGAGGTCCAGCTCGTGGGGATCACGCACCGCCACGAAGGTGGACGTGCCGAGCGCGCGGAACGTCGCCGAGGTGGCGGGCACGATCACGATCCGGTGGTCGGCGTCGTCGGAGGCGGCGGCGGGGGCGGCGGGGGAGGGGTAGTGGTGCTGGGCGTCTGCGTCTGGGCCGGTGTCTGCGTCTGGGGCTGCGTCTGGGGCTGCGTTTGGGGCGTGGACGTGGTCGGCGGGCTCGGCGTGCTGACGGTGCCCCCCGGGCCGACAGCGGCAAGGGGGGCCGTGGCGGTGACGTACCGCGTGGTCACGCGGGTGCGCGTGGGGCGCTGCCGCACGACCGTGCGAGGCGCGCGACTCGAGACCTGGTCGCCGTACTCGGCCAGCCAGGCCGCGTACTCGGCGCCGGCCTGGGCCTCCTGCTCGGCCTGCCGGGCCTGTCGGGCCGCGTCGTCCTGGGACTGCTCGTGCGCCGCGGCGCCTGCCAGCCAACCGGTCGCGGCGATGGCCCCGGCGGCCACGGTGGCCGTCGAGGTCCACACGGCCATGCGGTAGCGGTCCCGGGTCGCTGCGGTGTAGGTCATGGCAGTCATCGTGGTCTCGGGACCGGCAAGGGGTCCTCATCCGGTGGTTAAGTCGAGGTCATGTCGGGCCTTGACGCGGACTTGAGGTTCTCGCGAGGTGCCGATAGGGCTCGCCGACGCAGGATCACCCCATGAAGACCCTCACCGCCGGCGTCACGTCGGCCATGCTTGCAGTCGGTATCGCCGGATCCGTTGCTGCCTATCGCACGCAGGCGGCCACGGGCGACGTCACCCGACCCGCTGCCCAGGAGACGTCCCAGGACGCCTCGCCGGCCACCACCCCTCGTGGAGGGAAGCCGGAGGTGGAGTGGGCTCCGTGCGCCGAGGGCAGCATCCTCGAGAAGGGCGCGTGCGTGACCGACGTGGTCCACACGGTCGTCCTCCCGGCGCCGGCGTCGAGCGTCCGACCCGACCCCGCTCCCCAGGCGATCGCCACGCCGCAGGCGTCCGCTGACTCCCAGGCCCCCGACGAGTCCGACGAGTCCGACGACGCTGACGAGCAGGACGAGGCCGACGACCACGGCGACGACCACGGCGACGACGACCACGGCGACGACCACGGCGACGACGACGGCGACGACGACGGCGACGACCACGGCGACGACCACGAGGATGACGACCACGAGGATGACGACCACGAGGACGAGGACTGAGTGACCGCGTCAGGGGGCGGCGAGCGGCAGTCGTACGACGACCCGCACGCCACCACCCGTGACGGTGCCGATCTCCAGGCTTCCGCCGCATCCCTGCGCGGTGCGCCTGGCGATGTCCAGCCCGAGTCCGGTGCTCCCGGGGCGCCCGGTGAGCGGCCCGGCCGGGATGCCGGGGCCGTCGTCGGACACCGTGAGAACGGCATCGGTGCCGTCGGCGACCAGTCTGACGCCCAGGCCCACCCCCTCGGGCGTGTGGCCGAAGACGTTGTCGACCAGCACGTCCAGCAGGTCCATCAGGTCCTGGCTCGCGAGCCGCACCCGGAGCCCTGCGGGAGGAAGGACCACCTCCATGGCGCGGCCCTGGTCCTCCGCCAGAGGACGCCAGAACTCCACCCGGTCATTCACCGTGGCCCGGGCATCGCAGACCGGGGACAGGTCGGCCCGCACCGGACGCCGGGCCTCCCGGACGACGGCGTCGATGGTGCGCTGGAGGACGCCGATGTGGGTCTGCAGCCGTTGACCGAGCTCCGGCTCGGCGACCGCCTCCGCGTCCAGGCGAAGCGCCGTCACGGGCGTCCGGAGGCGGTGCGAGAGGTCACCCACCGCGGCCCGCTCGCTCGCCAGCAGCTCGGTGATCCGCTCGGCCAGCCCGTTGAGCGCTCGGGCCAGCTCCTGGGTCTCGGCCGGTCCCTCCAGGTCTGCCCGCGCCCCGAGGTCACCCTCGCGCAGTCGGTGGGCGGTCTGCGACACCGCGCGCAGCGGAGCACTGACGCGCCGACCGAGCTGCCAGGCGATGGCCACCGCGAAGGCGAGCAGCAGGGCGCCCATGGCGATGATGCCGGTCCAGGCGCGCGTGACGCCCTGGCGCAGGTCGGCCGGCCCCACCCAGGACCTCACGACCGCAGTCCCGTCCTCACCGATGACGGGGAGCAGCACACGGCCCCCGTCCTCGTCGATGACCGTGAACGCCTCACCCTCGAGCGCGCGGCGCACCTCGGGGTCGCCGGCCAGGTCGGTGCCTCCACCGAGCTGGCGTCCGTCGGTGGCCAGCACCCCGGTCGTGGGTGTGCCGCGACTGTCGATCCCCTCGACCAGCTCGGCGAGCTGGTCCTCGTCGCGCACGCCCGCGACGAGGATCGCCACGTTGCGCGCCTCCTGGTCGGCCGCGGCCATCGCGCGGTCCTGCGCGAGGGTCTGGACCAGCAGGCAGAGGGGGATGACGAAGGAGACGACGACCGCCGACGTCGTCGCGACGACCAGCAATGAGATCCTGCGCCGCATCACTCGTCCCCGGCGTCGGGGTCCACGAGTCGTACGCCGACCCCTCGGACGCTGAGCAGGTAGCGAGGCTCCGCGGCCGACTCGCCGAGCTTGCGGCGCAGCCACGACAGGTGCACGTCCACCGTGCGGTCGGAGCCGCCGTAGGCCTGCTGCCACACCTCCGAGAGCAGCTCGCGCTTGGTCACGACCTGCCCGCGGCGTGCAGCGAGCACGGCCAGCACGTCGAACTCCTTGCGCGCGAGCTCCAGCACCACGTCGTCCAGGGTCGCGGTCCGGGTGCTCTCGTCGACGACCAGACCACCCACCCGGACGATCGACGGCGACAGGTCGCGCCCACCGCGCCGCAGGACCGCGCGGATGCGGGCGGCGACGTGATCGGTGCCGAACGGCTTGACGACGCAGTCGTCGGCGCCGCTGTCCAGGGCGCGCACCACGGTGGGGTCGTCGTCCTGGGCGGTGATGACGATGAGCGGGACGTCGGTCGCCGCGCGGATCATCGCGATCAGGGTCAGCCCGTCGACGTCCGGCAGACCCAGGTCGAGCAGCACGACCTGGGGGCGTTCGCGCAGGATGTGCTCGAGACCGGCGAGTCCGCTGCCGGCCACGGCGACGGCATGACCACGGTCGCGCAGTCCTCGGGCGATGGCCGAACGGATCGCGTCGTCGTCCTCCACCACGAGGATGCTGGTCATGACCGAACCGTAGACCCCCGTGCGGCACGCCGGGCTGGAAGAATGGCCCCATGAGTCGGCAACGAGTCCTTGGCGCGGCGCTGGTCTGGCTGGCGGTCGTGGCCACCGTGTCCGCACTGGTGTGGGTGGTCATCTCTCGCGCCGGCGACGGCCTCGTCGCCTCCGACCAGCCCCTCGTGACCACGCGTGGCGCCGCCACCGCCCCCCGTACGCCGTCCTCCCGGCCGTCGCGCACGCCGTCGAGAACCCCGTCGAACGACCCGTCGCGCACTCCGTCGCCGACCCCGTCGAAGGAGCCGTCGGCGACGTCCTCGCCCTCCGCGGTCGTGACTCCCAGCGCCGCACCGTCCTCAGCGCCCCCCGCGTCATCGAGCTCACCGACCGAGCAGCCGTCCACCGCCATGCGCCGCACCTGGCAGGGTCAGCCCGGCTCGATCGTGGTGTCGTGCGGCGCCACCGGCATCCGGTTGGTCTCCGCGCAGCCCGTGAACGGTTTCCGCGCCGAGGTCCACCGCGAGGACGACCTGGTCGAGGTCGACTTCGAGGGGCGTGAGGACGAGGACGGCCTCCACGTCACGGTCGAGGCGCGCTGCGTAGCGGGAGTGCCGTCCTTCTCCGCCCACAGCGAGCAGGACCACTGACCCAGCAGGCCCCGACAGGGTGGCCCTCCGAATCCGCTCGCCACCCGGCGTGTACGAACATCGCTGGTGGGTACTGCCGAGGAAGGCGCGTCTGCCCCCGCGGAGGCAGACACGTCCAGGTCCCGTCAGTTGAGCGCACAGCTGACGGGACCGTCCCTCACTCGTCGAAGAGCCGTCCCTCGGCCTCGCCGGAGGTGACCTCGAGCCGCAGCGCCAGCACCTTCTCCGGCGACAGCCCGAGACGCGCCAAGATGACCTGCACCTGCGGACGCACCCAGCTGTAGGACTGCACCGCGACCCGCCCGGCCTCGGTCTCGACACCGATCCAGACGACGGGCCCGCCGCCGCGGTCCGGCAGCCAGTGCGCCTCCCGCACGCCGGCCGGAGCGAGCGAGGCGACGATCGGCAGCATCGCCGCGTCGACGGCTCTGCGCAGCTGGGCCTCGTCCATCCACCCACGCTAGCCCGGCGGCTGGACCGCGGCGACCCCAGATGAGGGTTCGATGACAGCCCGATGACAACTGCGTCACATAGGGCTTCGCGCTGTCGTTCGGGCGCACATTGGGGTCCGAATCGGTCGGCGATTCATGCGGAGGTGTGTGGCATGCAGAAGTCGTGGCGCAACGTGGGGATGACGTGGATCGCGTTGGTCCTGGCGGGGTCGTTCGTGTCGATCTCCCCCTGGGAGGCGGCCGACGCCGCACCCAGCAACACGCTGACCGTGCAGGCGTTCAGCGCCCGCACCGAGTCCCGGGCCTTCGGCGGCACGGGCGTGAGTGCCGGTGATCCGATCACCGAGTTCGAGTTCCTGATCAACGCCGACAACACCGGCGACACGTCCCCGCACCAGGCGACGGGTGTCTGCTCCCCGGCGTACGTGCCCCCCGTGGGCGAGCCCGGCTATCCGGAGTCGTGCCCCTGGACCTCGATCAACTCCGCCGCCGACGCCTCGCCGATCGTCGCCCAGGGCGACGAGACGGCCCTGGCCGGTGGGCTGAACCTGCCAGACGGCCGCTACCTGATCTCCATGCGGGCCGACGGCTACAAGCTCGGTGGCGTGCACTTCACGATGCCCTTCGACGGCGCCGTCCGGGTCGGGCTGCAGCCGCAGCCGCTGCCCGACTCCACGGTGCGCGGCCAGGTCTTCGAGGACATGGCACCCACCAACGGCGCCTACGACAACGGCGACCTGCCCCTCGAGGGCTGGATGGGCCACCTCAACGACCTGCTGGGCGAGGTCACCACCGACGTCTACGGCAACCCGGTCTGCACGACCTATGTGGGTGAGGACCCCGACACGCACGTGATCGATCCCCTCGAGCTGGACGGCGACATGCTGCCGGTGATCGACGTCAAGGGTGGCGAGTGCCGCAGCGACGCCGACGGCGTGGTCACGTTCCCCCACATGGGCACCAACCGCTACACCCAGTTCGTCACGCCGCCGGACGGTGAGCAGTGGATCCAGACCACCACCCTCGAGGGAAACCACGACTGGGACACCTGGGTGATGGAGGGCTCGACCGGCTACGACACCGAGTTCACGCTCGCGGGCGAGGCGGTTCCGTCCCCGCTCTTCGGCTTCGCCAAGCCCATCAAGAACGGCCAGCCGCTCGACGCCGCCGCCGGCGGCGCGATCAGCGGACGCGTGATGCGGGTGCTGCACTACGTGCCCCCCAAGGGGGGCATCTACGACCTCTACAACGGCTACACCGGCTCCAAGGTGGACCGGCCGATCAAGGACGCCTGGCTCTCCCTCAACGACCTGCAGAACGGCGACCAGGCCGTGTGGGTCGGTCAGGCTGACACCAGCGGTCGCTTCGACATCAGCGGCGTCCCTGCGGGTGACTACATGCTGACCTGGTGGGACGAGGCGCAGAACCACCTGATCGCCCTCCAGAACGTCACGGTCGGGAGCAACGAGAGCGTCGAGCTCGGGATGGTGCCGCTGAGCGGCTGGTGGACCGAGTACTCCGGCTACGTCTTCAACGACAAGAACCGCAACGGCGTGCGCAACACGGGCGAGAACGGCATCTCCGGCTTCACGCTGACCATGCGCAAGCGGGACAACTCCCTCATGGACCGCGGCCAGACGACCGCCGTCACCGACGCCAACGGTTTCTACAGCTTCGAGGCTGCCTACCCGCTGGGTGAGTTCGGCTTCACCGTCATGGAGGCCTACAGCGACTCCTTCTTCACGACCGGCGTCACCTACCAGCCCGACAACCAGAACGAGCCCACGACGGTCAAGGGCGCCGGCGTCGACGTCAGCACCCTCAACATCATCGGCCTCGGCGGCACCTTCGACTGGGGCGTCCACTCCTACGACGCCAGCGGCACCAACGGTGTCGACCCGCAGAACGGTGGCATCGTCGGCTCGATCAGCTACGACACCACCCGCAACGAGTTCGACCCGCAGTACGCCGCCGCGGAGGACTGGCAGCCGGGCGTCCCCGACATCCCGGTGAAGCTCTACGCCACGGTCGACTGTGGCACCACCGGCGCTCCGTGTGACCTTGCCGGCGACTACGAGCTGGGCGCGGACGGCGCCTACGCGAAGGGCGCCCTGCTCAACAGCTACCTGTCGGAGAACTGGGAGAAGCCCACCGGGTGCACGGCCCGCGACCTCGATGGTGTGCCACTCGTGCACGGCGTCGACGAGGACCATCTCGCCCTCAACCAGGAGACCGACGGCACCTGCCTCCCGGCCTTCTCCCAGAGCGTCCAGTTCGGCACCTACTCCAGCGACGTCGGAACCCCTGACGCCAACTTCGGGGCCACGGTGAACGGCAACTACGGCTTCGGCGACGGTTGCTTCAACGGCACGCTCGACGACAGCGACCCGGCGAACCCGCTGTGCGTCGGTGGCGAGTTCACCGCGCTCGGCTCCGCGGACTACCTGGTCTCCCTGGAGATCCCTGAGGACGACTTCGGGACGCCGAACTACAAGGTCACCCGCGAGGAGGACATCAACGTCGCCAACGGCAACCAGATCGTCCCCCAGGTGCCACCGCCGCCGTGCGCGGGTGCGCTGCACACGGTCGACGTGGCCGACGACGGCACCGACGGCTACGGCCCCGTGTCCGGTGACGGTGAGACCGTTCCGGTCGGCGTGACCGTCCCGGCGTCGACCCCGATCACCAACGGACCACTGGTCGACATGGGCGGCACGCCGTTCGAAGGCAGCCCCGAGCCCACCTGCGAGACCAAGCTGGTCCGGCTCAACAACGGCAAGTCGATCGTCCCGATGTTCCAGATCTTCACCGACGTGGCGCTGCCCAGTCGGCTGCGCGGTCTGATCATCGACGACATCGCCTTCTCGACCAACCCCAAGCACACCGCCTACGGCGAGAAGCTGCCGGCCCCGTTCCTGCCGATCGGCATCTATGACTTCACCAACCGGTTGGTCACCACCGTCGAGTCCGACTTCAACGGCTTCTACGACGTGTTGTTGCCCTCGACGGACCACATCAGCTGCCCGACGCCGGCCGGCGTGTGCGCAGGCATGTATCGCTTCGTGGGCAACGACCCCGGCATCCCGGGGCATCTCAACCCCAACTTCAACCCCCACTACCGCACGATCGGTACCGAGTTCGAGGCCATTCCGGGCGTCGTCATCCCGACCGACCTCGCGCCGACCCAGGTCGGGGTCAGCATCGAGCAGCCCGGCAGCGGCCAGCCGATGCCGGTGACCTGCCCGGTCGACCCCGTGGCACCCCAGCTGCTCGCGGTGGATCGCCCCTTCGTCAGGACGGGGCAACGCTCGATCACCATCCAGGGGACGGGCTTCGGTGCCACCCAGGGCTCCGGTGCGGTGACGTTGAACGGCACCAACCTGCAGGTCGGCTCGTGGAGCAGCACCCAGATCACCGTGACGGTCCCCACCAACACGCCTGTGGGCCCGCGTCAGCTGAGCATCCGCAGCAGCAACGGGCTGACCACGGTCAACGGGCTCACCATCCACGTGCTCGGCGGATCCTACAACCCCGTGCTGCGCGAGGTCGGACCGAACCGGACGTATCCGACCATCCAGGCCGCACTGGACGACGCCCTGGCCAGCAACCCCGACGACCTCGTCGTCGTCTACCCCAACGCCGCAACCCAGCAGAACCCCCGCGGCGCCTACTACGAGAACGTCATCATGGCGTCCCCGGTGAAGCTGCAGGGGGTCGGCGCGGGAGGCTTCCGCGGCTCGGAGTTCGTTCCGGGCACCATCCTCGACGCCGGTGCGTTCGCCGGCGACACCCAGCTGGCCACCGACTGGTACACCCAGCTGGGCACCCTGACCTGGGACGGCAACCAGGACGTCAACGACGGCGAGGGCATCTACCTCATGGCGTCGCAGAACAACGGCAACCAGCCCGGACGGGCCCGCCAGTTCGGCAGCAGCTTCCCGGCGACCATCGACGGCTTCGACCTGCGAGGCGGCAACCAGGCCGGCTTCCCCGGCAACATCAGCGAGATCCTCGGTGCCGGACCCACCGGGTTGCCCCCCAACATCCAGACCCAGGGTGGCGCGATCTTCGCCAACTCCTACGTCCGCAACCTCCGGATCACCAACAACGTCGTCCAGAGCAACGGCGGCGCCTACGGCACGATCCGGATCGGCACCCCCGACCTCCCGGGCAACCAGGCGGACCAGAACAACGAGAACTCCGTCATCGCGAACAACCGGATCATGGCCAACGCCGGCAGCAACCTGGCAGGCGCGGTCGGGCTGTTCGGTGGGTCGGACAACTACGAGGTCGCCAACAACGACATCTGCGGCAACTTCTCACTCGAGTACGGCGCCGGGATCAGCGTCTACGGTCGCAGCCCCAACGGGCGGATCCACGACAACCGGATCTACTACAACAACTCCAACGACGAGGGGGCCGGCATCATGGTCGCCGGCGCGCTCCCGGCCGACCCGAACGCCCTCTCGCCGGGCACCGGCCGCGTGGACATCTACGCCAACCAGATCCAGGCCAACCTGGCCAACGACGACGGTGGCGGCATCCGGTTCCTGATGGCGGGAACCGACCAGATGAACGTCTACAACAACTTCATCGTCAACAACGTGTCGACCCACGAGGGCGCAGGCATCAGCCTCAACGACGCCACCAACGTGCGGATCCGTCACAACACGATTATGAAGAACATCACCACGGCGACCGCGGTCACCTCCAACGGTCAGGCGGCCCCGGCCGGCCTGTCGACCTCGGCCAACAGTGACCAGCTGCAGGCGACCCTGCCCGGCAACGCGCCCACCTTCAGCCGTCCGGTGCTGTTCAACAACGTGTTCTGGGACAACCGGGCAGGCACCCGTGCGGGCGGAACCGTGACCGGCATCGGGCTGGCCGGCGACGCCGCCCCGATCGAGCACTGGGACCTCGGTGTGTTCGCGGACGCCCAGGTGCTGGCGCCGGTCAACTCGATCGTCCAGCAGAGCCCGGCCGAGCACCCCTACACGACGTCCAACACCAACAGCGCGGCCAACCCTCAGGTCATCTCGACCTACGACGTGTCGGTCTCGTTCGCGGCCTGGCGGCAGAACCCCGCCTTCGTCGACGCCACCTTGGTCGCCCTGGAGGCGCCCGGCAACCTGCTCGGCAACTACCACCTGAGCCGTTGTCCGCAGAGCCCCGCCTGCAACCGCGGTGCGGCCAACGTGAGCGGCGTGGCGGCACCCACGACCGACATCGACGCAGACGCGCGTCCGCTGATGGGTGGCTACGACGCCGGCGCCGACGAGTACAACCCGGTCGGCGGTCCCCCCGGCGGGGGTGGTCCTGGTGGGCCTGTCGGTCCCTTCGGTCCCGTCGCGCCTGCGGTCGCACCTGCGCGGCTGCTGTTCCTGACCGGCCAGATCAGCTCGAGGCTCGTCCCGCAGTCCGGATCGGCGACCAGCCCGACCCTCGCCAAGGCGCTGACGAAGGCGCGGCGCGCGTTGTCGAAGAAGGCTCGTGTCGACGGCTTCTCCCTCAAGAACGGACGTTCGTTCTTTGTGTCCTTCGCCAAGAACACCCGCGTCAAGGGACTCGGCGCCGTGCAGGACGAGGACGTCGTGTTCTTCAACGGTCGCCGTTGGTCGATGCGCTTCAACGCCACCGCGGCCGGCCTCCGGAAGAACGGCGCCGACATCGACGCACTGCACGTGGCGGGCAAGAACATCTACTTCTCGACCACGGGCAACGCGAAGGTGCCGCGGGTGCGCGGCACGGCTGACGACGCCGATGTCTATCGCTGGAACGGCAAGCGGTTCAGCCGGGTCTGGGACGCCAGCAGGAACGGTGTTCCGCGGTCGGCGGACGTGAATGGTCTGTATCGCGACACCGACACCCGGTGGTTCCTCTCCTTCGGCTCCGAGACGTCGCTCAGCGGCGTGGGTGAGGTCGAGCCCGGTGACGTCGTCTTCCGAGCCCCCGGCTCGTGGTCCCTCTATTACGACGGCTCGCAGTAATGCCGACGAACTCTGCGAAGGAACAGGTGACTGCAATGAACGCTACGTCGCACGGGGCCTCGGCACAGCCGAACATGACTGGGTCGATGATGACCGGGCCGATGATGACCGGGCCGATGATGACCGGGCCGATGATGAGCCGTCGCGGGCTCTTCCGCAGCGCGGGAGGAGTCGCTGCCCTCGGCGGCGTCGCCTGGGCTGGCAAGTACCTCCAGCCGGAGGCCTACTCGTTGGCGGAGTTCCCCGACCCGGACCTCTACCTGGCCGGCACCGACGGCTGGATGTACCTGCCCAGGACGCCGGCGATCGCGCCCTTCCACCCCGACGTGCTGGCGCCGGACCCGTTCACGACCTACATCTTCGGGTTCCGCAACGTCACCGGGATGACGGACGCTCAGAAGCTGGGGCAGAAGAACAAGGCCCAGCACAGCGCACCGTTGTTCTGGGTCGACCAGTACGACCCCGCCAGTCCGCGTGACTTCCGGGTGCAGATCACCAACCTGGGGCTCGAGCTGCGCCCCGACCTGTTCGACGCACACACCCTGCACTGGCACGGCTTCCGCAACGTCATCCCCTTCTTCGACGGCGAGCCGTCGGGGTCGGTCTCGGTGCCGAGCGGGCGCAACTTCACCTACGTCTACCGCCCGCGCGAACCAGGCACCTACATGTACCACTGCCACGTCGAGGACGTGGAGCACGTGCACATGGGCATGACTGGCCTGGTGTTCGTCCGGCCGATCCAGGACGGGCAGAACATCGGTGGCTACACCAAGTTCATGTACAACGACGGCGACGGCTCGACCGGCTTCGACCGCGAGTTCTCGATGTTCCTCTCCGAGGTCTGGGCGGAAGCGCACTGGGCCGACGCGCACATCCAGCTGCCCGAGTGGAGCGACTATCGCGCCGACTTCAGCATGCTCAACGGTCGGGTCTACCCCGACACCGTCGCACCCAACGGATCCATCGACCCGTTCAACCCGATCTACGACGGATCAGGAGACCTGCTCCCTCCGCCGGGCCGTCCCGAGCTGCAGTACCAGCCGCTGTCGTCCCTGGTGAACTGCAACTCCGGCGAGCGCGTGGCGCTGCGGTTCGCCAACCTCGGCTTCCGTGAGGTGGCGATGACCCTGGGCGGACTCCGGATGCGGGTGCACGGTCGCGACGCCACCCACCTGCGGGGTCGCGATGGCACCGACGTCTCCTACGAGACCGAGACCCTCAACATCGGACCCGGAGAGAGCTACGACGTCATCTTCACGGCGCCGGCCCACTCCGGCACCGGGGACTACGACACCTACCTGATCTACAACCGTGCCTACCAACGAGCGAACAACTTGGCGGGAGGCGGATTCGGTGGCGCCGCCACCGAGATCCGTGTCTATCCGTCCGGGGTCGCCGCCCAGCAGTACCCGAATGACTGGGGGATCTGAGATGAACCGCTCCGGCCGCGCTCTCGCGCTGACTGTCGACTCTCGCCACAAGGTGCTGGCCATGGCGTGCTGCTTGCTTCTCGCCCTCGCGCTGGCGGTCAACGTGCAGGTGGAGCGCGCGGACTCCGCGCCACCCCCCAAGGTCGGCATCGTCTGCACCGAAGGCTCCGGCGGGGTCGCCGGGCAGCCGGTCTTCAACCTGACGACCCGCACCGGCTACATCAGTCTCCCCGACGGCAACACCGCCTTCATGTGGGGCTACTCCAGCGGTTTCGACGGGTTCCAGCACCCCGGACCCGTGCTGTGCGTCAACGAGGGGGACACCGTCACGGTGATCCTGCACAACACCCTCCTGGGTCAGGCGACGTCCATCGCCTTCCCGGGACAGGACTCCGTCCTGGCCGATGGAGTCCCCGCCGCGCCCGAGACCAACGGCTCCGGGCGGGTCACGTCGCTGACCACCTCCGCGGCAGCCGCCGGCGGCACCGTCACCTACAGCTTCGTCGCCGACCGCCCCGGCACGTTCCTCTACCAGTCGGGCACCGACCCCGAGACGCAGATCCGCATGGGTCTGTTCGGCGCGCTGATCGTACGGCCCACAGCGGGCACCGACCACGTGTACGACCGGGCCGACAGCCAGTTCACCCCGAACGAGGAGTTCATGGTGCTGCTCTCGGAGATCGACCCCTACCAGCACCAGGCGGTCGAAGCCGGCAAGACCTTCAACATGAACAACTACCACCCGCGCTACTGGCTGATCAACGGCCGCGGCTTCCCCGACAGCATCGCCGACAACGGCGCTGACTGGCTGCCCACGCAGCCCTACGGGGCTCTGGCCCAGGTCCACGAGTTCAACAACACCGACCATCCGCAGCCCGGCCTCGCCCGCTACCTCAACGTGGGCACCGAGGACTATCCGTTCCACCCGCACGGCAACAACGGACGGGTGATCGGCCGCGACGGCAACCCGCTCGAGGGCACGGGCGGCGAGGATCTGTCGTTCGAGAAGTTCTCGATCAACATCGGGCCCGGGCAGACCTGGGACGTGCTGTTCAAGTGGTACGACGCCGAGGACTACGACCCCGTCGGCAACCCGGTCCCCGTGACCGTGCCCGGCCTGGCCAACTCGGTCATCGGCACCTTCTACAGCGGTAGCCCGTACCTGGGGACGCAGGAGACGCTCCCCGCAGGAACGCCGACCCTCAACCAGTGCGGCGAGTTCTACATCATCTCGCACAACCACGCGCTGCATCAGATCACTTCGTGGGGAACGAACATGACCGGACCCATCACCTACATGCGGATCGATCCGCCCCAACCCAACACCTGCGGATGAGGGGATGACGACGATGCGCACCATCCACGCGATTCGAGCAGTCAACGTGGTTCGATCAGCGAAGCAACTGGTCCTGGCAGGTCTCGCCGGTCTCGGGTTGGCCCTCCTGATGTTGCTGGCGGGGCCGGCCTCGCCAGCAGCTGCGGCCACGGTGACGATCGATCTGTACGTCGTGGCCGGGTCCACCACGTTGCCGGGCGGACAGGTCGTCCCGGTGCTCGGCTACTCCACCACCAACGCGGCGGTGACCGAGCCGGGTGGACCGGTGATCGTCGCGACGGAGGGCGACACGGTCGAGGTCACCGTGCACAACGAGCTGTCGACGAGGACGGCGTTGCTCTTCCAGGGCCAGCAGATGCCTCCCGACCTCACCGGGATCGCTCCCGGTGCCACGAAGACCTACAGCTTCGAGGCTGACCAGGCGGGCACCTTCCTCTATGAGTCGGGCCTGGTTCCCAACACGCAGTACCAGACCGCCATGGGGTTGCACGGCGCCCTGGTGGTCCGTCCGGCGGCCGCCGCCGGGCAGGCCTACGACGCTGCGGCGACCGCCTTCGACACCGAGGCCGTGCTGGTGATGAGCGAGCTGGACCCGGCGCTCAACAACACCACCAACCCGGCGACGTTCGACATGCGCAAGTTCACACCCCGCTACACGCTGCTCAACGGGCTGGCCTACCCCGACACCGACGTGATCACGGCGGCCGGAGGCGACACAGTGCTCCTGCGCTACGTCAACGCCGGGGTCCAGTACCACTCGATGGCAGTCCTGGGGACCACTCAGACAGTGATCGGAGTCGATGGGAGCCCCCTGGGCCACCCGGTGCGCTACGCCGCGGAGACCATCGGCCCCGGCCAGACCGCGGACGGACTTGTCGTGGCCCCCGAGCAAACCGCCCAGGACCAGTCCGTCTCGGTCTATGACGCCAGCATGCTGCTGCACAACAGCAACACGGCCGGCTTCGGCGGCATGTACACCTCCATCGCGGTCGCCGGCACCCCGGCGACCGCCGACGAGGTCGGCCCGGTGGCCAGCGGCGTCAGGGTGACTCCTGCCAACCTCGTGGTGGCCGACGTGTCGGACGTCGACCGCGGTGGCAGCAACGTGACTGCCGCAGAGTTCTTCGTCGACACCGTTGGGGCTGCTGGCACTGGCACCGCCATGGGGGGCTCCTTCGGCTCGCAGACGGTCACCGTCAGCGGCCTGCTCCCGAATCTTTCCGGTGTGCAGGGGCACGTCGTCTACGTGCGCGGGTTCGATGGAGCCAACTGGGGCCCCTTCAGCTCGGTGCTGGTCACGTCCGCCGACGAGGGTGGCCCGACGATCGTCTCGCCGTCATTGACGCCGAGGGCGACCAACCACGACAGCGCCAAGTCCGGGGTGGCGATCTCCGCCACTGCCAACGACTCCGGCTCGGGCAACTCCAACATCTGGCGCGCCCGCTACCGGATCGACGGCGGGGCCGAGGTGGCGATGACGGTCAGTCCTGGCAACGCCACCGTCGCCAGTGTCGACGCGACGATCAGTCAGCCTGCGATCAACCTTCTCGCGGAGGGCACGCACGTGATCTCGATGCGAGCACAGGACACCGAGGGCAACTGGGGCGCGGAGATCTCGCTGCCGCTGGACATCGACCTGACCGGCCCGGCCACCACAGGTGTGGGTGTGTCTCCTTCCCCCAACAACGGAACGCTCAAGTTCAACTCCTCGATCTCGGCCGTCCGGGTCTCTGTCCAGACCATGGTCGACGCAGGCGTGGTGCAGGGAACGGTCAAGAGGGCCGAGATGTTCATCGACGCGGTGGGAGCAGATGGGACCGGCGTCCCGCTGATCGCCAGTGATGGCCTCTTCGATGGCGTGAGCGAGGGCGGCTACGCCGACATCCCGCTGTCCACGGTCAAGCAGATGACCAACGGGCCGCACACCATCTATGTGCACGCCAAGGACTCCGCCGGCAACTGGGGCCTGACCGGCACCGGGACCCTGGTGGTCGACAAGACGGCGCCGAGCCTGACCAGTGTCTCGGTCTCGCCCAGCCCCAGCGGTGGCGCGGTGTCACTGACGCTGACCGGCGCGGTGACCGACACCCAGAGCGCCCCGGCCGCGATCGAGTGGTTCATCGGGAACAACGACCCGGGCCCCGGTCAGGGTCAGCGGGTGACCGGTCTCAGCGTGAGCGGCACCGGCCCCTACACGGTCACCGGACAGATGGACGTCTCCCAGCTGACCAACGGCAACAAGCAGGGTCGGTTCCGGGTCCGCGACGCCGCGGGCAACTGGAGCGCGGTGCGTCAGGCCAACTTCCGGATCACCGGAGCCGCCCTGATCGCCACCCTCGGCACCACGGCCCCTCCGGACCTGGTGGGTCAAGGGGCCACGCTGCCCAAGCGGGCCACGGTGGACGCCTTCTGGCTCCGCGGCTCGACCTCCTACATCTCGTTCGCAGACAGCGCCAGGCTCAAGCGGGCCGGAACGGTGCAGGACGAGGACGTGGCGAAGTTCGCCAAGGGCCGCTGGCGGACCTGGTTCGACGGCTCCCGCTACGGCCTGACCAGGAGTGGGCACGACCTCGACGCGATCCAGGTGGTCGGAAAGAAGCTGTACTTCTCGACCAAGGGGTCCGTGTCCATCCCGGGAGTCAAGGGTGCTGGCGACGACGCCGACATCTACCTCTGGAACGGCCGCAGCATCAGGCGGGTCTGGGACGCGAGTCGTCACGGACTCGGCAAGTCGGCCGACGTCGACGCGATCGCCCGGGGTGCGGGTGGCGAGCTGTACGTCTCGCTCACCAGGTCCACCCGGGTGCCCGGGCTCGGCAAGGTCTCGCGTGACGCGACCTTGCGAGTGGTCGGCAGTTCCTGGTCACTCGAGCGGGAAGGGCGGTGAGTCGCCGATGACCACGGTCATGGAGCCGCCTGCACCGGTGGCACCACCAGCCGTCCGCCCTCGGCGGAGGCGTCCACTGGTGGCGCTGGTGGCACTCGTCGTCGCGGCAGCGGTGGCCCTCTCGTGGTGGACCTCCCGCACCGAGGACGTCCGGGCGGGGACGGCGCTGGTCACCACCGCCGGGTTGGCGGCCGAATACGGCATCGACGTCGACCTGATCGCCGTGACCGCCGCGGGGGGCCTGGTGGAGTTCCGCTACCAGGTGGTCGACCCCGACAAGGCCACCCGCATCCTGCACGAGACCGAGCTGTCGCCGGTCCTCGTGGCCGAGGACTCGGGCCAGACATTGATCATGTCCTCGCCTCCCCACAAGCACGGTGCCGAGCTGCGCCTGGGCGGCACCTACTTCTTCCTGCTCGCCAACTCAGGCAACGCACTCCATCGGGGGACCCAGGTCACGTTGGTGATGGGCGACGTCCGGGTGGAGCACCTCACGGTTCAGGGGTAGGGCCGTGTCCCTGACCCTTCGCTGGTCCCAGGCGCTGGCTGCGTTGGCGGTGGCGGCGGTGGTCCTGCTGACGTCCGCGCCGGCGCAGGCCCACTCGGAGACGATCCGTTCCGACCCTCCCAACGGCGGCATGGTCGCGGTCGGCCGGCACAGCCTGACCCTGTGGTTCGACGAACCCATCGGGGCCGCGGCCAGCACCGTCGAGCTGCGCACCCTCGACGGTCTCCCGGTCGAGTCGTCGACCGACATCAGCAACGGTGACCTCAGCGTCGTCGTCGAGACCGCCCCGCTGGAGCACGGCTCCTACGTGCTCGACTGGCACGCGTTGTCGCTCGTCGACGGGCACGCCTCGTCCGGCACCATCGTGTTCGGCGCCGGTCTGCGGCCCGATGTCGTGGCGGCGGAGGGCGCCGGGCCGCCCTCCCCGACCCTGCTCGCACTCCGCTGGGTCGACCTCACCGCCGTCCTGGTCGCCATCGGTGCCCTGACCATCGCCGGGCGGGTGATCGCGACGGCCGGCACCGGTCTCGGTGCGGCGGGTGATCGGATCCGGCGTGCGGGAGTGATCGCGGCGTTCTGTGCGGCGTACGCCGGAGTGGTCACGCCGTTCTTGCGCACCAGGACGAGCGGTGGCGACGGCACGGCCTGGCTCGACCAGACCTGGCTGACCCTGACCGGCACGAGCTGGGGCTGGCTGTGGATCGCGCGGGAAGTTGCCCTGCTGGTGGCGCTGGCGGCGATGCTCCTCTGGCGCCGAGACGGCCAGCGACCCGCGGCGCGCATCGCTTTCGCTGCCCTCGCCGGTGCCGTGGTCGTGGAGTCGTTGGGTGGCCACGCCGCGTCGCTCCCGGTGGGTTCGGCGGTGGCAGCCCTGGTCGGTGCGGCCCACGTGCTCGCCGCCGGCGTCTGGGTGGGTGGACTGATGGTGCTCATCCTGATCATCGCGCCCCTCGCGAGACGAGATGTGGCCGTGGCCCGGAACCGGCTCGCCCTGGGGCGTGCCTTCAGCCCACTGGCCGCCGCTTCGACGGTGGTGCTGACCGCAACCGGCCTCTACCAGGCCGGCCAGCACGTGCCCGGACTCAGCTCGTTGGGCACGACGATCTACGGGGCGGCGGTGGCGGCCAAGCTGGTGTTGCTCGGGTTGGCGCTGCTGTTCGCGGCGGTCAACACCGTCCTGGTGGACTCCACGCTCGTGGACCGACTACTCCCCGCGCGTCCTCGGCTCCTGCTGGCGAGCGCCGCGCCCGCGGATCGTTCGAGGGTGTTCGCCGGCACGCTCGTCGCCGAGGGGGTGGTGTTGATGATCGCGGTCGTCGCGGCGGCCGTGCTCACCTCGGTCCCGACGGCCCGGGAGGTGTCGGTGGCCACCCAGCCTGTCGCACCTCAGTCGTCGAACGTCGACGGACTCTTCCTGACCTTCGAGTCTGTCGCTGAGGGAAGTGACGGTCGTCGGCGGCTCATCCTCAGGTTGCGGTCGACCATCCAGCCCGAGCCGGCGCCCGTCACCGGCATCGACGTTCGGGTCACCGGACCGGGAGGACGCGAGGAGCTGGTCCCGCTCACCGAGGTCGAGCCGGGACGCTACGAGGGCGCCACCGATGTCGAGCCGGTCGGCGACTGGGAGGGTTTCGTCGCGGTCCATCGGCGAGGGATCCTCGACTCCGCGATGGCGACGTCGTGGACGGTCCGCTCCGCCGCGGTCGAGTTCTCGACGCCCCTGCGGACCCTCACCACGCTGGCGGCCGGGCTCCTGCTGGCCGTGCTGGCCGGTCTCGTCCTGATCCTTCGGCGTCGACGATTGCCCCACGTCGACGTCGACATGCAGCACACCGACCACGAGCGGAGCCTTCTGTGAGCAGAAGGCCCTCGTGGAGCACGGTGATTGTTCTCGCCGTGCTCACGGTGTGCTGCTCCCCGGTGCCGGGGTGGTCTGGCACGGCCTACCCCCCATGGGCCGCAGCCACCCCGGCACCCCCTTCCGACCAGCCCGGCCAGCCGGGGGCGCTGACGGTGATGCGGACGGTGATGCGGACGGTGGTGGTCACCGCTCGTGGCGTCCCCGACCTCTCGGTCGGCCGCGACCGAGGCAGGAGCGCCCGGCTGGCGGCAGTACGCACCGAGCTGAAGGCGAATGCGAGCTCGTCCCAACAGGGGCTGTGGGCGGAGATCGAGAGGTGGCGGCGCACCGACGAGGTCGGGTCCGCCCAGCAGCTGTGGATCTCCAACGGCATCCGGCTCACCGCCACGCCGCGGGTGATCGCGGAGATCGCCGCCCGAGCCGATGTGGTCTCGGTCCGGTCCGACCGGATCGACCTGGTCCCGGACCTGGCGCCCGCCTCCGCGAACCAGGCGATGATCGGTGCGCCCTCGGTGTGGGCCGACGGCCGCACCGGGCAGGGGACGGTGGTGGCTGTCCTGGACAGTGGCGTCGACGTGACCCACCCCGACCTGGCACCGGGCTTCCGTGGTGGCGCCAACAGCTGGTTCGACCCCTACGGACAGCGCTCCTCGCCGATGGACCTCGGCGGCCACGGCACGGCTGTGGCCGGAGTGATCGTGGGCAGGGACAGCAGCGGCCAGACCCTGGGCACCGCGCCCGGCGCGCAATGGATCGCTGCCCGGGTCTTCAACGATGCGGGAGCCTCCACCATCAGCGCCGTCCATGAGGCCTTTCAGTGGACCCTCGACCCTGACGGCGACCCCGGGACCCCCGATGCCCCCGACGTCGTCAACGCGTCGTGGTCGATCGGGGCCGCTCCGGGCTGTGACCTGGCCTTCCAGCCCGACATCCAGGCCCTGCGCGCGGCCGGCGTCCTCACGGTTGCCTCGGCGGGCAACTTCGGGCCGGGCACGACGAGCTCAGTGAGCCCCGGCAACTATCCGGAGTCGCTGTCGGTAGGAGCGGTGGACGACGCCTCGGTGGTCGTGCCGTCGAGCGGGCGTGGCCCCGCGTCCTGTGGCGGCCGGGCGCGACCCTTTCCGGACGTCGTTGCGCCGGGCGTCGATGTCGCCACGACCGACCGATTCGGTTTGTTCCAGACCGCATCCGGGACATCGGTGGCGGCTCCCCACGTGAGCGGACTGGCCGCACTGCTGCGATCGGGACAGCACACGCTCACGGTCGCCGGACTCGAGCAGGCCATCGTCGGCACCGCCCACGACCTCGGTCCGACCGGCGTCGACAACACCTACGGCGCAGGCAGGGTCGACGCCGCGGCGGCCTACGCCTCGGTGGCCCCGGCGCCGAGCTTTGCGGTCTCCGTCAGCCCGGCTGCCGCGATCGTACGAGCCGGCGGCGACGCCACCTTCGGGGTGATGATCACGCCCTACGACGGGTTCGCCGCCGACGTCGCACTCTCCGCGGCCGGGCTGCCAGCCACCGTGGCGACGCCGTCGTTCGCCCCGAGTGTCGTCACGGGCGGCGCCGGCACCAGCCTGCTGACCGTGACGACCGACCCCGCAGCCCATGGAAGCCACCCCTTCACCATCGAGGCCACCAGCGGCTCGAAGACGCAACACTCCGCGGTCGTGCTGACGGTGGGTGTGGCGACGCCCACGCCGTCTCCCGCCCCGACGCCGACCCCGACACAGACCCCGACCCCGGGTCCGCTCCCGACTCCCGCTCCGGCCCCGTCGCCGGCTCCCTCGCCGACGCAGTCCGCATCGCCCGCGCAGGGACACGAGCTGTTGCTGTCGACCCGCAGTGGCCGGGTGCCGGGCACCAGCAGTCGTGACGAGGTCTACTCGTGGACCGGATCGAGCTACTCCCGCGTCGCCGACCTGCGCGCCTGGGGGTTGCCCGCGTCGGCATCCGTCGACGGCCTCGACTGGGTCGATGAGCGGCACGTCTATCTCTCGTTCTCCGATCCGCGGACTCGCGTGCCGGGTGTGGGACCGGTGGGCGACGAGGATGTCGTCCGCTTCGACGGTCGGCGGTGGAGACTGTGGTTCGACGGCAGTCGGCACGGGCTCGAGGGTCCCGGTGCGGACCTCGACGCGATCAGCGTGGCCGGTGCGTCGTTGTTCTTCTCGACCCGTGGATCGGTGCGGATCTCCGAAGTCGGCGGTCGACCCGATGACGCGGACATCTACCGCTGGCGTCGCGGAGCCTTCTCCCGCGTGTTCGACGCGAGTGCGGCGGGATTGGCCGAGACGGCGGACGTCGACGGCTTGAGCAGGCGGGGACGCACCCGCACCTATGTGTCCTTCGCCGGCGAGCGCACCCGTCTTCCCCGTGTGGGGACGGTGCGGGACGAGGACATCGTGCTGTTTCGGACCCGGCGTCTATTTACGACCTACTTCGACGGCTCACGGCACGGACTGGGGGGCGCGAGCGGCCTTGATGTGGACGCGTTCGACCTACGCCGTCGCACTCAGCCCGAGTTCCGCGAGCCGCGCGACTGACCGCTCTCTCGCCAGCCGGCAACGCCGTCCAGCGTCGAGCCGTCGCCGAGCTGGTTCCGCGTGATGACACTCAGCGTGCCGTTGGTCTCGACGACGACCGCCGAGACGAGCTCCAGGCTGCCGACTCCTGCGCTGCGGATCGCCTGGTGCAGGCTCTGCTCCGAGATGCGCTCGCGAGCCAGGGCGGTGGGGATCGTCTGCCCCCCACGCACCAGCAGCGTCGGCTCCGAGGTGAGTGCTCGACGCACCCAGGCGAGCCTCACCGCGAGCCAGGCGACCACGAACTGCAGCGCAGCCAGCAACGCCAGGGTCAGTGCACCCTCGGTCCAGGCGACGTCGCTGCTCAGGACGATCGTCGCGAGGGTGGAGCCCAGCGCCACGGTGACGATGAAGTCGAAGGCGTTGAGCTGCGCGAGGGTGCGCTTCCCGCTGATGCGCAGCAGCGCCACCAGGGACACGTAGGCGAGGGTGCCGACCACCAGGATCCGCACGAGGTCCGAGACGTCGTCGTAGATCATGCTTGCTTCTTCCATGGAGGACGGAGTGCCCGGGCGACGGTCCAGTGGTCGTCGGGGACCAGGGGGATGAGGTCATTGGCGAACGTCCGGCCGGGGTCGAGCCGCTGCGCGAGGGCCGCGAACGCGTCGAGGTCATAGGCTCCGGTCGGGGCGCGCAGTGCGGGTGTCGCGGTGATCTTGCCCCAGTGTGCGCGCGGGCCCCAGGGGCCGAGAGCGTCCTCCACCGCGCGCAGCGCCGGTCTCACCAGCTCGAGGTCGGGCCGCCAGGTGAAGTGCGCGATCACGGAGTCGCGCCCACGCAGGGGGCTCAGCCACAGGTCGTCCGCAGCAGCCGAGCGGATCTCGTGCACCAGCAGCGCCGGCGCCACCACGTCGGCGATCGCGCCCAGGGCCGCCACGAGCGCCGACGCCGCGGCGCGAGGGAGGAAGAGCTCGCTCTGCAGCTCCGCCCCGACGCTGGGGACGAATCCGGCACGGAAGTGGGGAAGCCGGTCGAACCAGGCACCCGGCACACCACCCTGGTCGGTGGTGGAGGCCGGGTCGACCCCCGGCACCGGGTGCACCGGGTGGGCGGCTGCGGTTCGCCCGGACAGGACCGGGGCCAGCTCGCCCGGTCGGTCCGACCGTTCCTTGACCCACACCGAGGTGAGGACCTCGGGATCGTGCAGGTCGGTGAAGACACTCACGCTGTAGCCGCTGGCCAGCACGGCGTCGAGCTCCTCGCCCACCGCGCGCGCGGGCAGGTCGGTCCACACGCGCTGGGACACCTCGTAGGTGGGCTCGGCGCGCAGCCACAGACGGGTCACGACCCCCAGCGCACCGAGCGACAGGACGGCGCCGGGGAAGTCGGGGTGGTCGGCGTCGAGCCGCACCAGCTCGCCCGACGCGGTGACCATCTCCACGGCGACCGCCGCGGTCGCCAGGGACCCAAGCGTGTCACCGGAGCCGTGGGTGCCGGTGGCGCAGGCGCCGGCGACACTGATGTGGGGCAGCGAGCCCATGTTGGGCAACGCGAGGCCCTGTCCGTGCAGGAGAGGCGCGATCTCGGCATAGGTCCAGGCGCCGGGCACGACCGCGATCGGGCCCTCGCCGTCCGCCGCCACCTCGAGTCCGAGCCCGAGGCCGCGTGTGCCGACATGGACGCCGTCGGTGTCTGCCACGGTGGAGAAGGAGTGGCGCGACCCCAGGGCCCGGACGCGCAGTCCGGCGCCGGCGTGGGTGGCGACCACGTCCTGGAGCTCGGCGATGCTGCCGGGCTCGACCAGCGACGTTGCCCGGTAGGTGAGGTTGCCGGCCCAGTTGGTCCGCGCAGTGGTCATGGCTCCTCGAGAAGGGTGGGGTGGAGATCCGGACAGCCTGTCACGACGTCCTCATGTCGGGCTCAGGGCCGGAACGCTTCTGGCCCGGCCGGATCCGGGATCCCGCCGGCGGGTCGCGCGGGACTCGGGACCTCCAGCGGTCCCGACCTCAGACGTGGCGCACCACGACGCGGCCCCGGTCGACGTCCCACCGCTGGTCCAGCCGGACGTTCTCCAGCAGTCGGCGGTCGTGGGAGACCAGCAGCAGCGCACCGTCGTACGACGCCAGCGCCTGCTCGAGCTGCTCGATGGCCGGCAGGTCGAGGTGGTTGGTGGGCTCGTCGAGGACGAGGAGGTTGACTCCGCGCGCCTGCAGCAGCGCCATCGCCGCGCGCGTGCGCTCGCCCGGCGAGAGACGGCCGACCGCGCTGGTGACCTGGTCGGCCTTGAGCCCGAACTTGGCCAGGAGCGTGCGCACCTCGGCCTGCGTCATCTCGGGCACGAGGGCCTCGACGGCGTCGCCCAGCGGCAGGTCCTCGGCCAGGGTCGTCCGAGCCTGGTCGATCACCCCCACGGCGACGGAGGCGCCCAGCGTCGACGAGCCGGTGTCGGGATCGGTGTCGTCCAGCAGCAGCCGCAGGAGCGTGGTCTTGCCCGCGCCGTTGGGACCCGTGATGCCGATGCGCTCGCCCGCGTTGACCTGCAGGGAGACGGGTCCGAGTCGGAAGTCGCCCAACCGGACGCTCGCCTCGTTGAGGGTGGCCACGACCCCGCTCGAACGCGGTGCCGCGGCGATGTCGAACTGCAGGACCCACTCCTTGCGCGGCTCCTCGACCTCGTCCAGCCGAGCGATCCGGGACTCCATCTGGCGCACCTTCTGCGCCTGCTTCTCCGACGACTCGGTGGCGGCCTTGCGGCGGATCTTGTCGTTGTCGGGGCTCTTCTTCATCGCGTTGCGCACGCCCTGCGAGCTCCACTCGCGCTGGGTCCGCGCCCGTTGCACCAGGTCGGCGCGGGTCCCGGCGTACTGCTCGTAGGCCTCCCGCGCATGACGTCGGGCGACGGCGCGCTCCTCCAGGAACGCGTCGTAGCCCCCGTCGTACACGGTGACCTGGCCCTGGGCCAGGTCGAGCTCGACGATCCGGGTGACGCATCGCGCCAGGAACTCGCGGTCGTGCGAGACCAGCACGACCCCGCCGCGCAGACCCTGGACGAAGGCCTCCAGCCGCCGGAGGCCGTCGAGGTCGAGATCGTTGGTCGGCTCGTCGAGGAGCACCACGTCGAACCTGCTGAGCAGCAGCGCGGCCAGCGCGACCCGAGCGGCCTGGCCGCCGGACAGCGCCGTCATCAGCGCTTCCGGGCCCACGTCGAGACCGAGGTCGGCGAGCACTGAGGGGACCCGGTCCGCGAGGTCGGCGGCCCCGCTCGCCATCCACCGGTCGAAGGCGACCGCATAGGCGTCGTCGACTCCCGGCGCGCCGGAGCCGAGTGCCTCGGCGGCGGCCTCCATCGCGTCGGTGGCACCGGCGGCACCGGTGCGACGGGCCAGGTAGTGGGCGACGGTCTCGCCCGGCGCGCGCTCGTGCTCCTGGGGGAGCAGCCCGACGAAGGCGTCGCGCGGCGCGCAGTCCACGGAGCCGGCCATCGGTCGAGCCGCCCCGCCGAGGAGGGACAGCAGCGTCGACTTGCCCGCGCCGTTGGCCCCCACGACACCGATCACGTCACCCGGGGCGACCGTGAGGTCGAGGCCTTCGAAGAGGATGCGGTGACCGTGTCCGCCGGACAGGTCCTTCGCGACGAGGGTGGCGCTCACGCGGGGAGCCTAGCGCCGGCCACGCTCGGCGAGGGCGTGCTGCCCTACGCTGACCTACGTCGGGCGGTCGATCCTGGCCGCGTCGTCACCGAGTTCCTGCGCGGTGTGCACGCGCGCGTGTGCGTCGACTGGCCCCGAGCGACCTAGGAGCAGTGCCATGCCCGTGACCCGAGGCTTCCACCGTCGGCGCCCCGAGACGGCGAAGGACCGGCTCCCTCCCGGCCAGTACGACACGGGCGACTCGTGGCCGGTGCTCAGTGCTGAGGCCACCCCTCGTCTCGACGAGGAGGCGTGGACCTTCAGCGTGGACGGGCTCGTCGACTCTCCGCAGACCTGGACGTGGAGCGACCTGCAGGCTCTCCCCGGATCCGCCTACGAGGGCGACATCCACTGCGTCACCACCTGGTCCAAGCTCGACGTGAGGTTCGCGGGCGTGAGCGTCGACCACTTCCTGGCCGAGGCCTCGCCCCAGCCGGAGGCCCGATTCGTGCTGGCCCACTCCGTGACCGGCTACACGACCAACCTGCCGATCGCCGACGTCGCCGGCGGTCGTGCCTGGGTGGTCTGGTCCTTCGACGGTCGGCCGCTGCCGCGCCAGCACGGAGGGCCCCTCCGCCTGCTGGTCCCGCACCTCTACTTCTGGAAGTCGGCCAAGTGGGTGTCCCGGCTCGAGTTCCTCGCCGAGGACCGGCCGGGTTTCTGGGAGCAGAACGGCTACCACGATCGCGGCGACCCGTGGCTCGAGCAGCGCTACCAAGGGGATTGAGCCGTGCCTGACGCGAGCACGGACGGCCCTGGGGTCAGCCGGTGGGCCGAGGGCCGGATCATCGAGAAGGACCTCCCGTCCCCGACGACGGTGCGGCTTCGGATGCACGTCGAGGGCCGGTCCCGGCACGTGCCCGGCCAGCACTACCTGATCCGCCTCCGCGCTCCTGACGGATACACCGCCCAGCGGTCCTACTCGCTCGCCTCGGACACCGACGACCCGCTGCTGGAGTTCCTGGTCGAGCGGCAACCCGACGGTGAGGTGTCGGGGTTCCTCGCCGACGTCGCGGAGGTCGGCGACGTCCTGGAGATGCGTGGACCGATCGGCCGCTGGTTCACCTGGGACCGGCACACGCCCGCCGTGTGCCTCGTCGGGGGCACCGGCGTCGTACCGGCCGTGGCCATGGTGCGGACCGCGCGCCGGCTCGGCCGTGCGGAGCTGTTGCGCGTGGCCGCCTGGGGTCGTGGCCCGGCGGAGCTTCCCTACGTCGACGAGCTGCAGCGCTTCGGAGCCTCGATCGCCTTCACCCGCACCTCAGACGGGTCCCGACCTGTCGGACCGATGACACCCGCCGAGCTCGCGCCGCTCGTCCGCGACGCCGAGATCGCCTTCATCTGTGGCTCGGCTCGGTTCGCCGAGCATGCCGAGGGCCTGCTCGCCGAGTGCGGCCTGGACCAGGGCTCGGTGCGGGTCGAGCGATTCGGGCCGACCGGCTGAGAACCAGCCATCCGCCAACCCACCGGTTGGTGGACCAACTCGTGAGTTGGTGACCACCGACCGGGCCACGACCGACCTCCCCCGAGATGCCCTCCAGCCGCTAGGGAAGCATGGGGGCCATGAGCCCGAGCACCGTCTACCTGGGTCCGCTCGCCTCCAGCGAGTCGGGCGAGCTGGCCGTGGCGCATGCGCTGCTCCGGCGCGCCTCGGAGGGCGCGATCGTCGAGGCGCTCCACCTCTACTCGCCCGCAGCGCCGGCCGTGGTCTTCGGGCGGCGGGACACGCGGTTGCCGGGGTTCGCAGATGCCGTGCGCGCGGCCGAGGACGCGGGGTTCGGCACGGCGGTCCGGGCCGTCGGCGGACGCGTGGTGGCCTACACCGAGAGCGCCCTGGTGCTCGACGCGGTGCGCCATGAGCCCCAGGCCGTGGGGGCGATGGACCACCGCTTCGTCACCTTCGGGGAGCTCATGGTCGGTGCTCTGGGCACGATCGGCGTCGAGGCCCGCCTCG
>JBBSOR010000021.1:0-41022 GCA_038259535.1 Propionibacteriales bacterium | reverse complement strand
CGCGGCCCCCGCCCCCCGCGGCTGGCTCGCCCGCGCGGCCGCCATCGTGGCGACCCACACCTCGATCCCCCGTGCCGGCCCCGACGTCACGCTGACCTACTGGGCGGCCGAGGCCGCCCGCCTGCTCCGCCGCTGACCGCAGGTCGCCCGGGCGGGGAGGCTACGGCGCGAGCAGCGCGTTGGCGCAGTCGAGCAGCTCGTTGGTGGCGGTCAGCGGGTTGTCGATCACGCCCTGGGCGGTGCACTGCGCCACGGCCTGGACCAGCGTGAGCGTCTCGCCGATCGTGGCGGTCGGCACCGGCGGCAGCGTGGTCGGGACCGACGTCGGCACGACCGTCGGCGTCTTCGTCGGGGTGGGTGTCGGGGTCGAGGTCGCGGTCGGGCTCGACGTGGGAGTGGGCGTCGGGGTGGTGGTCGGGGTCGGCTTCACGGTCGGTGTGGGGTCCTCGTCGCCGTCCTTGCCGCCTCCCTTGCCGCCGTCCTTGCCGCCGTCCTTGCCCCCACCCCTGCCACCGTTGCCGCCCCGGTCGCCGGAGGTGTCGCCGGAGCCGGTGACGTCGGGAAGGATCACTCCGGGGGTCAGGGTCGAGGTGGGCACGGCGCTGAAGTCGCCGTCGAGGTAGGCCCGCATGATCGACAGGACCAGGTCGACGTAGTCGTTGGAGTGGTTGTAGCGGTAGACCGAGGCGCGCTGGCCCTTCTCGGTCGACAGGTCGTCCTCGCCCGAGCAGAGGTAGACCGCGGTGGCGAGCGCTGCGTCGTCGATGTCCTGCGGGTTGCGGGTGCCGTCGTTGTCGCCGTCCACGCCGACGACGGCCCAGGTCGAGGGGATGAACTGCATCGGGCCGACGGCGCGGTCGTGGCGGGTGTCGTTGTCGTACTGCCCGCCGTCGGTGTCGGTGATGTCCTGGGTGTCGTTCTTGCCGTTGAGGGCGATGCCGTAGATGCCCGGGCGTGCGACCCCCTGGTCGTCGAGGGAGCTGCCCCCGAAGCGACCGTGGTCGGACTCGACGCGACCGATCGCGGCGATCAGCTCCCACGGGATCCGGCAGCCGGCGTCGGCCTTGTTGATGACCGCCTCGGCGCGCTGGTAGGCGGCGAGGGCGGCCTGCGGGATGTTGCTGGCCGAGCCCGGGGTGAAGTCGGCCGCGCGGCTGACCGCATCGCCGACGCTGGCCGGCGCCTCGATCGCGGCGGCGGGGAGCGCGGTGCCGTCGGGCAGGGTGCCCGGCCCGTCGGCGTCCGCACTGGCGGAGCCGCCCACACCGGCGAGGCTGGCGGTCCACGCGACGGAGAGCACGGCAAGGGGCACGATCGCGGTCGCCCGGTGGAGTCGGCCGAAAGTCGACATGCGTGCATCTCCCCTGTGTCGTACTGGTGTCGTGACCCCACCTCCGGGCCCACCTACACCTGCCAACGAGCAATCGTCACACCAAGTTACGCTTCGCCGACGTGTGGCTCAAGGCACATCCGAGGTCCTGATCGCGCACCGACTGGGGTTCGCTTGCCCGACTACGTGACAATGACGGGGTGACCCCCGCGACCAGGCCCCCCACGACGACGGCGAGCGAGGCGCTCTTCGAGCGTGCCCGCGCCGTGACCCCGGGAGGCGTGAACTCGCCCGTCCGGGCCTTCACGGCGGTCGGCGGCACCCCCCGCTTCATCACCTCGGCATCGGGTGCCTGGCTCACCGATGCCGACGGCAACGACTACGTCGACCTGATCTGCTCGTGGGGTCCGATGCTGCTCGGCCACGCGCACCCCGACGTGCAGGCCGCCGTCGCCGGTGCGGTCGCCCGCGGTACGTCCTACGGCACCCCGACGGAGCCCGAGGTCGAGCTGGCCGAGGAGATCGTCGCACGCACCCCGGTCGAGCGGGTCCGCTTCGTCTCCTCCGGCACGGAGGCGACGATGTCGGCCATCCGGCTGGCGCGCGGCGTCACGGGCCGCGACCTCGTGGTCAAGTTCGCCGGCTGCTACCACGGCCACGTCGACACACTGCTGGCCGAGGCCGGCTCGGGGGTGGCGACGCTCGCGGTGCCCGGCACCAGCGGGGTGCCCGCGTCCGCCGCGGCCGAGACCCTGGTCCTGCCCTACAACGACTGGGCGGCAGTCCGGGCGGCGTTCGACGACCACGGCTCGCGGATCGCGTGCCTGATCACCGAGGCATCGCCCGGCAACATGGGCGTCGTCCCGCCGGCCCCCGGCTTCAACGCCTTCCTCGCCGAGACCTGCCGCACCCACGGCGCCCTCTTCGTCAGCGACGAGGTGATGACCGGGTTCCGCGCCACCGAGCAGGGCGGCTGGGGCCTCGACGGGGCCATCGAGGGCTGGGTCCCCGACCTGATGACCTTCGGCAAGGTGATGGGCGGCGGCTTCCCCGCCGCGGCCTTCGGCGGCCGGGCCGACCTGATGGCCCATCTGGCCCCGGAGGGGTCGGTCTACCAGGCCGGCACCCTGTCCGGGAACCCGGTGGCCACCACCGCTGGGCTGGCCACGCTCCGTCTCGCCACGCCCGAGGTCTACGCGCACCTCGACGCCACCGCGCGCACCGTCCGCCACGTCGTGTCCGAGGCGCTCGACGCAGCGTCGGTGCCCCACACCGTGCAGTCCGCGGGCACCATGTTCTCGGTGTTCTTCCGCGAGGGCTCGGTGCGCGACTTCGCCGCGGCGAGCCAGCAGGACACGGCGGCCTACGCCGCGTTCTTCCACTCGATGCTCGACCACGGCGTCTACCTGCCGCCATCGGCGTACGAGTCGTGGTTCGTCTCCTCGGCCCACGACGACCGCGCCGTCTCCACCATCATCGACGCGCTTCCAGCGGCCGCCCGCGCGGCCGCCACGGCGGGAGGTCACTGACATGGGCACCCAGACCACGGTCCACCTGCTGCGACACGGCGAGGTGCACAACCCCCAGGGCGTGCTCTACGGCCGCCGCGACGGGTTCCACCTCTCCGACCTCGGCCACACGATGGCGCAGCGGATCGCCGAGACGATCGGTGAGCGCGACATCGTGCACATGCGCACCTCCCCGCTGGAGCGGGCGCAGGAGACCGGTGCGCCGTTGGCGTCGGTGCGTGGGCTCACCCCTGTCGTAGACCCGCGCGTCATCGAGTCCAGCAACCGCTTCGAGGGCGTCAACTTCAGCGGCGGCGCCACGACGTTCCTGCGTCGGCCGGGCCTGCTGCGCCACATGTACAACCCGCTCAAGCCGTCGTGGGGCGAGCCCTACGACGAGATCGCCGGGCGGATGGTCGCCGCGATCCACGACGCGCGCGATGCCGCCCGGGGGCACGAGGCGGTCATTGTCTCCCACCAGCTGCCGATCTGGACGACGCGGCTCTTCCTCGAGGAGCGCAGCTATCTCCACCACCCGAAGAAGCGTCAGTGCACCCTGTGCTCGCTGACGAGCGTGGTCTTCGACGACGACCGGATGGTGCAGGTCCGCTACTCGGAGCCGGCAGGCGACCTGATCCCGGTGGGGGACCGGTCAGCCCCGTTCTCGGCCGGTGGCGCCACCCGGGAGGACCGGCCCTGAAGGTCCTGCGCTCGCTCGTCGCTCCGTTGCTCGGACTCGCCCTCATGTTCGTCCTGGTGGGCTGCTCGAGCCTGTCCGGGACGGGCGGCAAGGGCTACATCTCCGGCGAGGGCGTGCCGGTCGAGGTCAGCGCCGCCGACCGCGGGGCCCCGGTCGACCTGGTCGGGACGGACCTCGACGGCGACGCAGTCGACCTGGCCGACCTCCGTGGCAAGCCGGTCGTGGTCAACGTGTGGGCGTCCTGGTGTCCGCCGTGCCGGGTGGAGCAGCCGGACCTCAACGAGGCGTACGCCGAGCTGGGCGACCAGGTCACCTTCGTGGGCCTCAACATCCGCGACGCCTCGCGCGACAACGCGCTGGCCTACGTGCGCAGCTTCGAGGTGCCCTACTCCTCGGTCTACTCCGCCGACGGCGCCGCTCTGCTGCCCTTCGCCGGGACGCTGAACCCCAAGTCGATCCCCAGCACCGTCGTCCTCGACGCCGACGGCCGGATCGCTGCCTCGGTCAACGGTCGGGTGCCCACCACCCGGACGCTCGTCTCCCTCGTCGAGAAGGTCCTCGATGAGTGAGTGGTTCCAGGAGACGGCCCTGTCGGGGTCGATGGTCCTCGCCCTGCCGGTCGCGCTGCTCGCCGGGCTGATCTCCTTCTTCAGCCCGTGCGTCATCCCGCTGCTGCCCGGCTACCTGTCCTACGCGACCGGCCTCTCCGGCGCCGACCTCGAGGACGCCAAGCGCAGCCGCCTCGTCGCGGGTGCCGTGCTGTTCGTGTTCGGCTTCTCGGTCGTCTTCGTGCTGCTCGGCAGCCTCACGGGCGCGGCCGGCCTGTGGCTCTTCACCCACACCCGCCAGCTCAACGTGTTCCTCGGGATCCTGACGATCCTGCTGGGGGTCGCCTTCCTGGGCGGGATCGGCTTCCTCCAGCGCGACTGGCGCATCCATCGGGTGCCGGCCGTGGGGCTGGCCGCCGCACCGCTGCTGGGCTTCCTGTTCGGGGTCGGCTGGACCCCGTGCGTGGGCCCGACCCTGGGCGTCATCAACCTGTTGTCGGTCAACGAGGGGACCGCCGGCCGCGGCGCGCTGCTCTCCGCGGTCTTCGCGCTCGGCCTCGGACTGCCGTTCATCGCCGCCGCCCTGGCCTACAGCCGCATGCTGCGGGCCTTCGCGGTCATCCGTCGCCACCAGGTGCTGGTGATGCGGCTGGGCGGCGCGATGATGATCGTCGTCGGGATCCTGCTCGTGTCCGGCTGGTGGGACCGGCTCGTCCAGTGGCTCCAGCTCCAGGTCGTCCAGGGATTCACGGTGCCGCTGTGAGCGATCCGCTGCGCCGGCCCTCCGACGACCGGCAGGCCACTGCGCTGCCCATGGACCTCAACGCCCGCGAGCTCGCGCGCTGGATGTGGCGCCAGCTGACCTCGATGCGCACGGCCCTCGTGCTCCTGCTGCTGCTCGCCCTCGCCTCGATCCCCGGCTCGGTGATCCCGCAGGAGGACATCAACGCGCAGGCCGTGGGGCAGTGGCGCGACAACCACCCCAGGCTCGCGCCGGTCTGGGACCGCCTGGACCTGTTCTCGGTCTACAGCTCGGTCTGGTTCTCCGCGATCTACCTCCTGCTCATGGTCTCGCTGGTGGGCTGCATCATCCCGCGCCTGTTCGTCTACGCCCGTGCGCTGCGGGCCAGGCCCCCCAGGGCGCCCCGCCATCTCTCGCGCCTGCCGGAGAGCACGTCGTACATCTGTGACGAGGAGCCGGACGCCGTCCTGGCCCGCGCCGCGTCGGTGGTCCGCCGGCGTCGGTTCCGCGTCGACTGGACCGAGGGCGAGTCCGACGCCGTCGCGGCCGAGCGAGGCCACCTCCGCGAGGCCGGCAACCTGGTCTTCCACCTGTCGGTCATCGTGGTCCTCGTCGGAGTCGCCATCGGCAGCCTGTTCGGCTACAAGGGCGGCGTCATCATGTTCAACGGCGACGACTACGGCTTCTCCAACAACCTCACCCAGTACGACGACTTCGCCCCGGGCAGCCTGTTCGACCCGACGGTGATGGAGCCGTTCTCCTTCAGCATCACCGACTTCGACGTCGAATGGGTCGGCGACGGCCCCCGGATGGGTATGGCCCGCAAGTTCGTCGCGCACCTCGACTACGAGACCGAGCCGGGCGCCCCCACCAGGACCTACGACCTCAAGGTCAACCACCCGCTCGCCATCGGCGGCACCGAGGTCTTCCTGATCGGGCACGGCTACGCGCCCGTCATCACGATCCGCGACGGCGACGGCAACATCGCACAGTCGGGCCCGGTGGTCTTCCTGCCCACCAACGCCCAGACCTTCGAGTCCTTCGGCGTGGTCAAGGCGCCCGACGCCAGGCCCGACCAGATCGGCCTCGAGGGCACCTTCTACCCCACCTTCGCGATGGGCAAGGACGCCGACGGCAACCTGACCATGCCCGCCTCCGCGTGGGGTGACGCGCTGGACCCGCTCGTCTCGCTGCAGGTCTACACCGGCGACGTGGGTCTCGACGACGGCACCGGCGCCTCCGTCTACGTCCTCGACAAGACCAAGGCCACGCAGCTCACGAAGGACGACGGACGACCGTTCCGGATGGACATGCGTCCCGGCGAGACCGTCACCCTCCCCGACGACCTGGGCAGCGTGACCTTCGAGGGGCTGCAGCGCTGGAACAAGATCCAGATCAGCCGGAGCCCGGGCAAGTTCATCGCGCTGACCGGCATGGTGCTGGCCCTGCTGGGACTGCTCGGCTCGCTCTTCATCCGCCCACGCCGACTGTGGGTGCGCGCCCGGCGCCAGGACGACGGCACGACGTTGGTCGAGGTGGCTCGGCTCGACCGGTCCTCCGGCGGGGACCCGGAGACCGGGCGTGACGAGATGGCTGAGATCGTGGCAGCCCTGAAGAGGGGCCAGCGAGAAGACCGAGAGGCGGCAAGGTGAACGACGCACAGTGGGAGACCCTCAGCAACCAGGGCGTGGCGGCTGCCGGGGTGGTCTACTTCCTGGCCCTGCTGGCCTACGCAGTCCAGTGGGCGGCGCTGCGTGACGTGCCGGTCAGGCAGGCGGTTGCTGCCGGCGGCTCGACGATCGACGACCTCCCCGACGAAGGCACCGCCCACCGGACCGAGATGGCGGGTCGGCTCGGCGTCCTGCTCACCGGGATCGGAGCACTCGCCCACCTGGTCGCACTCGTGGGCCGGGGCATGGCCGCGGAGCCCAACCGGGTGCCCTGGGGCAACATGTACGAGTTCACCCTCAGCGGCAGCTTCGTCGTCGTCGCCCTCTTCCTCGCCACGGCGAAGAGGTGGCGCCTGGCCTGGCTGGGTCCGGTCGTCGTCGGGTTCGTGCTGTGCGTGCTGCTGGCCGACGTGCTGTGGCTCTACGAGCCGGTCGCGCCGCTGACCGAGGCGCTCGAGTCCTACTGGCTGGTGATCCACGTCGTGTCGGCGATCATCGCCACCGGTGCGTTCACCCTCGGCGGGATCACCTCGGCCCTCTACCTCCTCAAGGCCCGCTCGACGAAGGAGACCGGCTACCTCGCCCGCCTGCCCGAGCTCGCCACGCTCGACCGCGTCGCCTACCGGATGCACGCCTTCGGGTTCCCGGTGTGGACCTTCGGGGTGCTGATCTCCGGCCCGATCTGGGCGCACCAGGCGTGGTCGTCCTACTGGAACTGGGACCCCAAGGAGGTGTGGGCCTTCATCACCTGGGTCATCTACGCCGCCTACCTCCACGCCCGCGCGACCGCCGGCTGGCGTGGGCGCAAGGCCGCGATCCTGGCGCTCGTGGGGGTCGCGACGCTGTGGTTCAACTTCATCGGCATCAACTACTTCAGCACGACGAGCCAGCACTCCTACGCCGAGGAGGAGACGCGGTCAGTCGTCCTCAGGCTTGCGGGGACGGTCGAGGCCCCGCAAGAAGTCGGGGTCGTCGTCGGGGCCGATCACCCGCGGGCGTGAGGTCCCGCCACTGCCTCCGTCGAGGCGCCGCAGGCCGAGCCGCACCACCACCCAGACCACGAACGCGATCGCTGCGACGACCAGCAGGACCTTCAACATTCCTCCAATGTAGTCACCCGCGCCTAGGCTGGTGGGCGTGAAGGAGTTCGTGATCTACACCGCCCTGCGGATCGTGCTGTTCCTCGCCTCGTTCGGGATCGTCGTCGGCCTGATGGCGTTGGCCTTCGGGGGTCGCTACAACCTGTTCTGGGCCGTGGTCCTGGCGTTCCTGATCTCCGGCATCGCGTCCTACTACATCCTCAACCGGCAGCGCGAGGAGTTCGCCCGGCGCGTGGAGACACGGGCCGCGAAGGCCACTGCGGCCTTCGAGGAGCGCAAGGCGCGCGAGGACCAGGACTGAGCCCTGCGGCTGGACCTCAGAACCCGGTGAGGTTGTAGGGCGCGTCCGCGAGGTCCGCCATCGCAGCGAACCGGCGTACGGCGTCGTCCGTCCCGTCGATCCGCTCGGCGCGGTGGAGCGTCGTCACGGCGACCCCACCCAGGTAGAGCGAGCCCAGCGTCTCGGCGGTGAGTCCCACGTCAGCGGGGCCGTCGGTGCGGGTCACGTGAGCCCGGCCTGCCACGGTCTCGACCGCGTAGGTCCCCGCGGCGTGGCCCTGTCGGTCGTCGACCGCCAGGACGAGTCGGTCGTCGGCGCGCCCAGGACGCGCGGCGAGCGACCGCTCGACGTCGAGGACCCGGAGCCAGAGGAAGTGCGAGAGCGCGCTCACCTTGACCCGGCCGAGGTCGGCCAGGGCCCACAGGAGCGGGTCGTCGGGGTGGGCCAGGTTGAAGGTCACCGTCGTGACGCCGTCGGTCTCGGCCAGGAAGGACCAGAGCGAGAGCTGGGTGGCGGGGGTGAGGGCGACCATCTCCTCGACCTTGGTCGAGCCGCTCTCGCCGGGGGTGAAGAGGACGAAGCCGTCGACCTTCCCGCGGCCGTCCAGGTGCACCGCGGCACGGACCTTCGCGTTGGGGCCGCGGTCGTTGAAGTCGTAGGCGCCGGTGTGGATGTCCTCGTACTGGGTCGGCCAGTCCACCGAGCCGCGCTGCCGCGCGTGGAAGGTGTCGAACACGCCCTTGACGTGGGGCCACGCGTCCGCCGGCTCGACGAGCTCGACCCGGCCGGAATCGGTGGAGGAGCGCAACGCGAAACCGGGGGAGGCGTCGAGCTCGATGGTCTGGTTGAAGGTCGCCGGCCCGAAGCCCCACCGGCCATAGATCGTGGCCTCCGATGCGGTGAGCGCGGCCACGGGCACCCCCTGGGCGACGGCATCGGCCAGGTCGTCCTCGATCAGCCGGGTGAGCAGTCCGCGGCGGCGATGGGCAGGACTGGTGGTGACGTCGGTGATCATCCGGAGCGGAAGCAGCTCGTGCCCGGCGTTGAGGGTCTTGTCGAGGCTGCCGTAGGTGGCCACCGGCATCGGGCCGGCGCCGAACTCGCCCTCGGGGAGCCAGGCACCGCGACAGACCACCCGGTCCGCGCGGTAGTGGCCCACCCAGCGGGTGACCAGGTCGTCGTCGGGGCGCGGGTCCCGGAAGCCGCGCAGCACCGCGCCGATCCAGCCGCGACGACGCGCGGTCGCGCGCTCGGAGTCGTCCGAGAGGTCGAGGGTCGCGAAGTCGTAGTCCATGCGCATGACGCTAGTGAGCGGACACCTGTGCGGCCACGGGTTTTCGGTCTCAGGCCCGGACGAGCAGCGGCACCGCCACGAGCACCGACCAGATCAGCTCGGACGCTCCGGTGCCGGCGAGGACCGGGATCAGCGCGGGGCCCGCGGCGCCGCTCAGCACGGCGCGGGTGGGGGCTGCCGCCCGGGCGAGGAAGCCCAGGCCGAGCAGAGCCCACCAGGTCGTCGCGGCGGCCACGGCGACGACGGCGGCGGCCGCGACCAGGACGAGGAAGGCGTAGAGGTAGCGGGTGCGCTCGTCACCCAGGCGGACCGCGAGCGTGTGCTTCCCGGCCAGGGTGTCGGTGGGGATGTCGCGCAGGTTGTTGGCGACCAGGATCGCGCAGGCCAGGGCGCCGACGCCGACGCCGGCGTAGAGGGCCGGCCACTCCCACGTCTGGGTCTGCACATACGTCGTACCGATGACCGCGACGAGTCCGAAGAAGACGAACACCATGATCTCGCCGAGCCCGAGGTAGCCGTAGGGCTTGTCGCCGCCGGTGTAGAACCAGGCGGCCACCACGCAGACCACGCCCACCGCGACGAGCCACCACGCGGTGGTGGCCGCGAGCACCAGCCCAGCCACGGCCGCCACGCCGAACGCGGCGAAGGCGGCGGCCTTGACGGCGCGAGGGGTCGCAGCGCCGGATCCGACGAGCCGCATCGGGCCGACCCGGTCGGCGTCGGTGCCGCGGATGCCGTCGGAGTAGTCGTTGGCGTAGTTGACCCCCACCTGGAGGGCCAGGCTCACCACCAGGGCGAGCAACGCCTTCCACCACACGGCCTGGTCGACGTGGGCGGCCACGCCGGTGCCGGCGAGCACGGGGGCGACTGCGGCGGGAAGGGTGCGCGGGCGCGCGCCCGCGAGCCAGTCAGCGGATGATGTCACCCGGAGGATTCTGGCAGCCCGTCGAGCGGCGAGGCACCGCCGGGCTCGGCGGGCTGCTCGACGCCCGGGGGGCCGACGGGAGCGACCACGACCTCGTGTGCCGCAGCGTCGGCGAGCACGTCGGCGGGGACATGCTGCTCGAGGAAGCGGCGGGCGAGGCGTACGGCCGGGTGCATGCCTGCCGCTGCCACCGTCACGATGCCGGCGATGACCACCCAGCCGGCGGCTCCCCAGCTCAGGGCGAGGAACGTGTAGGCGGCCGGCGCCCAGACCCGCCCGAGGGTGCCGGCGAGCTCGGCGGCCCCCTGGTACTCGCCGCGGCGACGAGGATCCATCAGCTCGGCCTCGAAGGTCCAGCTGGAGGCGGACAGGAAGAGCTCGCCTCCAGTGAGGGTGACGTGGCCGACGAAGAACAGCACGATCGTCAGGGTGCCGACCGTCTCGTGGGTGGCGAGGGTGATGCCGCAGGTGATGATGAAGAACAGCGCCGAGATCCGCACCGCCCGCAGGGCCGTGGTGTTGTCCTTGATCCCCCGCGCGGCAGCCATCGGCAGCACGATGCACATGACCGTGTTGGTGCCGAAGAGGAAGGCCACGATCACCCACGGCGCGTCGGTCCGCTGCACCAGCCACAGCGGGATGACCAGGTGGAGGAGCACCTGGTTGGTCCACATGACGCCACCGAAGAAGGAGGTCGCGAGCCACCCGACGTTGGCCAGGGGGCTCGGCCCCGGCACCTTCTCCCGGCGTTCGGCGGCCGTCTTCAGGTCGTGCGACGCCTTGGGCAGCCGGGCGATGAAGTAGGCGTTGGTGAGGAACGCGACCGTGCTGAAGATCGGGATGATGTGCAGCAGCGAGACGGACTCGAACGCCAGCACGATGCCGCACAGCAGCGCCCCGAGGGTGAAGCCGATGTTGAGCGCGGAATACATGTAGGCGCGCGACTTCACCCGCTCCGTGGGGGGCAGCACGTCGACCGTGTAGGCCCCGTGGGCCGCTCCGCCCAGCGAGCCGATGACCTCCATCACGATCGCCATCGCGAGGTATCCGGTGAAGTTGTCGATGAACGGCCACACCGCATACGTCGCACCCTGTCCGGCCGCGCTGATGGCCCACGCCTTCTTGGGGCCCACGCGGTCGGCGATCTTCCCCATCGGATAGGCGGCGATGAAGGCCGCCACCCCGGCCAGGGTCAGGCCGAGGCCGATCTGTGCGCCCGACAGACCGACCGCCTGGGTGAAGAACACGGCGGACCCGGCCAGGAACGCGCCCTCGCCGGTGGCGAAGAGGAGGGATTGCGTCGCCAGCCGTCCCGCCAGAGGCGACGGCGGAGTGGCCTGCTGCTTGAAGGTCGACACGATGCTCATCGAGAGTCATTGTGTGCCCTGGCTCCGGCGCCCGTCGTGCCATTTACTGACGGGGTGGTCGGTGTCGCCCGTGACCCGCGTCTCGCTGCTGGCAGGTGACGCAGCGAGCGTGCCGCAACCCTCGGGTGAGCGCCACCGGTTTAGTTTCCGCTGGCCCGCTGTCGCGGAGTTCGCGGTGATGGAGCTCGCCGCGGTCCTCGACCTGTCCCACGAGGCTGCACTCGCGCTGATCGGTGATGTGCTCGACCTGGCTCACCGCCTCCCGCGGCTGTGGGCACTGGTCAGGGCGCAGAGGGTCCCGGTGCCCCTGGGGCGTGAGGCAGCCCGAGCCTCACGTGACCTCGACGTGGTCGCGGCCGGGCATGCGGACCGGCTCTTGGCGTGGCAGCCGCGCCGGCTCAATCCGCACCGCATCGGTGTGCTCGTCCACGAGGCCCGGCTCTACGCCGATTCGGACCGCGCGATCGCCGACCACGACCGGGCACTGGGCACGCGGAAGGTGGAGTGTCGTTACGGCAGCGGTGCCCCCGGCACCGGGGAGGCGTGGCTGGTCCTCGACGAGGCCGACCTGGTCGCGTTCGACTCCACCGTCGGGGTGTTGGCCGACCGGATCGGCGCACTCGGCCACCCGGGCAACCTCGACGTACGTCGTGCGCACGCGGTCGGGATCCTGGCCGAGCCCCAGCAGGCCCTCGACCTCCTCGCCGCCGACCCCACCGCCGAGGACGCCGACCGCGACCCTGCCGTGTGCGCTGCCGAGGACATCGCCCACGGCTGCGCCAACCCGTTGCGCCGTCCGGTCGGCGCTGACTCTCGTGAGGTCGTGCTGGTCTTGCACCTCACCGACCCCCCGGCCCCGCCGACGACCCTGACCGCCCCACAGCCCGACACCCACCCGGTGATCGGGCCACAGGCACGTCAAGGTTCAGGCCCGGTTCGCCGCGACCGCCTCACGGATCAACGCCACGAAGCCCTGCCGATCGACCTCGTCGCCCTCGAAGACGTCGAGCGCGCGGCGGGTGCCGGCGTCGAGGCTGGCGTTGAAGAGGCCGGACGGATCGTCGAGCGAAGCGCCCCTCGCGAAGGTCACCTTCACCTTGGCCTGGTAGGTCTCGAGGGTGCAGATCAGGCCGTCGAGGGAGAAGGTCGGGACGCCGTCGGGGTTCGACGCCTTGCGCCACTTGGCCTCCTCGACGACGTCGGGTGCTGCTTCGTTGACGAGGGACCGGATCTCGTCCGCGACGTGGGCGCGCCAGTCGGTGCTCATGTCGCGGTCCTAGACGCCGGGGACGATGCGCAGGTCGCGGTCGGCACAGTCGCCGAGGGCGCGCAGCGCCGCCTGGTAGCCCGCGGTCTCGTGGGCGGCCACGGCCTGCTCGACCGATGCGAACTCGATGACGACGGTGCGGGTCTCCTCGCCCTTCTCGAACGTGGCCTCCGGGAGCCCGCGGGCCAGGAACCGACCGCCGGCCCCACGCAACGCCGGGCCGGCGAGCTCGGCGTACGCGGCCACCTTGTCGGGGTCATGGACGGCCCGATAGATGCAGATCCAGTAGGCACTCATGCCGAGGAGCCTACGACCGGCTGCTGGGTGCGCGGGCGGCCATCCATCGCGCGCACGGCGACGGAGCCGCTAGCGTTCGGTGTGTGAGCTTCCTGCGGCCCTCGGACGAGCCCTCGGTGGCGATCAGGCAGCTGTCGCGGTGGCTCGAGGCCGACAACCCCGAGCCGCTGCTGATCGAGACGTCCGGGTCCACGGGGGAGCCGAAGGGCGTCATCATCCCGCGTCGTGCCGTGCTCGCCAGCGTCGATGCGTCGACCCGCCGGCTGGGAGCGACCGGTCGGTGGCTGCTGGCGCTGCCGTCGCCCTACATCGCCGGGGTGCAGGTCATCGTCCGGTCCCTCGTCGCCGGTCACGAGCCGATCGTCGTGGAAGGCCTCGACGTGGGTCGGGCCGCCGCCTCCGACCACACCGACACCCCGGTCTTCGTGTCCCTGGTGCCGACCCAGCTGCACCGGATCATGGGCGACGCCGAGCAGCTCGCCGCACTCGCGCGCTGCCACACCGTCCTCGTCGGCGGTGGCGGGCTGGACGGTGCCCTGCGGCGCCGGGCCGAGGACCACGGCGTCCGCGTCGTCGCGACCTACGGCTCCTCCGAGACGGCGGGTGGCTGCGTCTACGACGGCATGCCGCTCGACGGGGTGGCCGTGACGATCGGTGACGGGGGGCGTGTCCGGATCGCCGGGCCCACCCTCTTCAGCCACTACGACGCCGATCCTGACCTCACCGCCGAGGCGCTGGTCGACGGCTGGTTCCTCACCTCCGACGCCGGCCGCCTCGACGAGGACGGCCGGCTGCGGATCGTCGGACGCGTCGACGACGTGGTGATCAGCGGTGGCGTGAAGATCCCGCTCGCGACGGTCGGCGAGCGGCTCCGCCAGCACCTGCAGGTCGAGCAGGCCGAGGCCTTCGGGGTCCCCGACGTCGAGTGGGGGCAGCGGCTGGTCGCCGTCGTCGTCGGCACCGCCAGCGACGCCGAGCTGCGCGACTGGATCAGCATGGTCCACCCCCGGTCGTGGGCCCCGCGCGAGTTCGTCCGGGCCGCCACCCTGCCGCTGCTTCGCAACGGCAAGGTGGACCGGATGTCGCTGCGGGCCGGCCTGTGATCCACGTCTTCGCCATCGGGCTGCGCACGCGCTTCCGCGGCATCACCGTGCGCGAGGGCGTGCTGCTGCGCGGGGACGCCGGCTGGGGTGAGTGGTCGCCCTTCCTCGAGTACGACGACGCGACCGCGCGGCCATGGCTGGCGTGCGCCCGCGAAGCCGCCGACGAGGGCTGGCCCGAGCCCCGGCGCGACCACGTGCCGGTCAACGTCACCGTCCCGGCGACAGATCCCGGGCGGGCACACGCGATCGTCGCCGCGGGCGGGTGCCGCACGGCCAAGGTCAAGGTCGCCGAGCGCGGCCAGGTCCTCGCCGACGACCTCGCGCGGGTCGAGGCGGTGCGGGACGCCCTCGGACCTGGTGGCCTCATCCGGGTGGACGCCAACGGTGCGTGGGACGTCGACGAGGCGGTGCGGGCCATCGCCGTGCTCGACCGGGCGGCAGGCGGTCTCGAATACGTCGAGCAGCCCGTCGAGACGGTCGAGGACCTCGCCGTCGTACGCCGACGGGTCGACGTCCCGATCGCCGCGGACGAGTCCATCCGACGGGCCGAGGACCCCTACCGCGTCCGCGACCTGGAGGCCGCCGACATCGCCGTGCTCAAGGTCCAGCCACTCGGTGGGGTGCGCGCCTGCCTGCGCATCGCGGAGGACATCGGCCTGCCGGTCGTCGTCTCCAGTGCCATCGAGTCGAGCGTCGGCATCGCCGCCGGCGTCGCCCTCGCGGCCGCGCTGCCCGAGCTGCACCACGCCTGCGGCCTGGCCACTGTCCAGCTCCTCTCCGACGACGTCGTCGTCGAGCCGCTGCTCCCCGTCGACGGACTGCTGGCCGTCACCCGTCCCGACGTCGACGAGGCCGCGCTGGCACGACTGACGCCCGATGCCGACCGGGTCGACCACTGGCGGCGCAGGCTCGAGTCGGTAGGGCAGGATCGGGCCTTGTGAACCCCTCCACCGAGCTCGCCCGGGCAGTGGTGACGGCGCTTCGCGGTGCGGGCGTCCGCGAGGTGGTGCTGGCCCCGGGCTCGCGCAACGCGCCCCTGGCCTTCGCTCTCTACGACGTCGCAGTGGCGGGCGGCCTGCGGCTGCACACCCGCATCGACGAGCGGACCGGCGCCTTCCTCGCGCTCGGGCTCGCCAAGGTCAGCGGCCGGGCCGCTGCGGTGGTCTGCACGTCCGGGACTGCCGTGGCCAACCTGGTGCCGGCGGTGGTCGAGGCCGCCCACTCCGGCGTACCGCTCGTGGTGGTCACCGCCGACCGGCCCGCCCGCCTGCGCGGCACCGGTGCCAACCAGACCACCGACCAGGTCGGCATCTTCGGCTCGTTCGCGCCGACGCTCGACCTGGCTGCCGCCGACCTCGAGGAGGCGCTCGCCTTCGTCCGTCGCCACGAGGGCACGCGCCCCGTGCACCTCAACGTCCAGCTCGACGACCCGCTGCTGCCCGACGACGCGTGGGACGGGGGCGAGGTCCCCGCCTGGGCGGCGACCCTCGCCGCGCCTGCGCCCGACGTCGCCGCACTCGCGCTCGGCCCCAGGACCGTCGTGGTGGCCGGCGACGACGCCGGACCGCCGGCGCGGCAGCTGGCCGAGAGCGGCAGCTGGCCGCTGCTCGCCGAGCCCACCAGCGGCTGTCGCACCGGTGACACCGTGATCCGCACCTACCGGCTCCTGCTCGGCAGCCACCTCGGCGACCGGATCGAGCGGGTGGTGGTCCTCGGGCACCCCACCCTGTCCCGGCCCGTGTCGCGCCTCCTGGCCCGCGGCGACGTCGAGGTGGTCGCGGTGCGACACCGTGGCGTCTGGCCGGACCGCCCCTTCGCGATCACCAGCGAGCACGATGTGGTCAAGGTCGACGCCGCCGACGACCCCGCCTGGCTCGAGGAGTGGAAGGTCGCCGACCGCGCCCTCGGTCGCCAGCTCGACCGGCTCCTCGCCGCGGAGCCCGACCTCACACCCCACGAGGTCGCGGGCGCGGTGAGTCGTGCGCTCCCGCCGGGCGGCCTGCTCTTCGTCGGCGCCTCCAACCCGGTCCGCGACCTCGACCTGATGGTCGCCCCCTACGACGTGGGCGGGCGCCGCAAGGTCATCGCCAACCGGGGCCTCGCCGGCATCGACGGCACCACGAGCTCGGCGATCGGTGCTGCCCTCGGGCGCCCGCGGTCCACCCGGGCGCTGGCGCTGATGGGTGACGTCACCTTCCTGCACGACACCACCGGCCTGGTCCTCGGCCCGCGCGAGGCGCGGCCCGACCTGACCATCGTGGTGGTCAACGACGACGGCGGCTCGATCTTCGCCACCCTCGAGCAGGGGGCCCCTGCGTATGCCGACCGCTTCGACACCCTCTTCGGCACGCCGCACGGGGTCGACATCGCCAGCCTCTGCGCGGCGATGCGACTTCCACACCTGCAGGTCACCAGCCTGCCCGAGCTGGAGCAGGCGCTGGCCTCGCCCAACGGTGGCATCGAGGTGGTCGAGGCGCGCGTGCGTCGTGACAACCGTGGCGACCTCGACCAACGAATCCGCGCGCTGACCCTTCCCTGACGTCCAGGGGAGCGGGTCAACGCGCGGATCGGGTGGTGGGGCTGCGGGTCAGGAGGCCGGGGTCTCCCAGACGCGCACCCAGTCGACGTACATGTGCTGCGGCAGCTTCTTGTCCGGGAGCTCCAGGGCCTCGTAGTCGGAGGCGAGCAGGCTCAGGATGAGGTACTGCTGGGCCTTGGACACGCGGGCCGACGTGCGCCAGGTCTCCTTGCCGTCGATGCGGAAGATGATCACCTTGGGCGTCCACTGGACCGAGAACACGTGGTAGTTCTTCGACCAGCCGTCCTTCTTGTTCTTGAGGAACGACGTCGAGTTCTTGATCCACGAACCGGTCTTGATCAGCCGCTTGCCCTTGTACCAGTGGATGAAGCTCGTGAGGCCGCCCTGGGGGTGCTTGTCGCCGAAGTACTCGATGATGTCGATCTCGTGGCCGTCGCTGCCCGGGTGGTTCTCGCCGAGCGGCTGCATCCAGAAGCTGGCGTGCTGACCCTGCATCTTCTGCATCTTGATGCGGGCGGCGGCGACGCCGTACTTGAAGTTGAACATGTTCTGCGTGCCGATGTGGCCGTTGAGGCGGTAGCTGATCTTCTTGGTCTGCTTGCGCGAGACGGCCTTGCACTTGCCCTTGCGGGAGCGGTCCTTGATCACGCTGAGGCGCACGGCGCCACCGCCGACCTTGACGGCACTCGGGTCACCCTTCGCGCAGTTGCGCTTGCTGGTCGGCTCGTAGTCCTGACCACGCATGCTCCACATCGGGCTGAGCGTCGAGCCGGAGAACTCGTCCGAGAAGGTCGGGGTCAGCCATGCGGAGGTGTCGGCCGTCGTGCTCTTGACCGCCTTCAGTCCCTTGAACTTCGCTGCCGTCACGCGATAGGTGAGCGGCTGGCCGCCCTTGGACACCCGCGCGGCGAAGTCGGCGCGACCGGACCTGTCCTGCTTGGCCTTGCCGACCGTCTTCCACGAGCTGCCGCTGAGCTGCTGGAGGACGACCGGGCGGCCGACCTTCACGGGCTTGATGGTCGCGGTCACGGCGGCCTTGGCCGAGTTGGCGCTGGCGGTTCTCCGGCCCTGCTGGATGATCTGGGGAAGCACCTCCACCGAGATCTTCTGGCCGGCCTTCTTGGCCACCGACGTCGACGAGGTGCGGGCCGCGGAGTCGGACGCGGATCCGGTCTCGGTCGTCAGGAGCAGTGAGGCGGGCAGCAGCATCGCGGCGACGCTGCCGGCGAGCACTCGGCGTGCAGACATGTGGACTCTCTTCGTATCGGGTGCGATTGACGTTCCCCCAGGGCACTCCACCCAGCAAGGCAGCATCACTTTAACCTTGCGCCCCACGCGTTTCCGATTTACCGCCAGATCCAGCTGATCGAGTCCGCCCCCGACCTAGGCTGGACGTCATGCGGATCACCAAGTTCGGCCACGCGTGCGTGCGGGTCCAGACCGACAGCGGCGTCGTCGTGCTCGACCCGGGTGTCTTCACCGAGGCGAGCGCGCTGGAGGGGGCGGACGCCGTCCTCATCACCCACGAGCACGCCGACCACGTCCATCCCGATCTCCTGCGCGGCAGCGACGCGCCGATCTGGACGATCGCGGCGGTGGCGCGGATGCTGCGCGAGCAAGCGCCCGACGTCGCGGAGCGGGTCACGGTCGTGCGCCCCGGAGACCGGCTCGACATCGCGGGTGCGGCCGTGGAGGTGGTGGGGGAGAAGCACGCGGTGATCCACCCCGACTACGACCGCTTCGACAACTCCGGCTACGTCCTCGAGGCCGGGGGCACCTGCCTCTACCACCCGGGCGACTCCCTGACCGCCCCCGGACGCGCGGTCGACGTGCTGCTGGCGCCGGTCAGCGCGCCGTGGCTCAAGGTGAGCGAGGCCATCGACTTCGTGCGCGAGGTGGCCGCGCCGAGGTCGCTGGGCATCCACGACCGCGTCTACAGCGACATCGGCCTCGACATGGTCGCGACCCACATGGCCAACCTGCTGCCCGAGGGCCAGGTCTTCGAGCGCCGCGAGCCCGGCCAGGACCTGTGAGGCCGGGGTCGCTCCCTCAGCCCGCCTCGAGGGCGTCGCGCACCGGGACGAACTTCGCCTGCGACTCGGCGAGCTCGGCCTCGGGGTCGGAGCTGGCGACGATGCCGCAGCCGGCGAAGAGTCGTACGCCGGCCTCCGTGATCACCGCCGAGCGCAGCGCGATGCCCCACTCGCCGTCACCGGAGGCGTCCATCCAGCCGACCGGTCCGGCGTAGCGCTCGCGCGCCATCCCCTCGATCTCGGAGATCAGGCGCGTCGCCGCAGGAGTCGGCGTGCCGCCCACGGCCGCGGAGGGGTGCAGCGACTCGGCCAGCTGGAGCGACGTCGCCAGGTCGTGCACGACGCCGTTGACGTCGGTGGCGAGGTGCATGACGTTGGGCAGGTGCAGCACGAACGGCGCCTCGGGGACGTTCATCGACGAGCAGTGCGGCTCGAGGGCGTCGGCGACCGAGCGGACGGCGTATTCGTGCTCCTCGAGGTCCTTCGACGAGCGGGCCAGGGTGGCGGCAAGCGCGAGGTCGCGCTCGTCATCCCCCGTCCGACGGATGGTGCCGGCCAGCACCCGGGAGGTGACCAGGCCGCGCTCGCGTCGCACCAGCATCTCCGGGGTGGCGCCGAAGAGTCCGTCGACGTGGAAGGTCCAGCACATCTCGTACTGGTCGGCCAGGCGGCTCAGCGGCCAGCGCACGTCGAGCGGCTCGTCGGTGGTGGCGATCAGGTCGCGCGCCAGGACGACCTTCTCCAGCTCTCCGACCGCGATCCGCTCCACCGCCTCGGCGACGATCGTCATCCACTCCTCCCCGTTGCGCGACCCGTCCGAGAAGGTCAGGCCCACGGGCGGGCGCGGCGGCTCGGTCGGGGCCAGGACGGGGGCCGCGACCGAGACGGTGGTCAGCCACGCGCGGTCGCCACGGCGTCCGACGACGACCTGCGGCACCACGAGCACTGAGTCGCCCGGCTCGTCGGCGAAGGCGAAGGCGCCGAAGCAGACCAGGCCGGTGCCGGGTTCGCCGACCTGGTCGTCGACGTCGGCGCGGGCCACGGTCTCCGACCACCACTTCACCGCGTCGCTGAAGCGGGTGTTGCCCGCGGTCTCCAGCCGGGCGGCCACGCCCCAGCCGACGATGCCGTCGCCGCGGCGGATCCAGCTGACGGGGTCCTGCTCGGGGAGCAGGTCGAGCAGCGGGAGATCCGCCAGGTCCACCGGGACGGTGCGCACGACGAGAGGCGCTGATGGTCCAGGCCTCGGGGCGGACGCGGGGGTCGTCACGACGGAGGAGCCTACGCCGGGGTGCGCAACGCCCGTGCGGAGATCTGGTAAACGGCGAACAGGAGGGGTCCGGCTCGCCTAGGTTGCGGCGGTACACCACGTTCGGAGGGAGCCGCAAGTGCCTGTTCATGCATCGCCGCTCAAGCGGTTGGAGCACCATGCGCGACACCGTGCGCTCGACCCCGCGGTCGTGGAGCGGCGCGGGCAGGCGTGGGCGTCGCTCACCTGGAACGAGCTCTACCGCCGCGTCATCGACGGCGCCGCCGGCATGATCGAGGCCGGGGTCAACCCGGGCCAGGTCGTGGTGATCCGCGTCCCCACCGGCATCCGCCAGCTCGAGCTCGAGCTCGCCACCAGGATCGCCGGTGCGGTGCCGCTGCTGCTGCCCGAGCACATGGATCCGCAGGAGGTCGGTCGCCTGCTCGACGAGATCCAGGTGCGTCTGGTGATCGTCGACGTCGAGAGCCGGCTCGGGCTGCTGCGGCAGGCTGCACTCACCAAGGCCCAGCTGTTCGAGTGCGACGACCGGTCCTGGGAGCGGTTGCGCGGCATGGGGCTGGAACGGCGCAAGCGCCAGCCCGACGTGCTCGCGTGGGTCGACTCCGTCCGAGGCGATACGCCGTCCAGCGCCGTGCTGGGCCTGCCGCGCGAGAAGGCCCTTGCCTGGCTCTTCCGTCCCGAGTCCTCCGGCACCCTCGCCGACCTCACCGCCGACGACGTGGTGCTGCTCACGGGCGAGGCGACCGACCGGTTCACCACGGTCGTGCGCGATGCCCACCTGAGTGCCGGCTTCACGCTGGCCTGGGTGGAGACGCCCGACCAGCTGGAGGCGGCCCTCGCTCACGTCTCCCCGACGCACCTCCTGCTCGACCGCGGCACCGCCAAGGTGCTCGAGGAGCTGCTGGTGGCGGCGACCATCGACGGAGCCCCGTGGCACGAGGCTCCCCAGGAGGTCCTCGAGGCCACCTCGGCGCAGGTCGCCGAGGCGCGGCTCGGAGCCCGCACCAAGAAGCTGGCCGCCGACGTGACGACCCTCGCTCCGTGGTGGGGGGACCGGCTGCGCGTGCTGGTCCTCGACACCCGCGTGAACCGGACCATCAGCGGCCTGGCCACGGTGCTGGGCTTCAGGCTCGGTCGCATCGCCCACCATCCTGCGGTCCGGCTCGAGCTGGCTCTCGAGCACGCGACGGTGGCGGTGCCGTCCCCGCCGGCCACGGCGGTGGACGCCGACGCGTCGCTGCCCCGGCGCGGTGGGTCCGCCGGTGGGCTGGACTCCGCCTTCTCGCTCGCCGGCTCCCCGCAGTCCTGACCCTGGCGCTGTCGATCGAGGGGGCTCCTCTGGCCCTGCTCGTGGACGGTGGATCCGGCATGCCCTGGAGCAGATCGAGCTCTGAGCACCGCCGACGAGGTCAGGACCGGTAGACGATCACCTTGTCGCCGATCCGCACCTCGTCGAAGAGCCGCTCGACGGCGACCCGGTCACGCACGTTGACGCACCCGTGGGACGCACCGCTGTAGCCGTGGGCGGCGAAGTCGGGGGAGTAGTGCACGGCCTGCCCGCCCGAGAAGAACATCGCGAAGGGCATCGGGGTGTCGTAGAGGCTCGAGACGTGGTCGCGGGACTTGCGATAGACCGCGAAGGCGCCCTCGCGGGTCGGCAGCTCGTCGGACCCGAAGCGCACCTCGACGGTGCGGAGCACGACGCCGTCGACGACCCAGCGCAGTGACCTGGACGTCTTTTCCACGCACATCGCCCTGCCGGTGACGCAGCGCCCGTCGAGCGCCGGTCCCGTGGGCACGATGTTGAACAGCTCGGCCTTCGTGGGCCGCCGGGTCATGTCCTTGAGCCGCCTGAGCGTGCGGCGGTCGACCTGACCGGTGACGGGGATCTTGCGCTTGGCCTGGAAGCCGCGCACGGCTCGCACCGTGGAGCCCGCGTAGCGACCGCTCACGCGGGCGTCGAACCAGCGGACCTGCGTGAGGCGGGCCTGGACCTGGCGCACCCACATACCCGTGTCGCCGCGCGCGAGCAGGGCGCGGCCGGGCGCGTAGATGTTGTGCAACGCCTCGGACGTGGGCTCGTCGGTGAGCGAGACGACCTTGAGCCAGGTGCGCTCGTCGACCACGCCGTCCGCTCGCCATCCCCGGCGCCGCTGGAGCGTGGCCACGCCGGCACGGGTCTCCGCGTCGAAGCGGCTGGTGACGACCTCGGAGTGCAGGTGGAGCTGGTGGAGCCGGCTCTGCAGCACCCGCACCCGCCAGCCCGTGTCACCCGGTCCCATCGGGGCGAACCCGGCGCGCAAGGAGGTCTGGGCCGCAGCGGGTGTGGTGGTGGCGGCGAGACCGGTCATCGCGCACAGCAGCGCGAGGAGCAGCGCGAGCATCCGCGCTGAGCGGTGGTGCGGGTGACGTCGTGGCATGTGGATCCTCCCCCGGGGAGCCGGTCGGCCCGCCCAGTGTAGGGACGCGGTGGCGCACCCCCAGGTTGCGTCCGCCGCGGCCGGCACGCCTACGCTCGGCGCGTGGCCCGCGCTGATCTGGACAAGCAACCGACCGACGTACGTCGCATGTTCGACACCGTCGCCAAGCGTTACGACCTCACCAACGACCTGATGACGGCCGGGATCCAGCGCAGCTGGCGCCGGTCGATGGTGGATGCGGTCGCCCCGCACCGGGGAGACCTGGTCCTGGACCTCGCCGCCGGCACCGGCTGCTCGAGCGAGCCCTTCGCCGCCCACGGCGCCACGGCGGTCCCGTGCGACTTCTCCGTCGGCATGCTGCGCCAGGGCAAGAAGGACCGCCCCGGTCTGCCGTTCGTGGCCGGCGACGGCACCCGGCTGCCGTTCCTCGACGACACCTTCGACGCGGTCACCATCAGCTATGGCCTGCGCAACTTCGTGGACCCGGTGGCCGGGCTGAGGGAGATGCTCCGGGTCACTCGCCCCGGCGGCCGGCTCGTGGTGTGCGAGTTCAGCCGGCCGACCAACGGCGCCCTCCGCACGGTCTACCTCGACGGCTTCATGCGGGCGCTGCCCGCGATCGCCTCGGTCACCGCCAGCGCCGCGGACGCCTACGTCTACCTCGCCGAGTCGATCCGGGCATGGCCGGACCAGCCGGGCCTGGTTGCGATGATGGCCGAGGCGGGCTGGCAGCAGCCCGAGTGGCGCAACCTGACCGGCGGCATCGTCGCGCTGCACCGCGCCATCGCCTGAGGTGAATTAGGGCACGTCCGCGTGGCCAAATCCCGCGGCCGGAGCGTGGAAAGTGGCCCCTCCCCCCGGCGTGACGCACGCCGCACCGGAGTTCTAGACTGTGGCCCGCGCCACTCGTGAAGCCATTCACAAGGTCACATGTCGTCACTCGACCCGGCGCCGGATCCACCGGAAGGGAAGCGATGGAGCTCTACACGCCGGTCCTCGCTCTGGCACTGATCGCGACGGGCTTCGCGGTCTTCTCCGTGATCATGAGTGCCTTCATCGGCCCCAAGCGCTACAACCGGGCCAAGCTCGACTCCTACGAGTGCGGCATCGAGCCGACGCCGCAGCCCATCGGCGGCGGGCGGATCCCGGTCAAGTACTTCATCACCGCGATGCTCTTCATCGTCTTCGACATCGAGATCATCTTTCTCTACCCCTGGGCCGTCCACTTCGACGCGATGCGCGTCTTCGGGCTGATCGAGATGGTCCTGTTCATCGCCACTGTCTTCGTTGCGTACGCCTACGTCTGGCGACGCGGCGGACTGGACTGGGATTGAGGCCCGCGATGTACGCACCTTGCCGGCGTTCTCGTCGCTCGACGACCAACCCCTCTACGGGAGGTTCTTGATATGGGACTCGAAGAAAAGCTGCCCAGCGGCGTCCTGCTGACCACGGTCGAGGGTGTCGCCGGCTACATGCGCAAGGCGTCGTTCTGGCCCGCGACCTTCGGCCTGGCCTGCTGCGCCATCGAGATGATGACCTCCGGCGGTCCCAAGTACGACCTCGCGCGCGTCGGCATGGAGGTCTTCCGTGCCAGCCCGCGCCAGGCCGACCTGATGATCGTCGCCGGGCGGGTGAGCCAGAAGATGGCTCCCGTCCTGCGCCAGATCTACGACCAGATGCCCGAGCCCAAGTGGGTCATCGCGATGGGAGTCTGCGCCTCGTCGGGCGGCATGTTCAACAACTACGCCGTCGTCCAGGGCGTCGACCACGTCGTCCCGGTCGACATGTACCTCCCCGGCTGTCCGCCCCGCCCGGAGATGCTCATCGACGCCATCCTCAAGCTGCACGACCAGGTCCAGGCCACCAAGCTCGGCGCCAACCGCCGCGAGGAGATCGCCCAGCTCGAGACCGCAGCGCTGCGTGCGCTGCCCACCTCGGAGATGAAGGGCCTGCTCCGATGAGTGACGACAAGACCGACCAGAACGAGTCCGCCCGGCCCGCCGAGGAGCGCAACCTCGAGGCGGCCAAGGACACGACGGGCACCGGCAGTGGCGTCGAGCAGCCAGCCCCCGAGCAGTCGCCCGAGAACCTCCCCGCTCCCACGGGCGAGGTCCGCTCCGTCGGTGAGCGCCACGGCATGTTCGGAGTCTCGGGGACCCCCGACACCTCCGGCTACGGCGGCCTCGTCAGCGCCAAGGTGTTCCCCGCCGCCTCACCCAAGCCCTACGGCGGCTGGTTCGACGAGGTGTCCGACGCTCTCGAGGCGCGGCTCGAGGCCACCGACCTGGTGTCGGCGATCGAGAGTGTCGTGATCCACCGCGGCGAGATCACCTTCCACGTGCGTCGCGAGGACCTGCCCTTCGTGGGCCAGATGCTGCGCGACGACGAGGCGCTGCGCTTCGAGTTCTGCTCGGGCGTCAGCGGCGTCCACTACCCCGACGACGCGGGCCGCGAGCTGCATGCCGTCTACCACTTCACCTCGATGACCCACAACCGGCGCATCCGGGTCGAGGTGACCGCGCCGGACAGCGACCCGCACATCCCCAGCCTGGTGAGCGTCTACCCGACCCTCGACTGGCACGAGCGCGAGACGTACGACATGTTCGGGCTGATCTTCGACGGTCATCCCGCTCTGACCCGGGTCCTCATGCCCGATGACTGGCCGGGGCACCCGCAGCGCAAGGACTACCCGCTCGGCGGGATCCCCGTGGAGTACAAGGGCGGATCGATTCCTCCGCCCGACCAGCGCAGGAGCTACAACTGATGAACCACCCCACTCGATTCTCCGTTCCCCCGCTCCGCTCCTCCACGAACACTCGATCGGGGGCCCCGGAATGAGCACCGACACCAGCCAGCAGCAGGACTTCTACGCAGCCCCCGGCGACACCAGCCAGGGCCGCGTCTTCACCGTCACCGGCCAGGACTGGGACTCGATCACGCAGAACATCGGCGACGCCGCCGAGGAGCGGGTCGTGGTCAACATGGGTCCGCAGCACCCGTCGACCCACGGCGTGCTCCGGCTGATCCTCGAGCTGGAGGGGGAGACGGTCACCGAGGCCCGGTGCGGTGTCGGCTATCTCCACACCGGCATCGAGAAGAACATGGAGTACCGCACCTGGGTGCAGGGCACGACGTTCTGCACGCGGATGGACTACCTCTCGCCGTTCTACAACGAGGCGACCTACGTCCTGGGCGTGGAGCGGCTGCTCGACATCGAGGACGACGTGCCGGAGAAGGCGCAGGTCATGCGGGTGCTCCTGATGGAGCTCAACCGCATCTCCTCGCACCTGGTCGCGATCGCGACCGGTGGCATGGAGATCGGCGCACTGACCGTGATGACGATCGGCTTCCGCGAGCGCGAGCTGGTCCTCGACCTCTTCGAGCTCATCACCGGCCTGCGGATGAACCACGCGTTCATCCGTCCCGGCGGGGTGGCCCAGGACCTGCCGCCCGGGGCGCTCGACGAGATCCGCGACTTCATCGTGCTCATGAAGAAGCGCCTGCCCGAATATGCCGCGCTCTGCAACGCCAACCCGATCTTCCGGGGTCGCCTCGACGGCGTCGGCCACCTCGACCTGGCCGGCTGCCTGGCGCTGGGCATCACGGGCCCGGTGCTCCGCTCGACCGGCTACGCCTGGGACCTGCGCAAGACCCAGCCCTACAGCGGCTACGAGGACTACGACTTCGAGGTCCAGACCTGGGACACCTGCGACTCCTACGGCCGGTTCCGCATCCGGCTCAACGAGATGTGGGAGTCGCTCAAGATCGTCGAGCAGGCCGTCGACCGCCTGGCCGGCCTCGAGGGCGCCCCCGTGATGGTGGGCGACAAGAAGATCGCGTGGCCCAGCCAGCTCTCCATCGGCAGCGACGGCATGGGCAACAGCCTCGACCACATCCGCCACATCATGGGTGAGTCCATGGAGGCGCTGATCCACCACTTCAAGCTGGTCACCGAAGGCTTCCGTGTCCCGGCCGGCCAGGCCTACGTGCCGGTCGAGTCCCCGCGCGGCGAGCTCGGCGCCCACGTCGTCTCCGACGGCGGCACGCGCCCGTTCCGCGCGCACTTCCGGGACCCGTCCTTCACCAACCTGCAGGCGACCAGCGTGATGAGCGAGGGCGGCATGGTCGCCGACGTGATCGTCGCCATCGCCTCCATCGACCCCGTCATGGGAGGAGTCGACCGATGACTGAGAAGACCACCGGCCTCGACGAGAAGACCTGGACCGAGCTGCGCGAGATCGCGGCCCGCTACCCCGAGGCCCGCTCCGGCCTCCTGCCGATGCTGCACCTCGTGCAGTCGGTGGAGGGCAGGGTCACGCCCGAGGGCATTGAGGCGTGCGCCGAGATCCTCGGCATCAGTGCCGCCGAGGTCAACGGTGTCTCGACCTTCTACACGATGTACAAGCGCAAGCCGGTCGGTGACTACCACGTCGGCGTGTGCACCAACACGTTGTGTGCGGTGCTGGGCGGCGACCTGATCTTCGAGCGGCTCAAGGAGCACCTCGACGTCGGCAACGACGAGACCACCGCCGACGCCCCGGGGCTCAAGAGCATCACGCTCGAGCACATCGAGTGCAACGCGGCGTGCGACTACGCCCCGGTGATGATGGTCAACTGGGAGTTCATGGACAACCAGACCCCTGAGTCTGCCGTCGGGGCGATCGACGACCTGCGCGCCGGCACCCCGGTCCACTCGACCCGGGGCCCGCAGCTGTGCACCTGGCGCGAGGCCGAGCGCGTGCTCGCCGGCTTCCCCGACGACCGCGCCGACGAGGGCCCGACCGCCGGCCCCGCCTCGCTCGCCGGACTGCAGATCGCCCGCGAGAACGGCTGGACCGCCCCGGAGGAGAACCATGGCTGACACGTTGACCCCGGTCCTCACCGACAACTGGGACACCGACCGCGCGTGGACCATGGCTGCCTATGAGGCGCGCGGTGGCTACGCCGCCCTCGACAAGGCGTTCGCGATGGGACCCGACGACGTGATCACCGCCGTCAAGGAGTCCGGCCTGCGTGGGCGCGGTGGCGCGGGCTTCCCCACCGGCATGAAGTGGGGCTTCATCCCGCAGGACAACCCCAAGCCCAAGTACCTCGTCGTCAATGCCGACGAGTCGGAGCCGGGCACCTGCAAGGACATCCCACTGATGATGGCGACCCCGCACACGCTGGTCGAGGGCGTCATCGTCAGCTCCTACGCCATCCAGGCCCACACGGCGTTCATCTACGTCCGCGGTGAGGTCCTCCACGTCGTACGCCGCCTGCAGCGCGCGGTCCAGGAGGCCTATCTCGCCGGCCACCTCGGCTCCAACATCCACGGCTCGGGCTATGACCTTGACCTGATCGTCCACGCCGGCGCCGGTGCCTACATCTGCGGCGAGGAGACGGCCCTGCTCGAGGGTCTCGAGGGCCGCCGCGGCCAACCGCGCCTGCGCCCGCCGTTCCCGGCCGTCGCCGGCCTCTACGCCAGCCCGACCGTGATCAACAACGTCGAGTCGATCGCCTCGGTGCCGGCCATCCTCACCCAGGGTGCCGCGTGGTTCGCCTCGATGGGCACCGAGAAGTCCCACGGCCACGGCATCTTCAGCCTGTCCGGCCACGTCACCCGCCCCGGCCAGTACGAAGCCCCGCTCGGGATCACCCTGCGTGAGCTGCTCGACCTCGCGGGCGGCATGCGTGCAGGCCACGAGCTCAAGTTCTGGACGCCCGGCGGGTCGAGCACGCCGCTGCTGACGCGCGAGCACCTCGACGTCCCCCTCGACTTCGAGTCCGTCGGCGCGGCCGGCTCGATGCTCGGCACCAGGGCCCTGCAGCTCTTCGACGAGACCACCTGCGTCGTGCGTGCGGTGCTGCGCTGGACCGAGTTCTACAAGCACGAGTCCTGCGGCAAGTGCACCCCGTGCCGCGAGGGCACCTGGTGGCTCTCACAGACGCTGGCCCGCCTGGAGAAGGGCCAGGGGAGCGAGGCGGACCTCGACCTGCTGCTCGACCAGTGCGACAACATCCTGGGCCGCGCGTTCTGCGCCCTCGGCGACGGCGCCACCAGCCCGATCTCGAGCTCGATCCAGTACTTCCGCGACGAGTACCTCGCGCACCTGACCCACGGCGGCTGCCCCTTCGACCACGCCGCCTCCACCGCCTTCGCACCCGCTGGAGCCGAAGCGTGAGCACCCCACAGAAGACCCAGGTCGACACGGTCACCCTGACCATCGACGGCGTCCAGGTCAGCGTCCCCAAGGACACGCTGGTCATCCGCGCCGCCGAGCAGGTGGGCGTCCAGATCCCGCGTTTCTGCGACCACCCGCTCCTCGAGCCGGTCGGCGCCTGCCGCCAGTGCCTGGTCGACATCCCCGACGCCGGCAACGGGCGCGGCTTCCCCAAGCCGCAGGCCTCCTGCACGCTGCCGGTCGCCGAGGGCATGGTCGTCAACACCCAGGCGACCAGCGAGGTCGCCGACAAGGCCCAGCAGGGCATCATGGAGTTCCTGCTGATCAACCACCCGCTCGACTGCCCGGTGTGCGACAAGGGCGGCGAGTGCCCCCTGCAGAACCAGGCGATGAGCAACGGTCGCGGCGAGAGCCGGTTCGCGGAGTCGGGTGGTGTCAAGCGCACCTTCCCCAAGCCGATCAGCATCTCCGCCCAGGTCCTGCTCGACCGCGAGCGCTGCGTGCTGTGTGCGCGCTGCACGCGCTTCTCCGAGCAGATCGCCGGTGACCCGTTCATCGCGCTCGCCGAGCGCGGTGCGCTGCAGCAGGTCGCGATCTACGAACGCGAGCCCTTCGAGAGCTACTTCTCCGGCAACACCATCCAGATCTGCCCGGTCGGCGCGCTGACCTCGGCCGACTACCGCTTCCGCTCGCGCCCCTTCGACCTGGTCTCCACGCCCGGGGTGGCCGAGCACGACGCCTGCGGCGCAGCGATCCGCGTCGACCACCGGCGCGGCAAGGTGATGCGTCGCCTCGCCGGCAACGATGCCGAGGTCAACGAGGAGTGGATCAGCGACAAGGACCGCTTCGCGTTCCGCTACGCCCAGGTCGAGGACCGCCTCGCCTACCCGATGGTCCGCGACACCCTGCCGGACGGGGAGCGGGGCGAGCTCCGGCCCGCGTCCTGGCCCGAGGCCTTCGCCGTCGCCGCACGCGGCCTCCGCGCCGCGGGTGCCGGCGCCGTCCTGACCGGGGGTCGCCTGACCGCCGAGGACGCCTACGCCTACGCCAAGTTCGCGCGGGTCGCGCTCGACACCAACGACATCGACTTCCGCGCCCGCCCGCACAGTGCGGAGGAGGCCAGCTTCCTGGCCTCGCACGTCGCGCTGTCGGCCGCGGTGACCTACGCCGACCTCGAGGCCGCGTCCAGCGTGCTGCTGGTCGGTCTCGAGCCCGAGGACGAGGCCGCCACGATCTTCCTGCGGCTGCGCAAGGCCGCCCGGTCGGGCCTCAAGGTCCGATCGATCGCTCCCTTCACCTCGCGCGGCCTGGCCAAGATGGGCGGCGAGCTGATCGCGACCGCGCCCGGCGCCGAGGTCGAGGCGCTCGCGGGCGTCGAGCTCGACGGTGACGCGGTCATCCTGGTCGGCGAGCGCCTGGCCGGCACCCACGGGGGCCTGGCCGCCGTCGCCGCGCTGGCCGCGACGTCGGGCGCCCGGCTCGCGTGGGTCCCGCGTCGCGCCGGTGACCGGGGTGCGGTCGAGGCCGGCGCCCTGCCCAACCTCCTCCCCGGCGGTCGTCCGGTCGCCGAGGCCGCCGCGCGCGTCGACGTGGCCGCGGCCTGGGGTGTGGCGTCCCTGCCCGGGAAGCTCGGTCGAGACGGCAACGCCATCGTCACCGCGCTCGTCAAGGGCGACCTCGGCGGGCTCGTAGTCGGGGGCGTCGACCCCGACGACACCAGCGACCCCGCCGCCTTCCGCGCCGCGCTGGACGCCGCGGTGTTCGTGGTCAGCCTCGAGCTGCGCGAGACCGACGTGACCCGTGCGGCTGACGTGGTGCTGCCGGTCGCCCCGGTCGCCGACAAGGCCGGGACGTTCGTGACCTGGGACGGCCGGGCCCGTGACTTCCCAGCGGTCTTCACCAACCCCGCCTCGCTGCCCGACCTGCGGGTCCTGTCCGGCATCGCCGACGAGCTCGCCGCGCTCGGCCACGGAGCCCCGCTGGGGTTCCGGACGGTCCCCGAGGTCCGCGCCGAGATGCAGGCCCTCGGCCCGTGGGACGGGGCTCGCCCCGCGCTCGACGCCGGCAAGCCTCCGAAGCCGCCCAAGCCCACCAGGAAAGGCGCGACCGCGCTCGCCCTGGCCACGTGGAAGCAGCTCATCGACCTCGGCTCCATGCAGGACGGCGAGGTGCACCTGCGGGCGACCGCCCGCACACCGCTCGCCCGCCTCAGCCGGGCCTCGTACGAGTCCGTGTTCGGGATGGTCGAGGTCGGGCACGAGCAGCTCGCCACCATCTCCGGTGACCGCGGCAGCGTGACGCTGCCGGTGGTGGTCGCCGACCTGCCCGACGACGTGGTCTGGGTCCCGGCCCGGTCCTTCGGTCGCGGCGTCCTCGCCGAGCTGGCCTCCCCGGGCAGCACGGTCACCGTGAAGGGAGCCTCCTGATGATGAGCATCCTGCCGCTGGTCGCGGACCTGCCCGACCCGGACCTGGCCCAGTTCGGCCAGGACCCGTGGTGGGTGATCGCCCTCAAGGCGGTCTTCATCTTCTTGATCCTCGTGCTGCTGACGCTCTTCAACATCTGGTTCGAGCGTCGCGTCGTGGCCCGCATGCAGCACCGCGTCGGCCCCAACGTGAACGGTCCCTTCGGCCTGCTGCAGTCGCTGGCCGACGGCGTGAAGCTCGCCCTCAAGGAGGACATCATCCCCAAGGCGGCCGACAAGGTCGTCTTCTTCCTCGCCCCGGTCATCGCGACCGTCCCCGCGTTCGTCACCTGGGCGGTCATCCCGCTCGGTCCCGAGGTCAACTTCTTCGGCCACCGGACCCCTCTGCAGCTGACCGACATGCCGGTCGCCGTGCTGTTCATGCTCGCGATCGCCTCGATCGGGATCTACGGCATCGTCCTGGGCGGCTGGTCCTCCGGGTCGACGTACTCCCTGCTCGGCGGCCTGCGCTCGAGCGCCCAGATGATCTCCTACGAGGTCGCGATGGGCCTCGCGCTGGTGGCGGTCTTCCTCTACGCCGGCTCGATGTCGACCTCGGAGATCGTCGCCGCGCAGGACAAGCTGTGGTTCGGCCTGATCCTGGCGCCGTCGTTCATCATCTACCTCATCTCGATGGTCGGCGAGACCAACCGCGCGCCCTTCGACCTCCCCGAGGCCGAGGGTGAGCTGGTGGGCGGCTTCCACACCGAGTACTCCAGCTTGAAGTTCGCTCTGTTCTTCCTGGCCGAGTACATCAACCTCGCGACCGTCTCGGCCATCGCCACCACGCTGGTCCTCGGTGGCTGGGCCGCTCCCTGGGGCATCGAGAACGTCTGGGACGGCGCCAACAGCGGCTACTGGCCGTTGCTGTGGTTCTTCTCCAAGATCTTCATCTTCATCTTCATGTTCGTGTGGCTGCGCGGCTCGCTGCCCCGCATGCGCTACGACCAGTTCATGGCGCTGGGCTGGAAGGTCCTGATCCCGGTCTCGCTGGCCTGGATCGTGGCCGTCGCCACCATCCGCGTCATCTCGCTCGAGGGCAACATCAACCGCACCTACCTCGTGGCCGCGATCGCCGTCCTGCTCGTCCTCACCCTCGCGCTGATGTTCGTCGGCGACGGCAAGGGCAACGGTGAGGACGAGGAGGTCGAGGTCGGCGATGTGCCCCACGACGCCTACGCCGGCGGGTTCCCGGTCCCGCCGATGCCGGCAGGCGGTGCCGTGCGCGGTGCTGCCGCGCCGATGACGTTCGCCACCGGCCGCACCACCGTCACCGCTCCAGCGGAGGAGAACCATGAGTGAGTCCACTCAGAATTCCAGCCAGGGTTCCAGCCAGGATGCCAAGGGCATCAAGGAGAGTCTCTGGGACCCGATCGCCGGGTTCGGCGTCACCTTCCGCACGATGTTCAAGAAGGTCGTCACCGAGCAGTACCCGTTCGAGAAGCTCCCGACCGCGCCCCGTTTCCACGGCCGCCACCAGCTCAACCGCTGGCCCGACGGGCTCGAGAAGTGCATCGGCTGCGAGCTGTGCGCCTGGGCCTGCCCGGCGGACGCGATCTACGTCGAGGGTGCCTCCAACACCGATGAGCCCGACGGGTCCGGGCGCTTCAGCCCGGGCGAGCGCTACGGCCGCGTCTACCAGATCAACTACCTGCGCTGCATCCTCTGCGGCCTGTGCATCGAGGCGTGCCCGACCCGCGCGCTGACGATGACCAACGAGTACGAGCTGGCCGACAACAACCGCGCCGACCTCATCTACGAGAAGTCCGACCTGCTCGCCCCGCTGCTGCCCGGCATGGAGCAGCCGCCCCACGCGATGCGCCTGGGCGACGACGAGGGCGACTACTACAGGGGGACGACACGATGACCTTCTGGATCCTCGCTCCGCTGATGGTGGCGGCCGCGCTCGGCATCCTCGTCGTCCGCAAGGCCGTCCACGCCGCGCTGCTGCTGGCCGTGGTGATGATCAGCCTCGCGTTCCTCTACGCCGTGCTGGACGCGCCGTTCCTGTTCGCGGTGCAGATCATCGTCTACACCGGCGCCATCCTCATGCTGTTCCTGTTCGTGATGATGCTGATCGGCGTCGACGCCTCCGACTCGGTGGTGGAGACGATCCGGGGCCAGCGTGCGATGGCCATCGTGCTCGGCCTCGTCTTCGGCACCGTCCTGGTCGTCGGCATCGGCCAGGTCACCTTCGGCGCCGTCGTGGGACTCGACGAGGCCAACGCGGGCGGCAACGTGCCGGCCATCGCCAACATCCTGTTCTCCCGCTACGTCTTCGCCTTCGAGGCCACCAGCGCCCTGCTGATCACCGCCGTGCTGGGCGCCATGGTCCTCGCGCACCGCGAGCGGCTCACGCCCAAGGCGACCCAGGCCGACCTCGCCGCACAGCGGCTCCGGGACTACGCCGACCACGGCAAGCACCTCGGCCCGCTGCCCTCGCCCGGCGTCTACGCCCGCCACAACGCGGTCGACACCCCTGCCCTGCTGCCCGACGGCACCGCTGCGGAGTCCTCGGTCTCCCGGGTGCTCGCCGCCCGCGGCACCGTCCGCTCGGCTCCCGCGCGCGCCGAGGACATCGTCGACGTACGCCGCCAGCTGGGCGTCCCGGACTCGCAACCCGAGTCCGCGGGCAAGTCCGGGGCCACGGCCAGCACCGAGGAGGACGAGAAGTGAGCCAGTACGTCGTGCTCTCCGCGATCCTGTTCACCATCGGGTGCGTGGGTGTGCTCACCCGCCGCAACGCCATCGTCGTGTTCATGTGCGTCGAGCTGATGCTCAATGCCAGCAACCTGGCCTTCGTCGCCTTCGCCCGCCAGCACGGCAACCTCGACGGCCAGATCACCGCCTTCTTCGTGATGGTGGTGGCGGCAGCCGAGGTCGTCATCGGCCTCGCGATCATCATGACCATCTTCCGCACCCGACGCTCGGCCTCGGTCGACGACGCCAGCCTGCTGAAGTACTGAGGGAGCACTCGTGAACCTGTTGTCCCACTCGGTCCTTCTCTCCGCGGAGGGCGGCACCCACATCCCCGTGGTCGCGCCCGACACCGGGGCCGGCGGCGTGTTCGACCTGCTGTGGCTGGTCATCGCGCTGCCGCTGCTCGGTGCGGTCGTGCTGCTCGCTGTGGCACCGTTGCTGCAGGGCTCGCTCAAGGCGTCCGCCGACAAGCACGGCCACCTCGTCGGCACCGCTGCCGCCCTCGCGTCCTTCGTGCTCAGCCTCGTGCTCTTCGTGGCGCTCCTGGGCCGTGACGCGGAGTCGCGCCAGGTGGGCCAGCACCTGTGGACCTGGTTCGAGACCGGCTCGCTGAGCGTCGGCATGGACCTGCTCTACGACCAGCTCGCGGCACTGTTCCTCCTGCTGATCACCGGTGTCGGCTCGCTGATCCACGTCTACGCCATCGGCTACATGGAGCACGACCCGCGCCGGCGCCGATTCTTCGGCTACCTCAACCTGTTCGTCGCGGCCATGCTCACGCTGATCCTCTCGGCCAACTTCGTGGGCCTGTTCCTGGGCTGGGAGGGCGTCGGCCTGGCGTCCTACCTGCTCATCGGCTTCTGGCAGCACAAGCACTCCGCCGCGGCGGCCGCCAAGAAGGCCTTCGTCATCAACCGTGTCGGTGACATCGGCCTGTCCCTGGCGATCGCGCTGATGTTCGCGACCTTCGGCACCACCGACTTCGGCGGCGTCAGCGAGCTGACCGGCGGCGCCGACCAGGGCACGCTCAACGCGCTGGGCCTGCTGCTGCTGCTCGGTGCCTGCGGCAAGTCCGCGCAGGTGCCGCTGCAGGCCTGGCTGCTCGACGCGATGGAGGGACCGACCCCGGTCTCGGCCCTGATCCACGCGGCGACCATGGTCACCGCCGGCGTCTACCTCGTGGTCCGGTCCAACTTCGTCTTCGAGCTGGCCCCGGTCGCGCAGACGGCCGTCGTGGTCGTCGCCACCGTCACGCTCCTGTGGGGCGCGATCATCGGGTGCGCCAAGGACGACATCAAGAAGGCGCTCGCCGGCTCGACGATGAGCCAGATCGGCTACATGATGCTGGCCGCCGGCCTCGGACCGGTCGGCTACCCGTTCGCGATCTTCCACCTGCTCACCCACGGCTTCTTCAAGGCCAACATGTTCCTCGGCGCCGGCTCGGTCATGCACGGCATGGACGACGACGTCGACATGCGCCACTACGGCGCGCTCAACAAGGCCATGCCGGTCACCTTCTTGACCTTCGCGATGGGCTACCTCGCGATCATCGGGTTCCCGGGCTTCTCCGGGTTCTGGTCCAAGGACCGGATCATCGAGTCGGCCCTCGCCGACAACCTGCTGGTCGGCGTGCTGGCCATGCTGGGCGCCGGCATCACGGGCTTCTACATGACCCGCCTGATGCTGATGACCTTCTTCACCCCGGGACCCGACGGGAAGGGGCGCTGGGGCAAGGACGTGCACCCGCACGAGTCGCCCAAGGTGATGACCGTCCCGCTGATGGTGCTCGCCGCGCTGTCGGTGCTGGGTGGCGTCCTGCTGGTCGGGGACTGGATCGTGACCTGGCTGGAGCCGGTGACCGGCACCGCCGAGCACCACGAGCCGCCGCTCCCGGCGATCGTGATCACGCTGCTCATCACCCTGGTCGTGGCCACGGGTGTCGCGGCCGCCTGGTTCCTCGTCGGGCGCCGCGAGGTCTCGCGCGAGGCGCCCGCGGACGTGTCGTTCGCAACCAGGGCCGCTCGTGCCGACCTCTACGGCGACGCGATCAACGACGCGGTCGTGGTCGGCCCCGGCGCCTCGCTGGTCGGTGGTCTCACGACCTTCGACCGGGTCGGCGTCGACGGGACCATCGAGGGCGGATCGGCCGCGATGGGTGGCCTCTCGCGCACGCTGCGCCGGCTCCAGAACGGGTTCGTCCGCTCCTATGCCCTGTCCCTTCTCGCCGGCGCCCTGTTGGTCGTCCTGGCCCTCCTGGCGGTGAACCTCGGATGATCCTGACAATCCTGATCCTGCTGCCGCTGGTCGGTGCGCTCGTCACGGTCTTCGCGCCCGGCGCGCTCGCCCGACTCGTCGGCATCGCCTTCGCGGGCGCGACGCTCCTCGCCGGCATCGTCGCCGCCACCCAGTACGACGTCGACGGGGGGATGCAGCTCACCGAGACCCATGCCTGGATCGAGTCGCTCGGCGTGCACTACGCCCTCGGCGTCGACGGGCTGGGCATCTTGATGGTGCTGCTCACCGTCGTCCTGGTGCCGATCGTCCTGCTGGCCGGCTGGCGCGAGTCCGAGGCCGAGGGCAACAGCGGCGCCAAGGCGTTCTTCGCCTGGACCCTGGCACTCGAGGCGATGTCGCTGGCGGTCTTCACCGCCACCGACGTGCTCCTGTTCTACGTGGTGTTCGAGGCCACGCTGATCCCGGCCTACTTCCTGATCGGCGGCTTCGGCCGCTCGGGCCGCGGTCGCGCCGCGACCAAGTTCTTGATCTACCAGCTCGGCGGCGGCCTGGTGATGCTCGCGTCGGTGATCGGCCTCTACGTCGTCTCCGCCAACACCGGCAACCCGAGCTTCCTGATCAGCGACCTCGCCGCGATCGACATCGACCCGATCACCCAGCGCTGGCTGTTCCTCGGCTTCTTCATCGCCTTCGCGATCAAGGCGCCGATGTTCCCCGTCCACACCTGGCTGGCCGACACGACGGAGAAGGCGACGCCCGGCACCTCGGTCCTGCTGGTCTGCATCCTCGACAAGATCGGCACCTTCGGCATGCTGCGGTTCTGCCTCGGGCTGCTGCCCGAGGCCTCGCAGTGGGCGACGCCGGTCGTGGTGGTCCTCGCGCTCATCTCGATCATCTACGGTGCGCTCGTCGCCATCGGCCAGGACGACGTCCTGCGCCTGATCGGTCTGACGTCGCTCTCGCACTTCGGCTTCATCGTGCTGGGCATCTTCGTGTTCAGCCCGACCGGCAGCTCCGGCGCGATCCTCTACATGGTCAACCACGGCATCGCGACGGCGCTGATGTTCCTGGTCGCCGGCTACCTGATCCAGCGCACCGGCACCGCGTCGATCCGCGAGATGGGCGGGGTCGAGAAGACCGCGCCCGTGCTCGCGGGCTTCTTCCTCGTGGCCGGACTCGCAGCGTGCGGCCTGCCCGGCCTGTCGCCGTTCGTCTCCGAGCTGATGGTCATCGTCGCCGCCTTCGACCACCACTGGCTGGTGGGATCGGTCGCGGTGCTGGCCATCGTGCTCGCGGCGTTCTACGCGCTCTGGATGTACCAACGCACCATGACCGGACCCGGTCGGGAGGGGATGGCCCCGGTGGCCGACCTCGACCGGCGTGAGGTCGGCATCGTCGCGCCGCTGCTGCTCGCGCTCGTGCTGTTCGGCTTCTTCCCGATGCCGCTGCTCGACGTCATCAATCCGTTCGTCCACGACTCCCTCGCAGGTGTGGGCATCGGCCAGGAGGGTGGTCACCAGTGACCGAGTTCGTGAAGCCCAGCATCGACTACTTCGAGCTGTGGCCCCTGCTGGCCGTCTTCGGTGCGGCGTGCTTCGGCGTCGTGGTCGAGGCCTTCGCGCCACGCGCCGCGCGCTACGTCGCGCAGGTCGCCCTCGCCCTCACCGGCCTCGTCGTCGCGATGGTCGGCGTGGTCCTGGTCGCCCGGGACGTGACGACGTACGACGACGGTGCCGCACGCGGGATCCTGGCGGTCGGCGGCACCATCGCCATCGACGGTCCCAGCCTGTTCATCTGGGGCCTCGTGCTGGCCCTGGCCATCGGCGGTGTGCTGCTCTTCGCCGAGCGCCACCTCGACGGCGGGGTCTCGGCGTTCGCCGGTCAGGCGTCGGCTGTGCCCGGCACCGACGCCGAGTCCGCGTCGCTGGCGGCCAACCGCGAGCACACCGAGGTCTACCCGCTCCTGATGTTCGCGGTCTTCGGCATGATGCTCTTCCCCGCCGCCAACGACCTGCTGACCATGTTCGTCGGCCTCGAGGTCCTCTCGCTGCCCCTCTACCTCCTGAGCGGGCTGGCTCGACGTCGCCGGCTGCTGAGCCAGGAGGCGGCGCTCAAGTACTTCCTGCTCGGGGCCTTCTCGTCCGGCTTCTTCCTCTACGGTGCGGCGCTGATCTACGGCTTCGCGGGCTCGCTGGGCTTCGCCTCGATCAACGAGGCCGTGCGCAACGACGTCGGCAGCAACGCGCTGCTCCTCATCGGCACCGGCCTGCTGTCGGTCGGCCTGCTCTTCAAGGTGGGCGCCGTCCCGTTCCAGGCCTGGACTCCCGACGTCTACCAGGGTGCTCCGACCCCGGTCACCGCCTTCATGGCCGCCGGCACCAAGGTCGCCGCCTTCGGCGCGATCATGCGCCTGTTCTACGTCGCCCTCGGCGCCGAACGGTGGTCGTGGCAGCCGATGCTGTGGATCATCGCGGTCCTCTCGATGTTCCTCGGCGCCGCCATGGCCATCACCCAGAGCGACATCAAGCGACTGCTCGCCTACTCCTCGGTCGCCCACACCGGCTTCATCCTCACCGGCGTGGTGGGGCTCCAGGCCGCCGACCGGCTGGCCCCCGGCGAGATCACCTCGCTCCAGGCCGTGCTCTTCTACCTGACGACCTACGGCTTCGCCACGATCGGTGCGTTCGCCGTCGTGGGCCTGGTCCGCGACGCCGGTGGCGAGACCTCGGCGATCGACCGCTGGGCCGGTCTGGGCAAGGAGTCGCCCGTCGTGGCGGGGGTCTTCGCCTTCTTCCTGCTGGCCATGGCGGGCATCCCGCTGACGTCCGGATTCGTGGGCAAGCTGGCGGTCTTCTCGGTGGCGCTGGCCGCCGGGGCCTGGCCCGTGGTGGTGGCGGCCGTGATCGCCAGCATCATCGCCGCCTACCTCTACATCCGGGTCATCAAGGTCATGTACTTCGACGCGCCCGTCGGTGACGGACCGAGCGTGTCCTACCCGTCGGTCCTGACCGCCACCACGATCGCCGTGTCCGCGGCCGTGACCCTCGTGCTCGGCGTGCTGCCGGGCCCGGTGCTCGACCTGGCGGGGCTTGCAGGAGAATTCATCAGGTGACCGACGCCTCGCCCCTCGCACTGCCTGTCGTCGACGCCGAGCTGGAGCTCCGCCTCGTCGAGCGGCTGGCGCGCATCGAGGAGCTGCTGAAGGTCCACTGCCAGGGGCGTACGCCCTACGTCACGCGCGCCGCAACCCACCTGATGATGGCCGGCGGCAAGCGCTTCCGGCCGCTGCTGGTGCTGCTTGCCGCCGAGACCGGACCGCACCCGGCGGCCGAGGAGGTCCACACCGCGGCCTGCGTCGTCGAGCTGACCCACGTGGCCTCGCTCTACCACGACGACGTGATGGACGAGGCGGCCCTGCGCCGTGGGGCCGACACGGCCAACGCCCGCTGGGACAACCACGTCGCGATCCTCACCGGCGACTTCCTCTTCGGTCGGTCCTCCGAGCTCACCGCGGACCTCGGACCCGACGCGGTCCGGATCCAGGCCCGCACCTTCACGCGCCTGGTCGAGGGACAGATCCTCGAGACCGTGAAGCCGGAGCCGGGGGAGGACCCGCTCGCCCACTACCTCGAGGTCGTGGCCGGCAAGACGGGCTCGCTGATCGCCACCTCGGCACGCTACGGCGCGATGTTCTCCGGCGCCCGCCCCGAGGTGGTCGAGGCGCTCGGCGCCTACGGCGAGATCGTCGGCTCGGCGTTCCAGCTCTCCGACGACATCCTCGACGTCGCCTCCGAGTCCGACACCTCGGGCAAGACGCCGGGCACCGACCTGCGCGAGGGCGTGCCGACCCTCCCGGTCCTCATGGCGCAGGCTTCCACCGACCCGGCAGACGCGCGCCTCCTCGAGCTGCTCGGTCGAGCGTTGACCGACGACGTCGAGCACGCCGAGGCCCTCGACCTGCTCCGCAAGCACCCCGCGATGGGTCAGGCCCGCGACTACGTCCTGGACCAGGCCGCGCAGGCCAAGAAGCTGCTCGAGGTGCTCGACCCGGGTCCCGTACGCACCGCGCTGGCGTCATTCGCCGACATCGTGGCCAACCGCTCCGCCTGAGTCATGCTGGACGCACACGGTCAGCGCCACGGTCAGCGACGGGTCAACAAGGTCACTCGCGGCGGCTGGTAGCGACCGTGCGAACGCCTGCTGTCGGCTCCGCCGACCTGTCATGCCGCTGCGCGCTCGCCCCCTGGTCAGGGCCTCAGCAGGTGCTCGTGGTCACGGACCCACCGGACCTCTCTCGCTGCCCACTCCTGGCTGCCGTCGGCAATCCAGGTGCGCTGGGGCTCGACCCCTGCTTCGGCCAGCGACAGTCCCAGAGCCATGGAGCCGTTCCAGGCCGTCATCGACGCCGATCGGCTCCGGCACGCAGGTCAGGCCCTGGGTGCGCAGGTGTCGGAGGAAGGCATGCACGGTTGCCGACGCAGTCGAGGCCGGGCGGGTGACCACCCCGTCCTCGATGCCGACCGGACGTAGCGCCCGCGTGCTGTCTTCGTCTGTTGTGGTCACGCGTGGGCCGTAGCGTTCACCCGTGTCAGCAGCATCCCGATTCCCATGCCTGAGGCACCCGCACATGCCTGTGGCCCCGCCACTGTGGGTGGCGGGGTGTGGGGCGGGGTCAATGTCGCTGGGGTGGGTCGAGTGCGGTGGTGCCGTGTCGGTCTCGTTGGTAGTGGTGGTCGTGAGGGCTGGTCCAGACGTACACCCCGGGTCCGACCGTCTCGTAGTACCAGGCGGAGTGGGTCTTGAGGCGGTGGTGGAAGCGGCACAGCGCGGCCAGGTTCGCGGTCGTCGTGGGGCCGGGTTGATCTCGGCCTTCTGAGGTTGCGTGGTGGTTGTACTCGGTGATGTGGTCGACGTCGCAACCGCGCGCCGGTCGGGTGCACCAGGGGAACACGCAGGTGCGGTCGCGGAGGATGATCTGTTCGCGGATCCGGTCGGGGATCGCATAGCCAGGGGCTGACAGCTCGGCATCGAGGTCGATGACCGGCTTGATGATGATCTTGATCCGG
>JBBSOR010000020.1:0-41441 GCA_038259535.1 Propionibacteriales bacterium | reverse complement strand
CGAATCGCTCTGAGTCGAATCCTCGCCCGAACCTGACACCGATCGTGCGCGCATGCGGTCGACGGCGTCGCGCAGTGGGCTTAGATCTTCCTCGATGGTGCTCTGCAGGATCTCAAGCTCGGTCATGAAGTACCGGTGCGCGAGGTGGTCGCGCATGCGCGCGATCTGGCGCCACGGGATGTCGGGTTCGGTTGATGTCAGGTTCTCGGGGAGCGCCTTGACTGCTTCACCGATCTCCAGGAGACGGATGCGTACCGCGTCGCTCACCAAGCTGTCCGACAGCGTTCCCCGCGCGACATGCGATCGGATGGCCTCAATCGCGGCGGTGATGTCGTCGAGGCGATCGGCGTCGTGTCGACTCACAGTGCGATGAGGTCCTGCTGGACACGGACCCGCACGCGATGCTTGAGCCCAGAGTCAGGTACGAGGTCTACAGGGACGCCCAGGATGGCCTCGAGTTCGTCCTGAATCCGCAGGATGGTGAACAAGCTTGTGCGGGGCGCGAAGTCGACCAGGATGTCCAGGTCACTGCCTTGGTGGTCGTCGCCTCGGGCAACGCTGCCGAAGATGCGGGCGTTCCTGACTCCGTGACGCTCAAGCACTTGGCGCAACTGCTCCCGGCGGGCGGCCACGAGCCGACCAGTCGGGCCGCTCAGCGGCACGACTTCGGGTGGCACGGTCTTGGTCATGCTCCGATCGTAGCGGGAAGTGATCTCCCGGTCAGGACGCCGCTGGCTCCCGTTGGCCGAGACCGGCCGTCATTGGTCCACGACGAAACGTTATGCGGACTCGTTGCGGACTGGGAAGAAGCAGACCGGCCCCTGAATCTGCGTTCCCGCAGTTCAGAGGCCGGTTGGCTGGGTCGTAGCGCCTAGATGTCGTAGTAGAGCTCGAACTCGTGCGGGTGCGGGCGGAGCTGGACGGGCGCGATCTCCTGCGTCCGCTTGAAGTGGATCCACGTCTCGATCAGGTCGTCGGTGAAGACGCCGCCGACCGTCAGGTAGTCGTGGTCTGCCTCGAGCGCATCGAGGACGGCGTCGAGCGACGTCGGCACCTGGTCGATCTCGGCCATCTCGTCCGGCGGCAGCTCGTAGATGTCCTTGTCGATCGGCGCGGCCGGCTCGATCTTGTTCTGGACACCGTCGAGACCGGCCAGCATCAGCGCCGCGAAGGCGAGGTAGGGATTCGCCGACGGGTCGGGGAAGCGGGTCTCGACACGCTTGGCCTTCGGGTTCGCGCCGGTGATCGGGATACGGACCGAGGCGGAGCGGTTGCGCGAGGAGTAGACCAGCGAGATCGGGGCCTCGTAGCCCGGCACCAGCCGGTGGTAGGAGTTCACCGTCGGGTTGGTGAAGGCCAGCAGTGACGGGGCGTGCTTGAGGATGCCGCCGATGTACCAGCGTGCCGTGTCGGACAGCCCGGCATAGCCGGTCTCGTCGAAGAACAGGGGGTCGCCGCCCTTCCACAGGGACTGGTGCACGTGCATGCCTGAGCCGTTGTCACCGAAGATCGGCTTGGGCATGAAGGTGACCGACTTGCCCTGTTCCCAGGCGGTGTTCTTGATGAGGTACTTGAACTTCATCACGTCGTCGGCGGCCTTGAGCAGGGTGTCGAAGCGGTAGTTGATCTCCGCCTGACCGGCCGTGCCGACCTCGTGGTGCGCGCGCTCGACGTGCAGGCCGCTGGCCTCGAGGTTCTTGACCATGTCGGCACGCAGGTCGCTGTAGTGGTCATAGGGCTCGACGGGGAAGTAACCGCCCTTGAGGCGCGTCTTGTAGCCGAGGTTGTCGTCACCCTCCTTGCCGGAGTTCCACCAGCCCTCGACGGAGTCGATGTGGTAGTAGCCCTCGTTCACGCCGGTGCTGTAGCGCACGCTGTCGAAGATGTAGAACTCCGCCTCGGCGCCGAAGTAGGCGGTGTCCGCGATGCCGGTGGAGTCGAGGTAGGCCAGCGCCTTGCGGGCGATGTTGCGCGGGTCGCGGCTGTAGGCCTCGCCGGTGATCGGGTCGTGGATGAAGAAGTTGATGTTGAGCGTCTTGGACTTGCGGAACGGGTCGAGGTAGGCGGTGGTCGGGTCGGGGAACAGCGACATGTCCGACTCGTTGATCGCCTGGAAGCCGCGGATCGAGGAGCCGTCGAAGCCGAGGCCGTCGTCGAAGACGCTCTGGTCGAAGGACGATGCCGGCACGGTGAAGTGCTGCATGATGCCCGGCAGGTCGCAGAAGCGGACGTCGATCATCTCGACGCCCTCGTCCTTGATGAACTTCAGCAGCTCATCGGAAGTGTTGAACATTCGGTCCTCCTTGACGGCGGCCAGCGCACGTCGAAGTTGCAGCGTCACGGACGGAGCCTCGTTGCACCGTCCCGTCAGGCTAGGCGGGAGCAGTTTCACGACCGTATCCCGGTTGTTTCGGGCGTGTTACAAGTGACCGGCAGATGGCGGGCGTCTGGGGCCGACCTAGGCTGGCGACGTGACCAGTGCCGCAACACCCGGGCTGCAGCCCGCCACGTGGGCTCGGCGCATCCTGGCTCTCTTCGTGGACTGGGTGACCTGCCTGGCCGTGGTCGAAGGCCTCGTCGCCGTCGGCGTGCTCGCGGGCAACCCCAACGGCGTCGGCACCTTGGGGCTCTTCGTGCTGGAGTCGGCGCTCTTCACCGCGATCGCCGGAGGATCGTTCGGCAAGCTCGCCGCCCGGATCCGTGTGGTGCGGCACGACGGATCGGCCCAGCCTCCCTCGCTGCTGAAGGCGCTCACGAGGTCGGTCCTGGTGGGGCTGCTCGTGCCTCCGCTCCTGACCATGGGCGGTCGAGGGCTCCACGACGTCGCCGCAGGCACCCGCACGATCTCGCTCTAGCTCACGGGTTCGCGGCCGCGATGGACCGCACGACTCTCGCAGTACGGCGGCGGTCTTCATCGAGCGGGCGCGGATCGTCAGGACGATGCGGCCGTCCGGCGCCGAGACGTCGACCGTGGCCGTGCCCCGCTTCCACTCGAGGCGGGCGACGGCCGGCAGGCCGCCGAGACGGAGGTTCTCCGCCGCGTCCACTTAGGGCGACGGCTCCAATCCTTCGCCGTGCGCCCTCCGCTGCCGGACATCGCCGGTCGGCAACCACGCGTCGGGCGCCTGCCCGACGCGTGGTTGCGGCGAATGTGACGTCGACCTGCGCGCGGCCCCTAGCTGCCGTCCACGACCACGTCGAGCCGGAGCGGATCCCCCGATGGTCAGCGGCCGCGCTGCTGCGAGCGCATGCCCTTCATCGACGTCGGGATCGGTCCCTTGGGCAGCGGCAGCTTGCCACGCTGGGCGTCGAGCGCCTTGAGCCGCTGAAGGATGTCGGTCATCTCGGCGGGCTTCACCGCGCGCCCGAGCTTCTGGACGTGGCGCACCAGCTTGGGCAGCGGGATCTCGCCCTCGCCGCGGCCGGCGATGACCTCGTGGATGGGCACGCCGTAGGCCACGCGCTCGTGCTTCTTGCGCTCGGTGACCATGAGCTGCTTGACCCGGGCCTGGCTCGAGCCCTCGCCGACCAGGACGATGCCGGGCGGGCCGACGATGCGGTGCACCACGTCCTGCTGCTTGGTGAAGCCGACCACCGGGTCGACCTTCCACCCGCGCTTGAGCATCTGGAGAGCACCCGCGGCCGCGGCCGGCTGGCCCTCCATCTGGGTGTACGCCGCACGCTGGGCGCGACGGCCGAAGATCAGCAGCGCGAGAAGGATGCCGATCATCAGCGCACCGACGCTGGAGATGATCAGCGACAGGACTCCGTCGCCGGGGAGCAGCCACATGAGGCCGAAGCCGAGGCCCGCGCCAACCAGGAACGTCGCCAGGATGATCCAGCCCAGGCGCGGGTCGCTGCGCTTGGCCATCCGATAGGTCTGCATGATCTGCCCACGGCGCGAGGTGGGCGTGGTGGCGGGGGTCGACATGAGGTGGCCTTGTCCAGCTAGAAGTCGGCTAAAACGGTGAGGTGGAGGGTGTCTCAGACGCTCGCAGCAGCGCGCGCGTCCATGGCCTGACCGTACAGCCGACCGGCGCGGTAGGACGAGCGGACCAGCGGACCGGACAGGGCGCCCGCGAAGCCGATCTCGTCGGCCTCGGCCTTGAGCTCGACGAACTCCTCCGGCTTGACCCAGCGCTCGACCGGGTGGTGGCGCGGGGAGGGGCGGAGGTATTGCGTGATGGTGATCAGCTCGCAGCCCGCGTCGTGGAGGTCGCGCAGTGCCTGGCTGACCTCCTCACGGGTTTCGCCCATGCCGAGGATCAGGTTGGACTTGGTGACGAGTCCGAAGTTGCGCGCCTGCGTGATGACGTCGAGCGAACGGTCGTAGCGGAAGGCCGGGCGGATCCGCTTGAAGATCCGCGGCACGGTCTCGACGTTGTGCGCCAGCACCTCGGGCCGCGACTCGAACACCTCGGTGAGCAGGTCGGGCTTGCCGTTGAAGTCGGGGATCAGGTTCTCCACGCCGGTGCCCGGGTTCATCTCGTGGATCACCCGCACCGTCTCGGCGTACAGCCAGGCGCCGCCGTCGGGCAGGTCGTCACGGGCGACACCGGTGATGGTGGCGTACTTGAGCTCCATCTTCTGCACCGACTCCGCGACCCGACGCGGCTCGTCGCGGTCGAGCGGCTGCGGCTTGCCGGTGTCGATCTGGCAGAAGTCGCAGCGGCGGGTGCACTGGTCACCACCGATGAGGAAGGTGGCTTCCTTGTCCTCCCAGCACTCGAAGATGTTGGGGCAGCCGGCCGACTGGCACACGGTGTGGAGTCCCTCGGACTTCACCAGGTTCTGCAGGGCCGTGTATTCGGGGCCCATCGTGGCCTTGGTCTTGATCCACTCCGGCTTGCGCTCGATCGGGGTCTCCGCGTTGCGGACCTCCAGTCGGAGAAGCTTGCGTCCTTCAGGGGTAGCCGTGGTCACACGCCTCACTCTACGACGGGGCGCAGGCGCCCCCAACTCGACTGTCTCCCCGGTCGCTCACGGGACGTCACGCCGTCGCGTCGACCACAGGGACAGGCCCGTCGCCGCGACGACGATCACGGCCAGGACGAGCCCTCCACCCGCCATGTCCAACGTCCGCTCGCAGTTTCCGGACACCATGCCGTCGGGGGAGTAGCTGCAGGCGGAGCCGTCGTAGTAGGAGAAGCCACCGAGGACGAAGGCCAAGAAGTTGGTCGGGAGCAACCACCGGGTCGCGCCCTCGCCCAGCACCGCGACGATCAGCAACGATCCGGCGATGGCGACACCGAACATCAGCGACAGCGTCGCCACGGTGCTGCGGAACAACATGGTGAGCGCGTAGCCGAGCAGTCCGCCGGCGGCGATGGCGAGGACGCCGCGCGCCTGCGTGGCAACGATGGTGCCCCACAGGCCGGGCGGCGTCGTCACCTCACGGCTCGAGGCGAGCAACGCCGCCCCGCCCCAGAACAGGGCGAGCACCACCGTGCCCACCACCGCGCCCGCCATGGTCACCGCGAGCCCCTTGGCCGCCCACACGCGCAGCCGCCGCGGCTCGAAGAGGAACTGGTTGCTCATCGAGCCTGTGTTCCAGTCGTGACCGGCGAAGGTCGTGCCGACCAGCATCATCAGCCCGGTGAGGATCGTGATCGCTGCGGCGCCCACCTCCTCGCGCACGGACCCGAGGTCGACCACGCCGCGGTAGAGGTAGTTCTCGTAGGTCGGAGTGATCGCCGTGGCGCAGTCGGCGGCCACGCCGTCCGGACCGAGGTACTGCTCGGGGTCGCTCCCGCAGCGTTCGATCTCGTCGGTGACCCAGGGCTGGCTCGCGTCCTGCGCCGCCAGGTCCTTCGCCTGGCGGATGTCGGAGTCGCTGATCGGCCGCGTGCTCCAGCCGTAGCCGATCAGCAGGACGAGCGGCACCACCAGGCAGCCGAGCAGCAGCACGACGACGGAGCGTCGCCAGCGCAGTCGGGTCAGCTCGACGAGAAGCAGTCTCATCGCCCCTCCTGCGAGGTCGGCGTGACACCCATCCGGTCGTCGGCGGTGAGCTCGAGGAAGACCGTCTCGAGGTCGGCACGCACCGGGGTGAGCTCGGACAGGTAGAGACCGGCATCGGCCAGGACCCGGGTGATCCGGTCGCCGGGTGCGTCGGTGACGACGTCGAGCGATCCGCCGTCTCGGCGGACCGTCATGCCGACTGCTTCCAGCGCGGCGGCGGCGGCGACGGGGTCGCTGACGTGGAGCCGGTAGGACGTGCTTCCGAGCAGGTCCTCGACGTTGCCCGACGTGAGCATCCTGCCGTTGCCGATGATCGTGGCGCTGGTGCACACCTGCTGCACCTCGGCCAGGATGTGGGAGCTCAGGAGCACGGTGACACCAGCATCGCCCAGGTCGCGGATCAGGACGCGGATCTCCCGGATGCCCGCAGGGTCGAGGCCGTTGGTGGGTTCGTCGAGAATCAGCAGGTCGGGTGACTTCAGCAGCGTGGCGGCGATGGCGAGACGCTGCTTCATGCCGAGGGAGTAGGACTTGTAGCGGTCATCGGCTCGTTCGGCGAGCCCCACGCGCGCGAGCGCCGTGTCGACGACCGTCCGGCCGGCGCCGACCGAACGGGCGAGCAGGAGCAGGTTCTGCCGGGCGGTGAACGTCGGTGAGAACTTCGGCGACTCCACCACCGCGCCCACACGACCGATCACGTCGGGAAGTCGCTCCGGCACGGGAGTGCCGAAGAGGGACATCGCCCCGGCGGTCGGGGTCGCGAGTCCGAGCAGCATCCGGATGGTCGTCGTCTTGCCGGAGCCGTTGGGCCCCAGGAACCCGTGGACGCCGCCACGCGGCACCGCGAGGTCGAGGTCGGCGACCGCCACGCGCGTGCCGCGTCTGCCGGTGAACTCCTTGCGCAGACCCGTGGTCTCGATGACCAGGTCGCTTCGGGCCGTGTCTGCCACGACGCCCCCTCCTGGCGTCGCCGCGACGCCTCCCCGTGGGGCGACTCTGGCAGACCCGGGGCCGCGACCCGTCCGAGGCGCGCCGGTCAGCGCCGGGGGGTGACCAGCTCGATCCGCGGACCCCGGCCCGGCTCGGGACGCGCGTCGAAGTCGGCGGTGGGCTCGTAGTCGGCCCACGCGAGGAACGTCGACAGGTGCCGCCGCACGCTCGGCAGCACGTCGTGGACGGTGACGTCGTGACCCAGCTCCGCGGACAGCGACGTGACCCCTGCGTCGGCGATGCCGCACGGCACGAACCGGTCGTACCAGCCGAGGTCGACATCGCAGTTGAGGGCGAAGCCGTGCATCGTCACGCCACGGCTGACCCGGATCCCGATCGCGCCGAGCTTGCGCTCGGGGCCGCGGTGGTCCGCGCGCATCCACACGCCGCTCCGCCCGGGCACGCGGGCGGTCGTGACGCCGAAGTCGGCGCAGACCGCGATCAGCGCCTCCTCGACCCGGCGCACATAGTCGACGACCTTCACGTGGTCGGGGAGGGTGGTGATCGGATAGCCGACGAGCTGGCCCGGGCCGTGGAAGGTGATCTTGCCGCCTCGATCGACGTCGATGACCGCGGCGCCACCCGGGTCGAGCGGTCGCTCGTGCGGGTCGGTGCGCTTGCCTGCGGTGAAGACGGGCGGGTGCTCGAGGAGCAGGACGGTGTCGGGGCGGGTGCCCGCCACCACCGCCTCGTGCACCCGGCGCTGGACGTCCCACGCGGCGAGGTAGTCGACGGCATCGTCGCCGAGACCGGCGATCTCGAACTCCAGCTCGTGCTCCTGCGACATGGCGCGAGCCTACGCCCACGCTGACACCCGTCGGGCCTGTGGATGAGCCCGCGCACGACCGCGGCAGATCGGCGAGGGTGGCGGGGTGGACCCTCGTCGGCTGCTCCCCGTCCTCACTGCACTCGCCTGCGCGTGCCTGGTCGCCACCTGGGTCGTCGCGCTGGCCCGGCCGGGCGCCAAGGGCCCGGGCGAGGCTGCGTCGAGGCCGGCGTCGGCGTCGGCCCCAGGCCCGGCCGGGGTCCTGGCGGACTGGGACCGACGGCGCGCCGAGGCGTGGGCGACCGGGGACGTCGACGGGCTCCGGAGCCTCTATGTCGTCGGCTCCCGCACGGGCGCCGCCGATGCCCGACTGCTGCGCCACTACCGCGCCCGCGGGCTGACCGTGGCAGGTCTCGCCACGCAGGTGCTGGCACTGGACGTCGCCGAGCGGTCTTTGACGCGCCTCGTGCTGGTCGTCACCGACCGGGTCGCGGGCGGGGAGGCCGTGGGCGGTGCTTCACCGGTCCCGCTGCCCGCGGACCGCGCGTCGACCCGGCGCATCGTGCTGGTGCGCGACGGCGAGCGGTGGCTGGTGGCGGAGGCCCGCGATCAGGCCAGTGCGGCGGCCAGCACTTCGTGGACGTCCTCGTCCTCGAAGTCATAGCCGGCCCGCTCGAGGGCGGATGGCCGCGCGTTGATCGAGCCCAGCAGCTCGGGGGCGAGGTCGCCGGCGGCCGGCCTGAGCAGGGCGGACGGCACCGCAAGGAACGCCTTGCGGTGCACCGCGGCCGCAAGGGCCACGGTGAACTCGGTGTTCGTCGGGGGCTGGGGGCAGGAGAGGTTGAAGGCACCGGAGACGTCGCGGGACTCCGCGACGTAGCACACCGCGCCGATCCAGTCGCGCAACGAGATCATCGGCATGTACTGCTCGCCGGAGCCGAGACGTGCCCCACCGCCGAGCTGGAAGAGCAACCGCAGATGCTTGAGGGGTGGGGAGGTCCGGTCCATCACGGGTGCGGTGCGCAGCAGGCACACGCGGGCCCCTGCCTCGACCGCCTCGTCGGCGGCCGACTCCCAGGCCCGGGCGACGCGGGTGAGGAACGCGTCACCGATGCTCTCGGACTCCTCGGTGACCGGGGCGCCGGCGTGGTCGCCGTACCAGCTGATGCCGTTGCCGGCCAGGAAGGCGGGGGGCCGCTCGCTGCCGGCGATGGTCGCGGACAGGAGCCGGGTGGTGGAGACCCGCGAGTCCATGACCTCCTCGGCCCACTTCTTCGAGTGCGGGTTGCCGGCGATGCTCGCCCCGGCGAGGTTGACCACCACGTCTGCGCGCCCGATCAGGTCGGCGTCGACCTGTCCGGCGCGCGGGTCCCACTGTGACTCGTGCGCGGCACGGGGCTCCCTGCGGACGAGCGCGGTGACCTCGTGGCCGTGCTCGCGAAGGTGCGCGGTCAGATGGGTTCCGAGGAAGCCCGAGGCTCCGGCAATCACTACGCGCATGCCACCACCCAACCACCACGACCAAAGGCCGGTCGGTCGGCGACCTCCTCGGTCGGCCGGTCAGCCGGCGAGGTGCGCCCAGCGGGCCGACAGCTCGTGCCAGGGGCCGTGGTCGACCACACGCCCGGAGTCGAGCACGACGACACGGTCGGCCTGGGCCAGGGCCGCGGACTTGCTGGTCGCGCCGATCACCGCGGATCCGCGCGCCCGCAACGCCTGCCAGAGCTCGACCTCGGTGGACGCATCGAGCGCCGAGGAGATGTCGTCGGCCAGCAGGAGGTCGGCCTCGGTGGCCAGCGCCCGCGCCAGGGCGAGGCGCTGCACCTGCCCACCGGAGAGGCGTACGCCGCGGTGCCCGACCAGGGAGTCCGGGCCGCCCGCCTCGGAGACGTCGCGACCCATCCGCGCCGACTCGAGCGCGGGCACGACCGACCGGTGGGGATGGTCGAGGGCGACGTTGCCGGTGAAGCTGCCCGAGAGCACCCGGGGCACCTGCGCCACGTGGGCCACCCGGGCCGGTCGGAGGGTGGTCTGCGGGTCGTCGACGACCTGGCCGTTCCAGAGGATCTCCCCAGTGCTGCTGACCAGGCCGGCGAGCGCCCCCAGCAGGCTGGACTTGCCCGAGCCCACCTGCCCCAGGAGCAGGACGAGCTCGCCGGCGTGCACCTCGAGATCGACTCCCTGGATGCCGAGCGTGCCGTCGTCGTGCACGGCCGCGAGGTCACGCACGGTGAGGGTGTGGAGCGGCTCCCGCTCGGGTGTGGCCGGGTCGGGGCCGGTGCCATGGACGAGGTCGACCCCGGGCGGGAGGTCCATCAGGTCACCGCCGCCCGCGAGCCGGCTGGTGGCGTTCATCCAGGCTCGGACGCCCGGGGCCTCGGTGACCACCGACCCCGCGACGCGGCCGAACCAGTCGAAGCCGCTGACGGCGTTGGCGATCAGCAACGCCGTGGCGAGCTCCCAGCGACCCGTGAGCAGGCCGCCCCAGGCGGCGACGACCCCGAGCTGGACCATGACGACCGGCACTCCGTCGAGGAGCGCCTGGACTCGGTGCTCGCGCACGGCGGCGTCGATGCGACCGCCGTCGACGTCACGCAGGTGGGCGTGCACCTGGGGCGTCGCCGCAGCCAGCTTGACCGTGCGGACCGACTCCAGCGCCGAGACGAGGTTCTGGCCGAAGCGCGCGCGAGCGGTGGACGCCGCAGCCGCCGAGCGCCCGGCCACGCGGCGGCCCAGGGTCGAGGCGAGGGCGGAGACGACCATGACGGTCAGCAGGACCGCGCCCGCGACCCACGTCTGTGCGATGAGCGCGGTCATCGCGGCCACGATGAGGCCGTTGACGAAGTCGACCCAGCGGTCGGTGTAGCGAGCCAGCCGGTCGGCGTCCATGGTGCGAGCGACGACCTCGCCGGGTGGCGTGCGGACGAGGCGGCGCTGGGCGGTCTGGCCCTGCAGCACCGACGCGCGCACCCGCAGGCGCACCTCGACCCACCAGTGGGGGTAGGTGCGGAAGGCCTGCGAGAGCAGCAGCGGGCTGACGACCAGTGAGACCACGAGGGCCAGGACCAGCAACCCCGGGCGCTCACCCCGCTGGAGGTCGGTGACGATGTGTCCCCAGATCCACCCGGTCACCGCCCCGAACGCGCCGGTGAGGGAGGCCAGCAGGAAGAGCGAGGCCCCCACCAGTCCCCATTGCGGCTGGATGCTGACGGTGTGGAGGACCTGCCTGGCCAGGCTCGGGGTGGGCGCGAGCTCGGGCGGCGGCGGGGGAGTCGTGCTGCGCCGCACCGACCCGATGGACGTGTCGTCGTGGTGGTGCTCCTCGACGACGGCCTCGTGGGCGGCGGCGTCGAGCAGCTGGCGGAATGGTCCGTCGGTGGCGGCGAGGCGGTGGCGCGGGCCCTGCTGGACCACGCGCCCGGACTCGAGGACGGCGACCAGCTCGGCACGCTCGGTGGTGGACAGGCGGTGGGCGACGAGGATGCCGGTGCGCCCGGAGATGAGGCGGTCGGCGGCGCGGACCACGCGCGCCTCGGTGACCGGGTCCATCCGGGCGGTGGCCTCGTCGAGCACGACGACGCTCACGTCGCGCACGAGCAGCCGGGCGAAGGCGACGAGCTGCTCCTCGCCGGCCGAGAGGCTGGTGCCGCCGGGACCGAGGACCGTGTCCAGGCCCCGGGGCAGGCCGGCGACCCAGTCGGCCAGGCCGAGCTCGGCGACGGCCGCCTCGACCCGCGCCCGAGGGACGTCGTCGAAGAGGGTGATGTTGTCGGCGAGGCTGCCGGCCAGCACCTCGGTGCGCTGGGTGACGACACCGACTGCCGACCGCAGCTGCTGGAGGTCGAGGTCGAGCACGTCGACGCCCCCGAGGAAGACCGAGCCGCGCGGCGGCTCGACGGCCCGGGAGAGCAGGGACGCCAGGGTGGACTTGCCCGACCCCGTGCGCCCCACCAGGGCGCAGGTGTGGCCCGCCGTCAGCAGCAGGTCGACATCGTGCAGGGCGAAGGTGCCGGTGCCGTAGGTGAACCGGAGGTGGCGGAACTCGACGTCGAGTGGCCCCTCGGGGACCGGGAGACCGCCGGTCGGCTCGGCCGGTGAGGCGAGCATGCTGCGCAGGCGCAGCACCGCACCGAAGCCCTCCTGGAGGTCGGGCAGGTGTCGGGCGAGCATGTCGACGCCGCCCACGAACATCGTGGTGACCAGGAAGAGCGTGACCAGGCGGGCCGTCGAGAGGTCGCCCGAGAGGACGAGCGCGACGCCCACGACACCGACCGCGGCCAGCGCGCCGTGCAGGAGCCCGCCGCTGCGGCGGGTGATCCGCACCTCGACCGCCAGCACGGCGTCGAGCGTGCGGTGCACGACCGAGGCGAGGTGGGCGTTGCGGCGTAGGACGTGGGCCTGGCCCAGGGACGTCCGGAGGTCGTCACGAGCCGCCACCCCCTCCTCGGTGGAGGCGGCATGGTCGGTCCAGGCGGCCTCCTCGATCACCTTCTTCTGCGCGACCTGGGGCAACAGGCGTCGGACGACGAGGAACGTCGCGACGGCGGTCAGGGGGAAGAGGACGGTGGCGGGCCACCAGGTCACGCTGGCCACGACCCACAGCGGCCCGGCGGCGAGAAACGTGCGCGCGGCCTGCCACACGCCCCAGCGCATCAGCTGGCCGACCTCCCAGGTGTCGTCGTCGATCCGGTCGAGGACCTCGCCGACGGCCTGCTCGGAGAGCTCCGACAGCGGCTGGGCCATCGCAGCATCGAGGAGGTCGGAGCGCAGCCGGCCCTCGGCGCGGTCGCACACCGTGGCCCAGATGGTCTTGGCGACGGTGTCGATGAGCGCACCACCGACCACGCACAGCCCGAGCAGCAGCAGGAGCCTTTCGGTGGGTTCGTCGGCGAGCCGGCCGGCGACCAGCGAGCCGAGCGAGGCCGCGATCGCCCCGACGAGGGACATCGAGAAGCAGAGGTAGGTCAGCGGGCGCCGGACGCGGCGCCAGTCGACCGGCTGACGGTGTGCGGGAAGACCCGACGTGGTGGTGGTCGAGTCTGGTGGGCGGGTGGTGTCGGTGATCGTCACGGTGGCTTCAGGCTAGGTGGTGGGTCGGACAGCGCGCCTGTGGTTTTCGGCGCGCCCGGTCATCTCGACGCCCCGCCCGCCACCAGGGCGGACGGGGCGTCGACGCGAGATGCTCAGACCTCGAACTGACCCGACTCGAGGCGCTTCTTGACCTCCTGGAGGAACCGACCGGCGTCGGCGCCGTCGACCAGGCGGTGGTCGTAGGTCAGCGACAGGTAGACCATGTGGCGCACCGCGATGGTCTCGCCCAGGTTGGCGTCGTCGATCACGACGGGCCGCTTGATCACGGCACCGGGGCCGAGGATCGCCACCTGGGGCGAGTTGATGATCGGGGTGTCGAACAGGGCACCGAAGCTGCCGAGGTTGGTGATCGTGAACGTGCCGCCGGACAGCTCGTCCGGGGTGATCTTGTTGGTGCGGGTGCGCTCGGCCACGTCGGAGATCTTCTTGGCCAGGCCGGCGATCGAGAGGTCGCCCGCCTCCTTCACGACCGGGGTCAGCAGACCCTTCTCGGTGTCCACCGCGAACGCGATGTTCTCACGGTCGTAGTAGGTCACCTCGCCCTTCTCGGCGTCGATGGCCGCATTGAGCTTGGGGTGCAGCTTGAGCGCGTCGATCGCAGCCTTGGCGAAGAACGGCAGGTAGGTCAGCTTCACCCCCTCGCGGGCCAGGAAGTCCGCCTTGGCGGACTCGCGCAGTCGGGCTATCGAGGTCACGTCGACCTCCATCACCTGGGTGAGCTGCGCCGACTGGGTGAGCGACTCGACCATGCGGCTCGCGATGACCTTGCGCAGTCGCGAGAGCGGCTCGGTGGTGCCACGCAACGGCGACGGCGCGGCCGAGGGGGCCGACGACGAGGGAGCCGACGCGGCGGCCGGAGCAGCGGCCGCAGGTGCGGCGGCAGCCGGGGCGGCGGCCTGGGCGGCGGCATCGAGGACGTCCTGCTTGCGGATGCGACCACCGACGCCGGTGCCCTGCAGCGAACCGAGATCCACACCGTGCTGGTCGGCCATCTTGCGCACCAGCGGAGTGACGTACGTCGTCTGGTCGCGGCCGCCCTCGCTCGCGGCGGGGGCGGCGGGCGCGGCTTCCTGGACGGGCGCGGCTTCCTGGACGGGCTCGGCTTCCTGGACGGGCTCGGCCTTCGGCTCCTCCCTGGCAGGCTCGGGCTCGGGCTCGGGCTCCGGCTCCGGCTCCGGCTCCGGCTCCGGCTCGGGCTCGGGCTCGGCAGGCGCGGCGTCGCCGGACCCGATGATCGCGAGCTCGGCACCGACCTCGACGGTCTCGTCCTCCTCCGCCTTGATCTCGAGCAGTGTGCCCGCGACCGGGGAGGGGATCTCGGTGTCGACCTTGTCGGTGGAGACCTCCAGCAGCGGCTCGTCGACCGCGACCGCGTCGCCGACCTTCTTGAGCCAGCGGGTCACGGTGCCCTCGGTGACGGACTCACCCAGGGCGGGCAGGGTCACGGCCGTGCCGGACCCGCCGCCCGAGCCGCCGCCCGAATCGCCGGCGGAGCTGCTCGAGGCCTGCTCGGCGGCGGGCTCCTCCTGTGTGGCGGCGTCGTCCTTCTCGGACTCGGGGGTCGTGTCGCCGGCCGGCAGCTCGCCGGTCTCCTCGGCGACCTGCTCCTCCTGCTCGGCCTTCTTCTCCGACTCCTGCTCGTCGGCGGGCTGCGCCTCGGGCTCGGCCGTGTCGGTGGCGTCTGCGGAGGACTCGCCCTCCTCGCCGATCACGCCCAGGACCGCGCCCACCTCGACGGTGTCGTCCTCGTTGGCCGTGATCTCGAGCAGCGTCCCCGCGACCGGGGAGGGGATCTCGGTGTCGACCTTGTCGGTGGAGACCTCGAGCAGCGGCTCGTCGACGGCAACCGTGTCACCGACCTGCTTGAGCCAGCGGGTGACGGTGCCCTCGGTGACGGACTCACCGAGTGCGGGGAGGGTGACTTCGGAGGCCATGGGTGTCCTTCGCTCGCGTGTGTGTGGGGAAATTCTCGGGGCTGATCAGGAGTGTGCGTGCAGCGGCTTGCCGGCCAGGGCCAGGTGGGCCTCGCCGAGCGCCTCGTTCTGGGTGGGGTGGGCGTGCACGAGCGGCGCGACGTCGTCGGCGTGTGCCTCCCAGTTGTAGATCAGCTGGGCCTCGCCGATGAGCTCGCCGACCCGGTCTCCCACCATGTGGACGCCGAGCACGGGGCCGTCGGTGAGACCGACGAGCTTGACGAAGCCCTGGGTCTGCAGGATCTGGCTCTTGCCGTTGCCGCCGAGGTCGTAGGTCACCGTGGTGACGGCGTCCCCGTGCAGCTCACGGGCGGTGGCCTCGTCGAGGCCGACGGAGGCGATCTCCGGGTGGGAGTAGGTCACCCGCGGGATGCCCGACTCGTCGATGGGGCGCGGGTCGAGGCCGGCGATGTCCTCGGCCACGAAGATGCCCTGCTGGAAGCCGCGGTGCGCGAGCTGGAGGCCGGGCACGATGTCCCCGACGGCGTAGACGCCGTCGACGTTGGTGCGGCAGCGCTCGTCGGCGAGGACGAAGCCCCGGTCCATCTCGACGCCCTGCTCGGCGTAGCCGAGACCGTCGGTGGACGGGCCGCGCCCGACCGCGACCAGGAGGAGCTCGGCCTCGACCACGCTCTGATCGCCGTCGGCGCCCTCGACGGTCACGGCGACGCCCGTGTCGGTGGTCGCGACGCTCTTGAAGGACGTGCCGGTGAGGAAGGAGATCTTCCGCTTGCGGAAGGCCCTCTCCAGGGCCTTGGAGGAGGCCTCGTCCTCGACGGCGACCAGCCGCGGGAGGGCCTCGATGATGGTGACGTCGGCGCCGAAGGACTTCCAGACACTGGCGAACTCGCAGCCGATGACGCCACCGCCGAGCACGATGACGGAGGTCGGCACGCGATCGAGGCGCAGCGCGTGCTCGGAGGTGATGACCTTCTCGCCGTCGAGCTCGAGGCCGGGGAGCGTGCGGCTGTAGGAGCCGGAGGCGAGCACCACGTGGCGCCCGGTGTAGTCGGTGCCCTCGACGGTCACGGTGCGGGGGCCGGTCAGCGTGCCGGCGCCCTCGATGACGGTGATGCCGCGCGACTTGATCAGGCCGGCGAGGCCCTTGAAGAGCCGGTCGACGACCTTGTCCTTGTAGGCGTTGACCCCGGGCATGTCGATGCCGTCGAGGGTCGCGGAGATCCCGAACTGACCGGCCTCACGGGCCGAGTCGGCGACCTCGGCGGCGTGCAGGAGCGCCTTGGTCGGGATGCAGCCCACGTGGAGGCAGGTGCCTCCGAGGTTGCCCTTCTCGACCAGGCCCACCGTCAGGCCCAGCTGGGCCGCTCGCAGGGCGCAGGCGTAACCACCCGAACCAGCCCCGAGGACGAGGACGTCGAACTCACCGTCCGCCACTGATTTCCCTCCACCCGCTCGACTGCCTTGGACCGCGACCATCTTTGCACTCTTTGTGAGCCTGTCCACACCGGGTCAGGGTCGATCGAGGAAGCCGAACTGTGGGCGCGGTGAGGGACGCCCCGGCACAATGTCCGCCATGGGTCTGTTCGATCGCTTCCGGCGCAAGGGGCGCACCAGTCGTCCCGCGCGCGACGCCACGCGCACGGGGTCCACCCGTGTCCGCGCCTCCGACGGCGAGGACGTGCGCCATCTCGAGAAGTTCGTGACGACCCGCCAGGGCGTCGAGGGCTTCGTCGAGCCGCGCACCGCTGTCAGTGACGTGACCATCCTCCTCGTCGCCCACGACGGCGAGTGGACGCGGCGACGCGTGCCGAGCGTGAAGTGGGCCCACGACTTCGCCAACCGTCACCGTGTGCCGTCGTACGACGCCGCCGTTGTCGGCGTGCCGCAGCGGATGCGCGACTACAACGCGCGCAAGAAGGCAGACCGCAAGCTCAACGGTCCGTGAGCAGGCGATGGGCCCGTGCGTCGATCAACCGGCGTCGACGGCCAGTGCCCGGGCGAGCTCGACGAGCGTGGTGACGCCGAAACCGGTCGCGCCCGAAGGGACGTGGCCGTAGGGGCCGCCGGTGTTCATCTCCTTGCCGGCGATGTCGAGGTGCGCCCACGGCAGGCCGTCGGTGAACTCGCGCAGGAACGCCGAGGCGTAGAGGCCACCGCCCCAGCGCACCCAGTCGTGCTGGAGCAGGTCGGCGACCTTGGAGCTGTGGATCCGCTCCGTCATCTCCTCGGGGATCGGCATCCGCCAGTGCTGCTCACCGGCGGCGACGCCGGCCGCGAGGACGGCGGGGACCTGGTCGTCAGTGCCCATCACGGCGCCGACCTTGTCGCCGAGCGCCAGCTGCATGTGACCGGTGAGCGTGGCGATGTCGATCAGGACGTCGGGCTTCTCGTCGACGGCCATCGAGAGCGCGTCGCCCAGCAGCATCCGGCCCTCGGCGTCGGTGTTGGCGATCTCGACGGTCGTGCCGTTGTGCATGGTGATCACGTCCCCGGGGCGCGTCGAGGTGGCCGAGACCATGTTCTCCGCCATCGGGGCGAACGTGGTGACCTTGATCGGCAGGCCGAGGCGGGCGATCGCGAGGGTGGCGGCGACGACACTGGCCGCACCGGCCATGTCGCCCTTCATGTTGACCATGCTCGACGAGGGCTTGATGGTGAGGCCGCCGGAGTCGAAGGTGACGCCCTTGCCGACGAGCGCCAGGTGGACGACCGCGCCCTTCGGTGACCACGTCAGCTTCGCGAGGCGCGACGGCGACTCCGAGGAGTCGCCGACGCTCAGGATGCCGCCGCAACCCATCTCGGCGAGCTGGTCGTGGTCGAAGACCTCCAGCTTCACCTTGGGCGCGCCACGCCCCTTGGTGACCGTCTTGTGCGCCTCGGTCACGAGGGCGGCGAGCAGCGGGGGAGTGCAGTCGCGGGGCGGCGTGTTGACCCAGTCGCGGCACAGCACGACGGCGTCCGCGAGGATCTCCGCGCGTTCGAGGGCCGCGACCGCCTCGGCCCGACGCGCGATCGCGCTCAGCACGACGACGTCGCTGGGCTCGGTGGTCTCGCCCTGCTTCGACTTGTAGGCGGTGAACGTGTAGCCACCGAGGCGGTGGCCCTCGACGACGGCCTCGATCAGCTCAGGGGTCTGGCTCGGCAGTGCGAGGGCGACCGACGCGGCGTTGGCGACGCTGCGCGCCGCGACGCCCGCGGCGCGTCGTACGGCGACGGGATCGTTCGGGTCCTCGCCGAGGCCGACGAAGACCAGCAGGGGTGCGTTGACCTCGTCGCGGGTCGGCGCCTTGACCGCCTCGCCCGCCTTGCCGGTCACCCCCATGGTCGTCAGGAACGGCCGCAGCCGACGACCGTAGGCCTTGCTGACCTCCTCGGCCGCCTCGCAGAGCTGGGGTCCCTTGGCGCCTGCCACGACACCCACCACCACGGCGTCGGCACGGGTCTTGGCGGGGCTGGAGCTGCGCAGCGTGTACGAGGTCACCCGCGCATGTTAGGCGAGTCATGGACGTCCGGGCGCTGGGGTAGGTTTCGCGGCATGGCCGGAACGCTCAAGCAGTCGCCCCTCCACGACCGTCACGAGGCCCTCGGTGCGAAGTTCGCCGAGTTCGGGGGGTGGTCGATGCCGCTGGAATATCGGACCGGCGTGGTCAAGGAGCACACGGCCGTCCGTGAGGCCGTCGGCATCTTCGACGTGAGCCACCTCGGCAAGGCCATGGTGTCGGGGTCGGGTGCCGCCGACTTCGTCAATGCCACGCTCTCCAACGACCTCGCCAAGATCCACGTCGGCCAGGCGCAATACACGCTCTGCCTCGACGAGTCGGGTGGCATCGTCGACGACCTCATCGCCTACTGGCACGACGACGAGCACGTGCTCCTCATCCCCAACGCGGCCAACACCGCGGAGGTCGTGCGGCGACTCCAGGAGGCGGCGCCCGAGGGCGTCAAGGTGGTCAGCCACCACGACGACTACGCCGTCCTCGCCGTCCAGGGCACCCGCTCCGACGAGGTGCTGGAGAAGGTCGGGCTGCCCACCGGTCACGCCTACATGTCGTTCGTCGAGGCTCCGTTCGAGTCGGCCGGCGCCGGTGGTGACGCCGTGGGCGTCGTGGTCTGCCGCACCGGCTACACCGGCGAGCGTGGCTACGAGCTCGTCGTGGCCAACTCCGCCGCCGGTGAGCTGTGGGACCGGCTGATGGAGGCCGGTGAGGAGTACGGCATCGCCGCCTGCGGGCTGGGGGCCCGCGACACGCTGCGCACCGAGATGGGCTACCCGCTCCACGGCCAGGACATCAGCCTCGAGACCAACCCGGTCGAGGCCGGCCTGTCGTGGGCGGTGGGCTGGAAGAAGGACGCCTTCTGGGGTCGCGACGCGGTCACGAAGGTCAGGGAGGAGGGTCCCCGGCGCCGCCTGCGCGGCCTGGTCGCCGTCGACCGGGGGATCCCGCGCCCCGGGATGGGCGTGACCCTGACCCAGGACGTGCCCCTCGCCGACATCACCTCCGGCACGTTCTCGCCGACGCTCAAGAAGGGGATCGGCCTGGCGCTCATCCCGGTGCTGGTCGCGGAGGACGCGCAGGTCGGCGTCGACATCCGGGGCCGGCGCGAGATCTTCCAGCTCGTCAAGCCGCCGTTCGTCGACCCGTCGGTGAAGGAGTCCTGACGTGCTGCCCGGACAGCCCCCGACGTTCCGTCAGCCCTCCGCCTCCGACCGGCCGTGGTGGTGGCTCCTCGAGGACGCCGCCGGTGAGCCGGTGGAGATCGTCGAGCATGCCGACCAGCGCTTCGGCACGCAGGGCGACGCCGAGTCCTGGGTCGGTGAGATCTGGGCGGACCTGGCCGAGCACGGGGTGGCCGCGGTGACCCTCTTCGAGCACGAGCGACAGGTCTACGGGCCGATGTCGCTCAGCGCCTGAGCCATCCGCAGCCGGTCCCCGCACCGAAGCACCAGACGTGACCGCCGATCCCGACTTCACGCGCTACGTCGACGCCCGCTGGCCCGACCTCGTCGGAGGTCTCGAGGACGAGGGCGTGCCCGCCGCCACCGCCCGACTGGCGGTGGCCGAGACCCTGCTCGCGAGCCGTCGCTCGTGGTCGCGGCGCGTGCGCGACGAGCAGGTCGACGTCAGCCTGTGGGCGGAGCTGCGCGAACGCACCGGCCTGCCCGCGCGATCGGGTGAGGCGGCACCCCACGGCGTACGCCCCATCGACCCGCACGACGCGCCCCACGAGTGGCTGGACAGGGCTGCGCAGGTCCGGTCGTCGCGACGACGGCGCACCGCGCGCCGCGGCGTGCTGTGGCTGGCCGTGGGCGCGGCAACGGTCGCCGGGTGGATGTGGTGGGCGACTCGACCCGAGCCGCCGGCGGTGCGCGAGCAGGCCAATCCCCTCCCGGTCGTTTGGTACTCCGCCAACGAGCTGCACCTCGCCGACGTGGTGGTCGAGCTCGCCGGGATCGAGGAGTTCACCGCCGCCGGCCCCGACGTCGTCGCCCGGCTGCGCACCGGGGCGGTCGTGCGCGTGGCCGCCGACGGAGAGGTGGACTGGCTGGACGACGTGCCCGCCGAGCTCGACGAGCCGACGTCCCCGCCCGCCTACCTGCCGCCGGGGCGCTACGACACCCGCATCCAGAGCGCCCCACTGCCCGGCGGCGGGTGGGCCCACCTGATCGACTCCTCGAGCCGCGGCGGGGCCCGGGACGCCGTCCGCCAGTCGGAGTCCGGTCGTCGGGCGCTGGTGGTGTGCCCGACGGTCTCGACCTGCGCAGCGCCCCGCACGATCGTCGAGGCCGAGGGCTCGATCCGGCTGAGGTGAGCGGGGCTGGGGCTGGGTTGGTCGCCGGCTGGGCTGGTCGCCAACTCACGAGTTGGCTGGCCAACTGGTGAGTTGGCGGGTTGGGGGCGGCCCGGCGCCTGAATGGCCACCCAAACCGCCAACCGACGGGTAGCAAACAGCGGTCGGTAGCCTCCGGATGGTGGCTGAGGAACTGTGGACCGGTGTGGCGCAGGCGTACGCGCGGAGCTTCGCCGGACTGTGCGCGGGTGCGCTGGCGCCGCTGACCTCGGGGTTCGCCTTCGACGTCTCGTGCGTCGTCGCCGAGGCGCGGGTGCCGAGGTCGTAGAGTCCTTCCGTGCGCGCCTACCTCGACCTGCTCCAGCGGATCCTCGACGACGGCGTGGAGAAGACCGACCGCACCGGCACCGGCACGCTGAGCGTGTTCGGACACCAGATGCGCTTCGACCTCGCCGCGGGCTTTCCGCTGGTGACCACCAAGAAGGTGCACACCCGCTCGGTCTTCGGTGAGCTGCTGTGGTTCCTGCGCGGCGACACGAACGTGAAGTGGCTGCAGGACCGGGGCATCTCGATCTGGGACGAGTGGGCCGACGACGACGGCGACCTCGGCCCGGTCTACGGCTACCAGTGGCGGTCGTGGCCGACGCCGGACGGGCGCCACGTCGATCAGGTCGCCCGACTGGTCGAAGGCATCCGCACCAATCCCGACTCGCGCCGCCACATCGTCTCGGCGTGGAACGTCGCGGACGTCGACGACATGGCGCTGCCGCCGTGCCACACGCTGTTCCAGTTCTACGTCGCTGACGGCCGGCTCAGCTGCCAGCTCTACCAACGCTCGGCCGACTCCTTCCTCGGCGTGCCGTTCAACATCGCGTCCTACGCCCTCCTGACGCACATGGTTGCGCAGGTGACCGGCCTCGAGGTGGGGGAGTTCGTGCACACGATGGGTGACGCCCACCTCTACCTCAACCACGTCGACCAGGCCCGGCTCCAGCTCTCCCGCGACCCCCGTCCGCTTCCGCGGCTGGTGCTCAACCCCGACATCACCGAGATCGACGGCTTCGACCTCGAGGACATCGCGGTCGCGGGCTACGACCCGCACCCGGGCATCAAGGCGCCCATCGCCGTATGAGCGCCCCTCGCGCGGACCAGCGCGTGGTCCTCGTCGCCGCCCACGCGCGCAACCGGGTCATCGGCAACGGCCCGGACATCCCGTGGCGCCTCCCCGGCGAGCAGGCCCAGTTCAAGGAGCTGACGTGGGGTCACACCCTGCTGATGGGGCGCACGACCTTCGAGTCGATCGGGCGGCCCCTTCCCGGGCGTACGACGATCGTGCTGACCCGCCACACCGGCTGGGCCCACGAGGGGGTGCTGGTCGCCCACACCGTCGAGGAGGCGCTCGAGCTCGCTTCCGCTCAGCCGGGCGACCTGATGGTGGCGGGGGGAGGAGAGGTCTACGCCACGCTCCTGCCCTACGCGACGCACCAGGTGCTGACCGAGGTCGACCTCGAGCCGGAGGGCGACGTGCACTACCCCCAGTTCCCCGCCGGGGAGTGGGTGGAGACCGCGCGCGAGGGCTTCGACGGCTACGAGCGGGTGTGGCTCGAGCGGATGGATCCGGCGGCGTGAACCTCTCGGTCGACCCGGCTTCGGGTGTCCCACCGTTCGAGCAGGTGCGCGACGGGATCCGCGCGCAGGTCGAGTCCGGTGCGCTGGCCGCGGGGTTCCGGCTGCCGCCGGTGCGCACCCTCGCCGCCTCGCTCGACCTCGCCGCCAACACCGTGGCCCGCGCCTACAAGGAGCTCGAGGCCCTCGGCGTCGTCGAGACGCGCGGGCGCGCCGGCACGTTCGTCGCGGGCCGTGGTGTGGAGCGCTCGCTGCGCACGGCGGCGGCCACCTACGCAGCAACGGTGCGCACGCTCGGGCTTCGCGACGACCAGGCGCTCGACGCCGTCCGCCGGGCGCTCGGGTCGTGACTCACCGTGACCCAGACATGGCAGGAGCGCAGCTGATGACCGCCGATCCTGCGAGCGCCGACATCGTGGTCGCGGCCGTGGCGCTGGTGCGCGACGGCTGCGTGCTGACGGTCCGCAAGCAGGGCACCGAGCGCTTCATGCTGGTCGGCGGCAAGCTGGAGCCGGGGGAGTCGCCGCGCGACGCGGCGCTGCGCGAGACGTACGAGGAGGTCGGCCTGGTGATCGAGGAGGCGACCCTGCTCGGCGAGTTCTTCTCCGAGGCCGCCAACGAGCCGGGCCACACGCTGCACTCGACGGTCTTCTGGGTCGAGTGCGACGGCGAGCCCCTCGCGTCGGCCGAGATCGCCGAGGTCAGGTGGACCCCGCTGGACGGCCACCCCGACGACCTCGCTCCGATGCTCGAGCACCACGTGCTCCCGGTGATACGGGCGGCGTCCACCGCGCCATGACCTGGAGCCGCCGGCGTCGGCGCGTCGCTCGCTAGCCCTGCTTCGGCGGCAGGGTGCGGACGTGGTCCACACCTCGGTCGACCCAGACCCGGAGCTGCTCGTCGCCGACCAGCGCCTCGCGGTCGACCAGCAGCCAGCCGGTCATGGTGCGCCCGCTCATCTCCATCGGCTGCGCGTGCTCGGAGAGCCACGCCTGCGCATCGGCCGACCCGACCCGGACCATCAGGCTCCCCGAGCTCGCCGCCGCGACAGCCATGTGACCGTCGAGCATGAAGCCGAGCCCCCCGAACATCTTGCGCGACGTCAGCCCCGCCTCCCCGTCGAGCAGGTCGTGGATCCGCTGCGCCAGCACCTCGTCGTAGGCCATGGGCCAGCGTAGGCCCGGAGGTGGCTCGAGGGCAGGTGTCGACCATGCGGCTCGTCGCTGCGCACTCGGCCGGGGCAGGGCGATAGCCTTTGACCATGAGCTCCAACGTCCCGTTCGGCCGCCTGCTCACGGCGATGGCCACCGCGTTCCACGAGGACGGCAGCGTCGACCTCGACGCCACGGCGAGGATCGCCGCCCACCTCGTCGACCAAGGCAACGACGGTGTCGTCGTCAGCGGCACGACAGGGGAGAGCCCGACCACGTCGGTCGCCGAGGACGGCGAGATCCTGCGCGCCGTCCAGGACGCGGTCGGTGACCGAGCCACGGTCATCGCGGGCGTCGGCACCAACGCCACCGCCCACTCGGTCGAGCTGGCCCGTCAGGCGGAGAAGATCGGCGTCGACGGCGTGCTTCTGGTCAGCCCCTACTACAACAAGCCCGGCCAGGTCGGGCTGCGCCACCACTTCACCTCGGTCGTCCGGGCGACCGACCTCCCGGTGATGCTCTACGACGTCCCCGGCCGCACCGCCACCCTGATCGAGCTCGACACCTACGAGGCGATGCGGGACCACGAGCAGGTGGTCGCGGTCAAGGAGGCCTCCGGTCTCCTGCCGCGCACCGCCCGGCTCGTCGACATGGGCTACGCCGTCTACTCCGGCGACGACGTGGCCACCCTGGGCTACCTCGCCTACGGGGGAGTCGGACTCGTGTCCGTCGTCGCTCACGCCGCCGGCACCCAGCTCGCTGCGATGATCGACGCCTGGGGCCGTGGCGACCACGCCGAGGCCCTGCGGATCCACACCTCCCTGGTCCCGGCCTTCGATGCCCTCATGGGCGTGCCCAACTATGGAGCCACCACCGCCAAGGCAGCCCTCGAGCTGCTGGGCGTGATCGACAACCGCCGCGTCCGCGGCCCCTTGGTCGCCCTGACGGACGACGAGGTCGCTGCACTCCGCAGTGGCCTCGCCGCTGCAGGCCTCCTCTGAACCGTCTGCCCACCTGACCTGTCCCACCAGACCTGTCCCACGAACCGAGGAACACCTTGAGCCATCCCCACCCCGACCTGAGCGCGCCCGCCCCCCTTCCGGCCGGAGGCCTGCGGGTCATCCCGCTCGGTGGGCTGGGCGAGGTGGGTCGCAACATGACGGTCTTCGAGTACGACGGCCGGCTGCTCATCGTCGACTGCGGCGTGCTGTTTCCCGAGGACCACCACCCCGGCGTCGACCTGATCCTGCCCGACTTCGATCCGATCCGGGACCGCCTGGACGCCGTCGAGGCGCTGGTGCTGACCCACGGCCACGAGGACCACATCGGTGCGACGCCGTACCTCCTGCGCGAGCGCGGCGACATCCCGCTCGTCGGCTCGAAGCTGACCCTGGCCCTGCTGGGCTCCAAGCTGCGCGAGCACCGCCTCAAGGAGGCTCCTCAGTACGAGGTCGCCGAAGGCCAGACGATCACCTTCGGGCCGTTCGTGCTCGAGTTCATCGCGGTCAACCACTCCATCCCCGACGCGCTCGCGGTCGTCATCCGCACCGGCGCAGGCGTGGTCCTCCACACCGGCGACTTCAAGATGGACCAGCTCCCGCTCGACGGGCGGATCACCGACCTCAACGAGTTCGCCCGCCTCGGCGACGAGGGGGTCGACCTGTTCCTCGTGGACTCGACCAACGCGGAGGTGCCGGGATTCACCACCTCCGAGAAGGACATCGCGCCCGTGCTCGACCGGGTGTTCGCCAAGAGCGAGCAGCGGATCATCGTGGCCTGCTTCGCCTCCCACGTGCACCGCGTCCAGCAGGTGCTCGACGCGGCGGTCGCGCACGGCCGGAAGGTCACCTACGTCGGGCGCTCCATGGTGCGCAACATGGCCATCGCCCAGGAGCTCGGTTACCTCACGGTCCCTCCGGGGACCATGGTCGAGGCCAAGGAGCTCGCCGACCTGCCGCCTCACAAGCAGGTCCTGATCTCGACCGGGTCGCAGGGTGAACCACTCGCAGCGCTCAGCCGGATGTCCCAGAGCAGCCACCACTTCGTGCACCTCGAGCCCAACGACACCGTCGTGCTGGCCAGCTCCCTGATCCCGGGCAACGAGAACGCCGTCTACCGCGTGATCAACGGGCTCTCGCGCCTGGGCGCCAACGTCGTGCACAAGGGCAACTCCCTCGTGCACGTCTCCGGTCACGCCAGCGCCGGCGAGCTCCTCTACTGCTACAACATCGTCAAGCCCCGCAACGTCATGCCGGTGCACGGCGAGGTCCGCCACATGCGCGCCAACGCCGACCTCGCCCGTGCGACCGGTGTCGAGAACGTCGTCCTCGCCGAAGACGGCGTCGTCGTCGACCTCGTGGACGGCGTCGCCAAGGTGGTCGGCAAGGTCGATGTCGGCTACGTCTTCGTCGACGGCACCACGATCGGCGACATCTCCGAGGCATCGATGAAGGACCGTCGCATCCTCGGCGAGGAGGGCTTCTTGTCGGTGATCGTGGTCGTGGACTCGGTGACCGGCAAGGTCGTCTCCGGCCCGGAGATCCACGCCCGCGGCTTCGCCGAGGACGAGACCACCTTCGCCGACATCCGCCAGCCGATCATCGACGCGATCGACGCGGCGGTGAAGGAGGGCGCCCACGACAGCTACCAGCTCCAGCAGACCATCCGGCGCGTCGTCGGTCGCTGGGTCAACCGGGCCCACCGTCGCCGTCCGATGATCATCCCCGTGGTCATCGAGGCCTGATGCCGCACAACCTCGGCGCCCTCAGCCGTCTGGCCGAGCTGATGCGTCGCGTCAACTCGTCCACCGACACCGAGGTGATCCTCGAGGAGATCGCCCACGGTGTCGCCGACGTGCTGGGCTACGGCGTGGTCGCCATCGCGCGCCTCGAGGGCGACACGTTGGTGATGAGCCACGTGGTCGGGCCGCCCGAGGTGGTCGCGGAGATCCTGCACCGGCGCACGCCGGCGGAGCAGATCCTCGACGAGTTCCGCCAGGCCGACAAGTGGGGGATCCTGCGGTTCATCCCGGCCGGTCGGGTGTCGAACGAGCGGCTGCAGGCCGCCTGGATCCCGGAGTTCGAGCCCGGCGAGATCCCGGACGCGTGGCACCCGCAGCACGCGCTGTACGCCCCGCTCTACTCAGCAGCAGGAGAGCTGCTGGGCAACATGGCCGTGGACCTTCCCCACGACTCGCGGGTGCCCGACGAGACCGACCGAGAGCTGCTGGAGATGTTCGCGGTGCAGGCCGGCGTGGCGCTGTCCAACGCGCGCGAGCGCGAGCGGCTGACCGACCGGCTTCGGCTCGACCAGATGCTCACCACGGTCGCCGGTGCCGGCACCCAGCACAGCCTGGTCCAGGCGCTGGGCACCGCCATGGCCGCGGTCGCGGAGGCGTTCGGCACGGTCCAGGCGGTGGTCCGCACCTTCCCCGCGGACGTGCAGGGCACCCAGGTCGGGGTCGGTATGCCACGGCCCTACCTGCCCGAGTTCGACGTGCCCGAGGTCCGCGACGACCTGGGGGCGCTCGAGGGGCCGCCGGCCCTGATCGAGATCGGGCTGCACGACGCCTCGTCGGCGGCGTTGCCGCTCAGCGCCGCGTCGCTGCAGAGGTTGATGCGGGGCGTGGGGGTCGACCGCGCGATCGTGTGCCCGCTGGTCTCGCGGGACGACCTCGTCGGCTACCTCGTCCTCGGCTACGCCCGCACGGCGCGGCCGATGACGGTGACCGAGGCGGACGCCGTGCTGGAGGTCGGTCGGTTGCTGGCGCAGATCGTCCGCGCCTCCCGGGTCCTCGAGACCGAGCAGCGGCTCGTCCAGGAGCTGCGCGAGCTCGCGCGCTATCGCAGCGAGCTGATCGCGACCATCTCCCACGAGCTCAAGACGCCGCTGACCGCGATCCTGGGCCATGCCGAACTGATCGCCGATCGATATCCCGACCTCACCTCGCTCGACGCGATCACCCGCAACGCCCAGCGCCTCAACCACCTGGTCGCCAACCTGCTGCACTACTCACGGCTCCAGGGTCGCCGAGAGACCGTCCGTCGGCCCGTCGACCTCGCCGAGCTGTGCGAGGCGAGCGTCGACCTGCTGGGGATCCGCGCCAACCAGGCCGGCGTCAGCCTGGTCTTCACGCCTCCCGGGGCCGTGCCGGTGGTGGTCTTCGGCGACCCCGAGGAGCTCGCCCGGGTCATCGACAACATGGTCGACAACGCCGTGAAGTACACCCCCGAGGACGGCTCCGTCGTGGTCTCGATGACCGTGGGCGAGGACGAGGTCTGCGTCGACGTGACCGACACCGGCCTCGGCATCTCGGTGGCCGACCAGGGCCATGTCTTCTCGGCGTTCCACCGCTCGACCAACCCCAACGCACTGTCGGTGCCGGGCACCGGCCTGGGCCTGCCGATCGCGCAACGCATCGCCGAGTCCCACGGAGGCACGCTCTCGCTGACCTCCGAGCTCGGCAAGGGCAGCAGCTTCCGGTTCACCCTGCCGCTGCGGTCCCCACGAGCGACGGACTGACCTCGATCGGGTCCTCGGCCTCGAGCCGGACCACCCGGTCCATCGCCTCGAGGCCGACGGTGCCGTGGGTGATCCACACCAGCGAGCGTCCCGCGCGCGTCGCCGAGCCGATCATCTCCTCGGCCACGGCGCGGGCGGTGGCGCCGTCGAGGTGAGCCGTCGGCTCGTCCAGCACCAGGACCGGCGGGTCGGCCAGGAGCGACCGGGCGAGAGCGAGCCGGGCCCGCTCTCCGCCCGACACCTCGCGCCACCCTGATCCGACGTGGGTGTGGATCCCGTCCGGCAGGCCCTCGGCCCACGTCCCGAGGCGGGCGCGCGCAAGTGCGGTGCGGACCTCTTCGTCCGTGGCGCCCGGCCGGGCCAGGCGTACGTTCTCGGCCACCGTCGAGGCGAACACGTGCGGGTCGTCGTCTACCAACCCGACCGTGCGGCGTACGTCGTCGAGTGCCAGCCGCCGCAGGTCGGTGCCGCCGAGCAGCGCGCCACCCGACACCGGGTCGATGAAGCGCACGAGCGTGGCGGCGAGGGTGGACTTGCCGGAGCCGGAGGGGCCGGTGATGCCGAGGTGCTCGCCGGGGCGCACCGTGAGGTGGTCCAGTGCCAGCACCGGCCGGTCCGTCCAGCCGAGGTGGACCCGCTCCATCTCGATGCCGTGGGTGCCGGGCAACGGCTCCGGGCGCGTCGGGTCGCTCACCGCGGGGGAGGTGGCTGCGAGCGCCTCGAGCCGGAGCCTGGCCGCCCGCGCCCGCACCGAGAGCGCACCGGCGTCGGCGAGGCCGGAGGTGGCGTCGGCCAGGGCCAGCGGCACGAGGAGGAGCAGGGCCAGGATCGCGGGCGTGACCGTGAGTGGATCGACGACCGCGGCGATGGCGACCACCCCGAGCCCGGCCGCCGCGCCGGTGAGGGCGGTGCCGGCGGCGACGGTGCGCGACGACCTGCGTACGGCGTCGGCGAGGGCCGCGGACTCCGCGCGCACGGCCGCCAGGGCGCGGTCGGTGGCACCCCACTGCTCGAGCTCGCGCAGGCCGTGCGCGACCTCCTCGACCCGGGTGCCCAGCGCGGCCCGCCGGGTCACGACCAGCGCCTCGGTGACCGAGGCGCCCCGACGTCCCAGGAAGAAGGCGATCCCGCCGGTGGCCGCCACCGCGAGCACGACGAGTCCGGCGGCAGGGTCGAACAGGCCGGTCAACGCGGCGGCGCCGAGTCCGACGATCGCGGCCGTGGCGAGCGGCTGGCGCACGCGGAGCCGGTCGTCGAGCAGCGCGTCGACGTCGTCCACGACCCGGGTCAGGAGGTCACCGCGCCGTGGACCGAGACGCCCGGGGACGAGCGGGACGAGGTCGGCGAAGACCTGCGCGCGCCGCTCGGCCAGCTCGCGGAGCACCGCATCGTGGCTCAACACGCGCTCGGCATGGCGCAGCACCGGCCGGGCCAGGCCGAAGAGCCGCACGCCGACGATGGCCACCATGAGGTGGAGCACCGGCGGCTGCTCGCTGGCACGGGTGATCAGCCACCCGGCGGTCGCCGTCAGGGCCACGCCCGATGCGGTCGACAGGGCACCGAGAAGCGTCGCGGTGCGAAGTCCCCAGCGCTGCCGGTCCTCCGGTGCGTCGATGATCGCGCTCGGCCTCGGGGTGGGCCGGACCGGGGCCGACCGATGGCGGCGTACGACATCTGCAGACCCCGATCCGGGGTCGGGTGCCGCCACCGTCACGAGGGCGGGGCGGAGGGGGGCGGCGGGCGACAGCTCGATGACCCGGTCGGCGGCGGCCAGCACGGCCGGGCGGTGGGCCACGACCAGCACGAGCCGGGTGCGCGCCAGCGCGGCGACGGTGTCGAGGAGGACCTGCTCGGTCTCCTCGTCGAGGTGCGCGCTGGGCTCGTCGAGCAGCACGACCGGGCGCTGGGACAGGACGACCCGGGCCAGGGCGACCCGGGAGCGCTGGCCGGCGGAGAGCCCCGCGCCGTCCTCGCCGAGCACGGTGGCGAGGCGGTCGGGCAGGTGTCCTACGACCTCCGCCAGGCCGACGCTCGCCAGCGCCTCCCACACCTCGCTGTCGTGAGCCGCGGGCCGGCCCAGGCGCACGTTGGCGGCGATCGTGTCGGCGAGGAGCCACGGGCGCTGCGGCGCCCACGCGACGCGGTCGCGCCACCACGCCGGGTCGACGTCGCCGAGCGGGGTGCCGTCGACGGTGACCGTGCCGGACAGCGGCGGCAGCTCGCCGCGCAGGGTCGCGAGGAGGGTCGACTTGCCGCAGCCCGACGGTCCGGAGATCGCGACGAGCCCGCGGTCGGGGAGTGCCAGCTCGAGCGGCGTCGTCAGGGGCAGGGCGGGACTGTGGCCGATCTCGAGGGCGATGGTGGCGAGCCGGGGCGACGCCGGACGGACGGCGCCGGGCAGGTGGTCGGCGGCACGGGCCAGCAGTGCGTCGGCGTCGGCGAGGGCGGCGGTGCCCTCCGCGGCGGCGTGGAACTCAGCACCGACGCGGCGCAGCGGCCAGTAGGCCTCCGGTGCGAGGAGCAGCACGGTGAGCGCGATCCGGAAGTCCATCGACCCCGAGGCCAGGCGGAGGCCGACGGTCACCGCGACGAGCGCGACGGACAGGGTGGCCACCAGCTCGAGCACCGTCGAGGACGCGAAGGCGACCTTGAGGGTGTCGACCGTGGCCCGGCGGTAGCGGTGGGTGATCGAGCGGATCGTGTCGACCTGGGCTTCGGCCCGCCGGTGCGCGACGAGGGTCGGCAGCCCGCGGACCACGTCGAGGAAGTGGCCCGAGAGCGCCTCCAGGGCGCGCCACTGCACGCGCGCCCGGTCGCGGGTGGTCAGGCCCACGAGGATCGCGAAGACGGGAACGAGCGGCAGCGTCAGTGCCACCACGAGTCCCGACAGCGGGTCCAACCAGGTGATCGCGGCGAGCGTCACCACCGGCAGCACGGTCGCCGGCACGAGCGCCGGGAGGTAGCGGGTGACGTAGGGCTCGACCCCGGCGACGCCCCGCGTCGCCAGCACGGCCAGTCGCGACGGAGAGAGGTCGTCGAGGTGTCGCGCGGCCTGGAGCAGGCGGTCGCGGAGGGCGCCGGAGACCTCGGTCGCGGCGCGCGTCGACGCACGCTGGCCGACGTACGCCGTCGCGGTCCGCAGCAGCACCAGACCTGCCAGCCACCAGGCGGCACCGTGCCACCCACCCCCGGGCGGCGTCACGGCGGCGACCACGAGCGCCCCGAGCGCGAACGCCTGGGCCACGGTCGCAAGACCGCCGAGCACGCCGCTGGCGACGACCACGGCGAGTGCGCCGCGGGCGGGCCGCAGGTGGGTCAGCGCAGCCGGGTCGAGCGGCCTCACGAGACGGCGTCGGCCGGCGTGGGCGTGGGGATGTGGTGGACGGAGATCCGCTTGCGGAAGATCCAGTAGGTCCACGCCTGGTAGCCCAGGACCACGGGCGTGAAGATCACCGCGACCCAGGTCATCACCTTGAGGGTGTACGCCGTCGCCGCAGCGTTGGTCGTGGTGAGGGAGAAGGCCGGGTCGGCGGTCGAGGGCATCACGTCGGGGAAGAGGGCGAGGAACAGCCCGGTCACGGCCAGCGCGATCGTGACGAAGGTGCCGACGAAGGCCCACCCCTCTCGGCCGGACATCGCGGCGAGCAGTCCGGCGACGAGCGCGAGGGCTGCGACGACGAAGGCCACCGCGCTCAGTGCGCTACCGGTCTTGAGCTGGGTCCAGAACAGGAAGACCACGGCGAGCACGGCCGCCACGGCGCCGATCTGCACGGCGAGCGTCCGGGCCCGGTGGCGGATCTCACCGTCCGTCTTGAGTGCGATGAACATCGCGCCGTGCGCGGCGAACAGGGTCAGCGTGACCAGCCCGCCGAGCAGGCCGAACGGGTTGAGCAGCGTGAAGAGGGTGCCGGTGAACTCCTTGTCGGCGTCGATCGGCACGCCCGCGACGATGTTGGCGAACGCGACGCCCCACAGCAGGGCCGGCACGATCGACCCGATGATCAGGGCGAGGTCCCACCGGCCGCGCCAGGTGTCGTCGTCGCGCTTGTGGCGGTACTCGAACGACAGCCCGCGCACGATCAGCGCGACCAGGATCAGCAGCAGCGGGAGGTAGAAGCCGCTGAACAGCGTGGCGTACCACTCGGGGAAGGCGGCGAAGGTCGCGCCGCCCGCGACCAGCACCCACACCTCGTTGCCGTCCCACACGGGGCCGACGGTGTTGATCATGACGCGGCGCTCGGTGTCGTTGCGGGCCAGCACCGGCAGCAGCATCCCGACACCGAAGTCGAAGCCCTCCAGGCAGAAGTAGCCGACCCAGAGCACGGCGATGAGCGCGAACCAGACGGTGGTCAGTTCCATGTCGATGTCCTCAGCAGATGGGGATGGTGGGGTGGCGGCGGGTCAGTAGGCGAAGGTGAGCGGGCGGTCGTCGTCGGAGCCGCCGACCTTCACGAGGGGCGGTTCCTCGAACGGGTCGGCGCCCTTGCGGACGTAGGTCACCAGGAGCTTGATCTCGATCACCGCCAACACGGCGTAGAGCGCGGTGAGCACGATCAGGGACGTCGCCGCCTCGAAGACCGAGACGCCGGGGGAGACCCCGGACTCCGTGGTCATCAGCCCGAAGACGACCCACGGCTGGCGGCCCATCTCGGTGAAGATCCACCCCCAGGAGCTGGCGAACGTCGTGGCGAGCGGGAGGCTCAGGCCCAGGACGCCGAGCCAGCGGACTCCCGGCGTGCGCCCCTTGCGGGTGAGCCAGAGGATCAGCGCGGCACCGCCGGCGGCGAAGAAGCCGAGGCCCATCATGAAGCGGAAGGACCAGTAGGTCACCGGGATGACCGGGACGTAGTCGCCGGCGCGCTGCGCCGGATCGGCACCGTCGAGCTGGCCGTAGGTCTCGGCGTACTCCTCCTTGAGCGGGTTGATGCCCTGCACCGTCCCGTCGAAGGAGCCCGTGCCCAGGAACGACAGCAGGCAGGGGACGGTGACCGCGAACTTCTCGTTCTGGCCGTCGGGCGTGCCGACCGTGAGGATCGAGAACGGTGCGCATCCCTCGCTGGTCTCGTAGAGGCCCTCGGCGGCCGCCATCTTCATCGGCTGCACCTCGGTCATGACCTTGCCCTGGAAGTCGCCGGTGACGCCGACGCCGATGCCGGCGAGCAGCGTGACGACCGCGCCGATGCGGATGGCGCTGTGGTAGAGCGGGCGGTCGGCCTCGTGCTTCTTCTTCATGTAGAGGTAGGCCGAGACACCGAGCAGGAACGTCCCCGCGGTCATGTAGGCCGCCAGGATCACGTGCGGGAACGTCACGAGCTGCACCTTGTTGAACATCACCGCCCAGAAGTCCGTCAGCTCGGCACGGCCGGTGTCGGGGTTGAAGCGGTAGCCGACGGGGTTCTGCATCCACGAGTTGGCCGCGAGGATGAAGTAGGACGATGCCAGCGTGCCGAGGTGGACCAGCCACATGCAGCCGGCGTGCAGGCCGCGGGGGAGCTTGTCCCAGCCGAAGATCCACAGGCCGAGGAACGTCGACTCGAGGAAGAACGCGAGCAGGCCCTCGATGGCCAGGGGGGCGCCGAACACGTCGCCGACGAAGCGGGAGTAGTCCGACCAGTTCATCCCGAACTGGAACTCCTGCACGATGCCCGTCACCACGCCGATGGCGAAGTTGATGAGGAAGAGCTTGCCGAAGAACTTGGTCAGCCGGAGGTAGTCCTCCTTGCCGGTCCGCACCCAGGCGGTCTCCAGGCCGGCGATGACGGCGGTGAGCCCGATCGTCAGCGGCACGAACATGAAGTGGTAGACGGTGATGATCCCGAACTGCCACCGGGCGATGTCGAGGACGTCCATGGGCACACCCCTTGTGTGATCGGTGCTGCGGCGCAGTAGTACTACGAATTGTAGTAGATACTACGGCGCGTCGTACTTCCTCGGACAGGGCCCCTAGACTCCTGTGTCATGAGTCCAAGGTCCCGGATGGGTGAGCTCGAGCAGGCGGTCCTCGAAGCCCTGTGGGACCTCGACAGCGCCCGTCCCGCCCGGTCCGGTGCCAGCGGCCGCGAGGTGCACGACAGCCTCGCCGGTCGCGACCTGGCCTACACGACCGTGATGACGGTGCTCGACCGGCTGGCCCGCAAGGACGTGGTGGTGCGTGAGCGCGACGGGCGGGCGTTCCGCTATGCGCCCCGTCTCACGCGGGCCGCGATGACCGCGGAGCTGATGCGCGAGGCGCTCGAGGTGACCGGCGCCGACCGCGACCAGGCACTGGTCTCCTTCGTGGGCGAGGCCAGCGCCGAGGACCTCGCCGCGCTGCGCCGCGCCCTCGCCGACCTGGCCTGACGGCCGACCCCGCGATCGTGCTCACCCCTGTCCTGCTGGGGGGCCTCGCCGTCCTCCTCGCGGGCCCGCTGCCGTGGGCGATGTCGCGCTGGACCGGACTGAGGCGTACGCCGGCCGCCGCGATGCTGCTGTGGCAGAGCACCGCCCTGGCCGCGGTCCTCGCCGCGCTCGGGGCGGGGATCTCGCTGGCCACCGACCGCCTGTGGGAGCCCCCGGTGGCAGCCGGGGACGTGGGCGTGGCGACACTCGCCGGCGCGCTCACGGTGGTCGTCGCCGGGCGGCTTCTCCTCAGCGGTCACCGCACGGGCACCGCGCTGCGGCGGATCCGGCGCGTGCACCGCGAGCGCGTCGACCTCGTCGCCCGGGTCGACGACGGGGTGTCGGTGCTCGAGCACGACCTGCCCGTGGCCTACTGCGTGCCCGGGATGAGCGGGTCGCGGATCGTGGTCTCGCGCTCGACGCTCACCCGGCTCACCCCGGCCGAGCTCGAAGCTGTCCTCGAGCACGAGCGCGCGCACCTGCGCGCGCGCCACGACCTGGTGCTGGAGGCCTTCGCGGTGCTGCACCGCGCCTTTCCCCGGTGGGTGGCCAGCGGCGCCGCCCGGCACGAGGTCGAGGTGCTCGTCGAGGTGCTCGCCGACCGCGTCGCCGTACGAACGGGGGACCGGCGCGCCCTCGTGTCCGCGCTGCTGGCCCTGGCCGGGTCGCCCACCCCAGCCGGCGCGCTGGGGTCGGCCGCGTCGTCGTTGGCCGCCCGGGTCGAGGGGCTGTGCGACACCCGCCGCCACCGGGGGCAGGCGGGGGCGGTGGTGCTGCTCGCGGTCGCCCTGATCGCCGTGCCGACGATGGCGGTGGTGCTGCCGTGGTTGGCGGGTCTGCGACACGCATCCCTGTGATCCATGTGACGGGTGGGACGGAGCCGTAGGGTTCGGACCATGGCGACCCGTACGTCTTCCCCGCCGGGGTCGCGGAGCTCGAGCACGTCAAGCAAGGGTTCGAGCACCCGATCACGGAGTACCAGCAAACGCCCCTCCTCTTCCGCAGCGAAGAGCCGGAGCCGATCCAGCGCGTCCAAGCGCCGGCCCGCAGCGCGTCCCGCGCCGCGTGCCGTGCGCAACGGGCAGGGTCCGGTCTCCCAGGCCTTCGGAGCGATCGGACGTGGGATCGCGGCCGTGTGGCTGGGCATCGCGCACGGCCTGGGTGCCGTCGCCCGGTCGATCGGACAGTCGGCGCGCGACCTCGACCCCGAGCACCGCCGCGACGGGGTCGGCCTGTTCCTCTTCGGCCTCGCGACCGTCGCGGCCGCCGCCGTGTGGTGGCAGCTGCCCGGCGGCGTCATGGAGTTCGCCCGCTCGGTCACCGCGGGTGCGGTCGGCAAGGTCGGCTGGCTCATCCCGCTGTTCCTCGTCTATGCCGGCTGGCGCACGCTGCGTGACCCGGAGCGCAACGGACCCGCCGGCCGCCAGGTCATCGGCTGGGCGGCCTTCGCCCTCGGCCTGCTCGGCATCGTGCACATCGCCAACGGCAACCCTCAGCCCGTGCTGGGTGACGCGACCAACCTCCAGGAGGCCGGCGGCGCGGTGGGCTACGTCACCTCGAGCCTGCTGCTCGACCTCATGCAGACGTCGTACGTCGTCGTGCCGCTGCTGGCGCTCCTGGCGGTCTTCGGCATCCTGATCATCACCGCCACGCCCGTCTACCAGATCCCGGTGCGCCTGGCCGCCCTGCGCGACAAGGCTCTGGGCCGCACCCACGCCGACGTCGAGCCCGAGGCCGACGAGCCCACCCGACCGGTGCGCTCGCGCCGCCGATCGATGCTCGACGAGGAGGTCGACCCCGACCTGGGCGACCCGGCCTACGACAGCCCGGTCCTGGCGGACCGCGAGCTGAGGAAGCGGCGCAAGAGGAAGGCTGTGCCCGACGAGGGGGAGGAGCCGGTCGAGGACTTCGGCATCGACCTGTTCGCCGACGCGCCCACCGAGGTCACCCCGGCCGTGGCAGCCACCGGCGGCGACACCGGCACGGTCGAGCCGCCGCCCCACACCCCGCTGCCGCAGCGCGTCGAGCAGCTCACGCTGTCCGGTGACATCACCTACTCCCTGCCCGACAACTCCGCGCTCAAGCCGGGTTCGCCGCACAAGGCGCGCTCCAAGGCCAGCGACGCGGTGGTCGAGCGGCTGATGCAGGTGATGGAGGAGTTCAGCATCGACGCCGCCGTCACCGGCTACACCCGCGGCCCGACGGTCACCCGCTACGAGGTCGAGCTCGGCCCGGCCGTCAAGGTGGAGAAGGTCACCGCGCTCTCCAAGAACATCGCCTACGCCGTGGCGTCGGCCGACGTGCGCATCCTGAGCCCGATCCCCGGCAAGTCGGCGATCGGGATCGAGATCCCCAACATCGACAAGGAGATCGTCTCCCTCGGCGACGTGCTCCGCTCCAACACGGCCCGTTCCGACCACCACCCGATGGTGTCGGGGCTCGGCAAGGACGTCGAGGGCGGCTTCGTCGTCGCCAACCTCGCGAAGATGCCCCACCTGCTGGTCGCCGGCGCGACCGGCTCGGGAAAGTCGTCGTTCATCAACTCGATGATCACCTCGATCCTGATGCGGTCCACGCCCGACGAGGTCCGGATGATCCTGGTCGACCCCAAGCGGGTCGAGCTCAACGCCTACGAGGGCATCCCGCACCTGATCACGCCGATCATCACCAACCCCAAGAAGGCCGCCGAGGCGCTGGCATGGGTGGTGCGCGAGATGGACATGCGCTACGACGACCTGGCCAACTTCGGTTTCCGCCACGTCGACGACTTCAACAAGGCGGTCCGTGCCGGCAAGCTCGAGGTCCCGGCCGGCAGCGAGCGGGTGCTCTCGCCCTACCCCTACCTCCTCGTGGTGGTCGACGAGCTCGCCGACCGGATGATGATCGCCCCGCGCGACGTCGAGGACGCCGTCGTGCGCATCACGCAGCTGGCGCGCGCTGCCGGCATCCACCTGGTGCTCGCGACCCAGCGGCCCTCGGTGGACGTGGTGACCGGCCTGATCAAGGCCAACGTGCCCTCGCGGCTGGCGTTCGCCACCTCGAGCGTCACCGACAGCCGCGTCATCCTCGACACCCCGGGCGCCGAGAAGCTGGTCGGTCAGGGTGACGGGCTCTTCCTGCCGATGGGCGCCAGCAAGCCGATCCGCGTGCAGGGCGCGTGGGTCACCGAGGCCGAGATCCACCAGGTCGTCCAGCACTGCAAGCAGCAGCTCGAGCCGACCTACATCGCGGAGGTCACCGCGCCGCAGCAGTCCAAGCGTGAGATCGACGACGACATCGGCGACGACCTGGAGCTCGTGGTGCAGGCCATCGAGCTCGTCGTGTCCACCCAGTTCGGCTCGACGTCGATGCTGCAGCGCAAGCTGCGGGTCGGTTTCGCCAAGGCCGGGCGCCTGATGGACATCATGGAGAGTCGCGGGGTGGTGGGTCCCAGCGAGGGCTCCAAGGCCCGCGACGTCCTGGTGAAGCCCGACGAGCTTGATTCCGTGATCGCGACGTTGGAGGGGGGAGCCTGATGAGTGCATCAGTCCAGGAGACGGAGATCCAGGACGACATCGCGGGGGAGCACGGAGAGGTCCTGGGCCTCACCCCGGAGGCAGTCGAGGTACGCCGCCACGCAGGCGTCGCCGCCGGCGTCGGCCTGACCGCCTCAGCGGTCGCCATCGCCTACTTCGGGCGGGCCATCCAGACCGGCTCCGCGCTGGACTGGGCCTTCGTCGCCACCATGGGTGTGCTGGGCGCCTACTGGCTCGCCAGCCTGGTCGATGCCCGCACGCCCCTTCTCGTCGCCGACGCGCAGGGGATCCGGATCCGGCTGGGCCGCGCCTGGCGCGGACTGCCCTGGACCGCGGTCCACCACGTCGAGCACACTCCGCGCCGCGGCCTGCTCCGCGACGGACGCCTGGTCGTGGTGCCGCACAACCTCGAGCTGATCGAGGCCGAGCTCACCGGCGCCGGCAAGCGCCACGTGACGATCTCCCGGATGTTGCACGGCGCGCCGTTCGCGGTCCCGCTGGGCCTCTCGACGCGGGTCATCGGCGCCGGCGGCGACCCCACCTCGGCGCTGGGCCGGGTGGCCCGCGACGCCAGCCAGGTCGTGGAGGTCGAGCCGGCGGAGCCGGACACCTCCGAGATCATGGACTCGGAGGAGACGGTCGAGCCCGAGGCGGAGGAGGCCGCTCCCGTCGAGCAGGCGATCGTCGCCAGTCCGACGCCGTCCGCGCTGCGCGAGTCCACCTCGGCCCGCCGTTCGGAGATCACCCGCGACCTCGCCGTGCCCGCCGCCGACGACCAGCCCGAGGGGCGTGAGCTGCGCCGCCCGGGGCGGGTCAGCCTGGTCGAGGAGACCCAGTCGTGGGGCGACCGCGTCCGCGCCATCGCCCGACCCGGTGAGCCGGTGGAGCCTCTGGTGCTCGACGACTTCGAGGTCGAGCCGGCCGAGGACCCGGTCATCGGGCCGGAGCTCGCTGCTGCTCGCACCCGCCTGGGCCTCACCGTCGACCAGCTCGCCGAGCGCACCCGGATCCGCCCACACGTGATCGAGGCCGTCGAGGTCGACGACTTCGAGCCGTGCGGCGGCGACTTCTATGCCCGCGGCCACCTGCGCACCCTCGCCCGGGTGCTCGGCATCGACGTGGCGCCGCTGCTGGCGTCCTACGCCGAGCGCTACGCCCACGCCCCGATCAACCCGCGCCGGGTCTTCGAGGCCGAGCTGGCCACCGGCGTCAACGGCTCCATCCGCGGCACCCGCGGTGGCCCCAACTGGTCCGTGCTGGTCGCGGTCGTGATGGCGCTGATCCTGTGCTGGTCGATCGCTCGACTCGTGATGGACACCCCGCCCGATCTGCGCGGCTCCACGCCCGTGCTCAACGGGTCCGGTGGTCCGCGGGGCGCCGGGAGCGCCCCGCTGGCCGACCCGGTCGCCGTGGTGATCACCGCCGCCTCGGGTGGCGCGCGGATCGTCGTACGCGACGGCGCCGGCGAGTCGGTCTTCAAGGGCAACCTCGCAGTGGGGGAGATCCGCGAGCTCACGGCATCGCCGCCGGTCCGTATCGACTCCACCGACGGGGCCGTCACGGTCTCGCTCGCGGGCGGCGCGGCGCGTGCCGTGGGTGAGCCCGGCGTCGCTGGCCAGGGGACCTACGTCGTCAACTGAGGCGTGACGGGGGCCTCGCCTGTGGGCATGCGCCGCTTCGACGGCGAGGACCTCGACGGCGAGGACCTCACCGGCGCAGAGCCACGCGAGTGCGACCTGAGCCGAGCGGACGGTCGTCGTGGTGATGCAGGACGCCGAGAGTGACGGAAGAGCCGAGGCGGGTGCCCGCACATCGGCAGTCCCGCGCACGATCAGCGGGATGAGCGGAGGCTTTGGAGAAACCATCGTCCGACCAAGGTCGCTGCCACCTCACCCACTGCGGGGCACACGAGCCGCGTCGACGCGGCTCTCAGATGCGCTTCTCGCACTCCCGAAGCGTCTCGCCCTGGCACACGTCGAACCCGCCCCGACGCCCCATCACGATGTCCTTGCCACGGCCGCCGATGAGGCGGTCATTGCCGATGCTTCCAGTGATGGAGTCGTTGCCACGGCCGCCGTAGATCGTGGCCTTGGACGTGCCGCACCGCGGCGTGATCCACGAGCCGAGGCCGTTGTAGGTGGAGTCAACGTGGAGGTCGTCCCGGCCCTTCTTGCCCTTGACCGTCGTCCGGCACGCGATGACGCCGATCCTGTTCGCGCGGTTGGTGCCGATGACGTCGGCGCGCTTCGCGGTCACGATGAGGTCGTCAAAGCCGCGCACGCGGATCGAGTCCGTCACGCCCGCCCTGGTGGCCGTCACCCGGGAACGGCTCAGGTCGGCGCGCACCCGGTCGTGGCTGCCGAGTTCGAGCAGCAGTTGGTTGCGTCCGCCGTCGCCCTTGATCCGCGTCGCCTTTCCGCCCAGGCTGTTGGACTCGTAGGAGTCCTTGCCGCCGCCGAGCGCCACGTCGCGGTCGAACGTCATCGGCGCGTCGACCTTGACGTGCTCGGTGCCGCTGGTGCCGCGGAACGTGAACCGCCCGTGCTCGGCGGACGTGGAGAAGACCAATCGGTCGAACTGGCCCGTCCAGGTGAGCGCCGTGTCGACTCCGGTCACGGTGCCGCGGGCGTCCATCTTCACGTCGCCGTTGGCGGATCGAACGCCCAGGATGCCGTCCGTGCCCACCGACACCGCGCCCGGGGCGGTCTGGATGCCGCTCCAACTGACTTCGCCGAAGGCGAGGTCGATGATGTCGGCGTTCGGCTGGCCTGCCATGCCGGTGCTGAGCACCACGGATCCGGACGTGGAACGGATGATGTCGGCCCCGGCGTCGGTGCCGTCGACGGTGCCCGCGTAGATCGTGTGCTGTCCGCCGCTGGAGTCGATGAACGTGTCGGCCCCCGCGCCGAGGATGGCGACGACGCCCCTGCCGAATGTGGGGTCCTCGCCGGTCGCGCACACGAGGTCATCGCCGCTGAGCGCTTCGACACGCGTCGCGCCGTTCGTGACGATGACGTCCGCGGCCTCCGTTCCGGTGATCTGGCCCCCGGGCGTGCCGACGATGGTCGCCGCCTGTCCCTGACATGTCTCGCCCGCTGCGGTGGCTGTGCTCATCGGCGCGAGCAGGGCCGCGGATAGCAATGAGGCGGCAGTCAGACTGATGGCTCTCACGATTCCCCTTGATCGATGACGAACCCGTATGACTACGCATCGGCCCAGAAGGTTGTCACGACTCGCTGACGGGGACTGGACCGCCCTGGGGGATGCGGCCAGTCCGACGTGCCTGTGGCCCCGCCATTGTGGGTGGCGGGGTGTGGGGCGGGGTCAATGTCGCTGGGGTGGGTCGAGGGCGGTGGTGCCGTGTCGGTCTCGTTGGTAGTGGTGGCCGTGGGGGCTGGTCCACACGTACGCCCCGGGCCCTGCCGCTTCGTATCGCCAGGCGGTGTGGGTCTTCAGGCGGTGGTGGAACCGGCACAGGGCGGCGAGGTTCGCGGTCGTCGTGGGGCCGGGTTGATCTCGGCCTTCTGAGGTTGCGTGGTGGTCGTACTCGGTGGTGTGGTCGATGTCGCAACCGCGGGCCGGTCGGGTGCACCAGGGGAACACGCAGGTGCGGTCGCGGAGGATGATCTGTTCGCGGATCCGGTCGGGGATCGCATAGCCAGGGGCTGACAGCTCGGCATCGAGGTCGATGACCGGCTTGATGATGATCTTGATCCGG